>DASWBG010000001.1:0-4126 GCA_036390715.1 Gemmatimonadaceae bacterium
TGATCGTCGCCAGCTTGCACCCGAGCAGCTCCAGAAGGACCGGCATGAACACCCCGCCCGCACCGCGAACGCAGTCGAGCGCCACCCGGAATTCCTTCTTCCTGATCCCTTCGACGTCGAGAAATGGGAGGGCCAGAATCCTCTCGATATGCTCCCTCGCCGCGTCCTTGTCTTGAGCCACGGTGCCGAGCTTGTCCCACGTCGCTCGCGGAATGTGTCCCTCGACGACCTCCCGCATCTCTGCTCCCTCCGCGGCATCCAGAAACAATCCCGACGGACCGATGAACTTGAGCGCGTTCCACTCGATCGGGTTGTGGCTCGCAGTGATGGCAAGACCGCCGGCGGCCTGGTGCTGCTCGACGGCGAGCTGTATCGTCGGGGTGGGAACCATCCCGACGTCAAGCACGTCGCAGCCAACCGACTGTAGCGCCGCGTGAACGACCGGCTGGAACATCGGACCCGACACCCTGCTGTCGCGACCAACGACGATTTCGGCTTTTCCTCCGGCGCGCGCCAAGGCCCAGGCGCCAAAGCCCGCCGCGAATTTCGCCATGATCTCCGGTGTCAATGCCTCCCCGACGCGACCACGCACGCCAGAAACACCTACCATCAAACCCTCATAAGCCATTCGTGTGCTGTCCTCCCGTTTCCCATTGGCCGGTTGAGTAGCGGGTAATTTACTCCGCACGAGCCGGGCAGACGACGCAAAAAGGCAGGTCGATTGGTTAGCTTTTGATCTATCTCCCTTCATCTCTTCCAGTGTGAAAGGCGCATGACCCGCATCTTTGACGAAGATCTCAAAGCTTCATTCGGTACCCGCGCGATTCACGCGGGGCAGCGCCCCGACATGCTCTCGGGCGCGATAATGACGCCGATCTACACGACGTCGACCTACGTCCAGGAAGGACTCGGCAAGAACAAGGGGTACGAGTACGCCCGCGGCAAGAACCCGACACGGGAAGCGCTGGAGCGAAATGTGGCCGCGCTGGAAGGCGGGACTCACGGCTTTGCGTTCAGCAGCGGAATGGGCGCGACCGATTCCATCATGAAGCTGTTCAAGTCAGGCGATCACATCGTGGCCGGCGAGAGCAGTTACGGGGGTACCTTCCGGCTGTTCGACAAGATCCTCCGGAATTTCGGCTTATGCTTCTCCTACGTCGACAGCCGCGATCCGCAGAATGTCGAAGATGCGTGCAATGAGCACACGGTCGCGATCATGATGGAAACGCCGACCAATCCGATGATGCGCATCACGGATCTCACGGCGGTGGGTGAGATTGCCAAACGAAAGGACGCGCTGTTCATCGTCGACAATACTTTTGCTTCGCCCTACTTTCAGCGACCGTTCGAGCACGGCGCCGACATCGTCTATCACTCCACGACGAAGTACCTTAACGGGCACAGCGACATGGTCGGCGGAATCGCGGTCGTGAAGGACGATGCGCTGGCCGAGAGGATGCAATTCATTCTCAACACGGCGGGCGCGGTGCCCGGTGCGTTCGATGCGTGGCTGGTGCTGCGGGGCACGAAGACCTTGCATCTCCGGATGCCCCGCCACGACGAGAATGGCCGCAATGTCGCCTCCTGGCTCGCGGAAAAGCTCGGACACGAGAACGTGATTTATCCGGGCCTTCCCTCGCATCCACAACATGAACTGGCCAAGCGTCAGATGAAGGGATTCGGCGGCATGATCTCTGTGCTCGCCGGGAGCAAGGACAAGGCGGCCAATGTCCTCGGCAAGGTGCGCGTATTCTCCCTCGCCGAGTCACTCGGCGGCGTCGAGAGCCTGATCAGCCACCCCGCTTCAATGACCCACGCATCGGTTCCTCCTGCGCGGCGCGCGGCGCTCGGCTTGAGGGACGATCTGCTGCGACTCTCGTGCGGCGTCGAGGATATTGGGGACCTGATCACCGACCTGGAGCAAGCATTCGCATGAAAGTGCTAATCGTCGGCGGTGGCGGGAGGGAACATGCTCTCGCCTGGAAGCTGCGCCGTGATGATCCGAATATCGAGCTGATCGTAGCTCCCGGAAACCCGGGAATCGCGTCCATCGCGCGATGCATCCCGATCGGTGTCGACAGGCTCGAGGACCTGGCGCACCTCGCCGAGGAAGAGCAGGTCGATCTGACTATCGTTGGACCCGAGACTCCATTGGAGGCGGGAATCGCGAATCTGTTTCACTCGCGCGGCCTCCCGATCTTCGGGCCGACGCGCGAGGCGGCTCGCATCGAGACCTCGAAGAGATTCGCGAAGGAGCTGATGGTCCGGGCCGGAATCCCGACCGCGCGTGCTGTTCAACATTCGGACGCCAGAGAGGCGAAAGCGGCGCTTGCTGATTTCACGGCGCCGGTGGTGGTAAAGGCGTCAGGTCTTGCGGCCGGCAAGGGCGTGATCGTGGCACAAAGCACCGTCGAAGCGGAACGCGCGATCGACGCGATGCTGAGCGACCGCGTGTTCGGGGCGGCGGGACGCGAAATACTCATCGAAGAATTCATGGAAGGTGAAGAGATCTCGTTTTTCGCCATCACGGATGGACATCAGGCGCTCCCGTTGTTGGCGGCGCAGGATCACAAGCGACTGCACGAAGGCGATTTCGGGCCCAACACCGGCGGAATGGGCGCCTACGCTCCGACCTCGCGAGCCAAACCAGAGCTGGTCACGCAGGTGATGTCCGAGATAATCAGGCCCACGCTGGCAGCGATGCGTGACGGAGGTTCCCCGTTCACAGGACTTCTGTACGCCGGGCTGATGATCACCGACGACGGGCCGAAGGTCGTGGAATTCAACAGCCGGTTCGGCGATCCCGAAACGCAGGCGCTGATGCCGCTCATGGATTCGTCGCTGCTCGAGCTGGTTGCAGCCGTCGCCGGCGGCGGCTCGCTCAGCCGTGCGCGGGTTCCAGATTGGAAACCTCTCTCTTCGGTTACGACCGTAGTGGCAGCAGCCGGCTATCCGCAGGAGGCCC
This sequence comes from Gemmatimonadaceae bacterium, assembly GCA_036390715.1. Taxonomy (GTDB): domain Bacteria; phylum Gemmatimonadota; class Gemmatimonadetes; order Gemmatimonadales; family Gemmatimonadaceae; genus UBA4720. Next base: position 2,966 of record DASWBG010000001.1, read on the forward strand.
GGACTGGCGACATCATTCAGCTCCCCCCGCCAGAAGAGAATGTGGAGGTGTTCCACGCGGGAACCGCGTTGAACCCGTGGACCAATGAGCTCGTGACCGCCGGAGGTCGGGTACTCGCAGTGACCGCCGTCGCCCCGAGTCTCATCGAGGCCGCGGAGCTGTCGCGATCCCACGCCGAGCAGGTGACGCTCAAGGGAAAGCAGCTGCGCCGCGACATCGGCTGGCGGGAGGTTATGCGCGGTGCCCGAACTGCCTGAGACGGAGACGATCGCGCGGGACCTCGACGGCGCGATCCGTGGTCGGAAGATAAAAAAGGTTTCTGTTCGCAAAGCCGATGTGCTGCGCGAAGTAAGTGCGCGCTCGATCGCGAGGCGGCTGCGGGATGCGACGATCCTTCGCAGCTGGCGCAGGGCAAAGCTGGTGGTGATCGATCTCGACACGGGTGACCGGATCGTTGTACAGCCGCGCTTCACCGGCGCACTCCTCATCGACGATGGCACTTTCACGGGCGCAGAGCTCGACTATTCGACGCTGCGCTTCGACCTCGATGACGGCAGAGCTCTGCATTACGCCGACGTCCGTCGCCTCGGAACGGTTGCGCTGATGGATGCCGATCGTTTCGAAGAGTACTCGGGGAAACTTGGCATCGAGCCTCTTGACCGTGCATTTACGGCCACGCATCTATCGGCAGTTCTTGGGGCAACAAGTCAGCCCGTCAAGAAAGTCCTAATGGAGCAGCGAAAGATCGCAGGCATAGGCAACATCTACGCGAACGAGGCGCTCTGGCGCGCGCGCATCGACCCATCGCGCCCGGGGGCGTCGGTGACACTCGAGCAAGCAAGCCTGCTCCGAGATTCGATCGTCGCCGTTCTGGGTGAAGCGATCGAGGCGCGAGGCACAAGCTTTCGCGACTACCGCGACGCGCGGGGAAAGCGCGGGACCTTCGTCGAGAAGCTCGAAGCCTATGGGCGCGGTGGCCTGCCCTGCCGACGATGCGGTGCGAAGCTCGTCTCGACGCACGCGGTCGACGGCCGCGCCACGACGATGTGCGTGAAGTGCCAGCACTAGCATGACTCGCGGCGCTGCCCGACTCGAGAAGCAGCCCACGAGCGATGCGCAGCTCGCGATAATGCGAACGAACGTTCGCGACAGTGCCGCCGA
>DASWBG010000002.1:0-10687 GCA_036390715.1 Gemmatimonadaceae bacterium
AAAGGTGCCAAGCGCGATGAGCGCAAAAAGTCGAAGTGTCCTGTTCATTTCTTATCTCCTGCATGAGTCCGTTAACAATCTTCTGGTTTGATTTGGACTCGCGTGCAGAGCGCGGTCCTATTTTGTTAGACTCGGCCATTATGCCCCAGCGTCACAGCTCAGCTGTGTAATGGAGGCGTGGCTGCTGGGTGGCGTCCCTCAAAAAAAAAAAGGGGCGGCTTTCGCCGCACCCTTTTCTCTCTTCGAACTCGTTCAGTTTTTCCGCGGCGGCCGCTTGCTCTGACCGGGGTTGGATTTCGCTCCGGCATTTCCTGGCACTCCAGCAGGCGGTCCTGCCGTAGCAGGGCGTCCGGCGGATGCGGGCTTGTGACTCTGTCCGAAATCGCGACCGGTAGACGCTGGGCGGTTAGCTTGTCCCGCTGCTGCCTGCGGCGGAAGGTCGCCGGGCATGCTCTCCAGATCGGTGTCGGACGCGCGAGCCTTGAGACGGGCAAGCACACGCTGTAGCGCGTCAGCGGAGCTCAAGCCGCGATCGGTAAGACTCCCGATCACGAAGAGAGGAACCGCCAGCGAACGTCCGGACGGCGCACTCTTGGCCAGTAAATTTACCGATGCGCCGTCGACGCCTTTACGTATCGCCTCGGCTCCGGCTTCTATCTCGTCTCCGGCCGGAGTAGCCTTGCGACCACTGGCCAGAGCCGATCTAGCGGTGTCCATTCGCGCAGCCTGCTCGTTTACAGAGCGCTCGATATTCTTCGGATCTACGCCCTTGGCCGCGAATTTCAGAGCGCGATTTTCGAGTGCCTCGGCAGGCAGCTGCCGCGCCCGCGCGTCGGCGATCCGGGCAAGAACACGCTGAGCAACATCGGCGGGCAGCACCTCCCTCAAACGTGCGGATGGATCTCTGGCCGGAGTCTGCGCAATCGAACCTTGCGCGCTCAGTGCAACCGCGAGCACCAACACGGCCAAGCTTCTAATCTGATTCATGTATTTATCATCTCCGTTGAGGAGTGATTTGCGATCTGCTGTAAAGCATAGTCATGGCCCGCCCGAGTCGGTGCGCCATACTTGATAGACTGCCGAAACCCCATAAGAAGTCACATTCAAGACGTTTACTCGATGACGAGCAATCCAACCGTTCCTCCGAACTCGTCCACCATTGAGAGCAGACCGGGAGGCACGATCCACTGGCCCCCATCGACTCTTACGTTCATCTGGTATTTTCCGCTCTTGATCGGGATGGTAGTGGACCACCACCCTCCTCCCATGGGAGAAAGGGGAGCCGGGATCCAATTCGTAAAATCACCATTGATCTCTACCGATCGCGCGTCGGGAGCATTCACGCGCAGCGTTACCGCCTTCCCGGCGGCACGGATAGCGCTGAACCCAGTAACAGCGGTGGTCGGATTCGGGGCCAGGTCAGTAGTGCGCGATTCCTGACCGCTCTGCTCGCTCGGCAGCTGACTGGGGCGCCGCCCCTGCGCGAGGCGAAGACTCAACGACACGAACCGACCGCCAGGAAAACCCTGAGTCGGATCGACCGGATAGTTTCCACCGCCCAGCGCCACGCCGATTCGCGGCGTCATCCAGAAGACCGCACTCGCGCTCGCCCACGACCTCACGTTCGCGTTGAGCGTCGTTAGTTGATTCCCGAGCCGAAACCCGAGCATTGCACCGAGGTCGACCGTCTCGCCCTTCCAGGACACCGACGCTTGTGCGTCGGCGTACTTGATCGAGTCGTTGACCATCGTCGGGCTTAAGGAAAACAACGCACTCGTCGGCCCCGAACCGATCGAGGTACCCACTTCTCCGAGAAGCAGGCTTCTCCATGCAGCGCCGTCCCAGGTGCGACCACCGCCCAAGCCGAGAAAGTACTCGCTGTTGTCGCGTGCGAGATGGAGCCGTCCGTTCGCGATTACTTCGCCGGTTCGGGTGCCATCGTTGTGTGTGCTGCCGCCGGCGAATCCACCCAATTCGGCGAAGAATCCACGGCTGGCGGGAATGAAGCGCGATGCCGAGAGGAATCCTTGAGTGCTCCAGCCGCCTCCGGAAGTGAATTGCGAGTACGTCCCCGACGCCTCGATGAATCCGGAACCCCAATCAGCTACGAGGTGTGGTGTAATCGTGGCCGCACCGGTCGATAGTGTGTCCGCGTAGCGAAGCGCGGCCCCGCCGATATCAAGCGTGCTTTCCACTTTTTGCGCGTGACTTGCGCGCGCCACGAGGAGGATCGCGGTCAGCGCTCCTCGCAAAGTTGGTAAAGTTGGGGCTCGTCCAGCTTTCAAATAACCGCGGGGAACGTGTACCGAGAGAGAATGCTTCTTCTTCTACGTCGCGCTATTGGCTGGTGTTCCGACCCGGATCACCGAGCTTTCGGTGCCGAAATCGTCAGAGCTCTTCACAGCGAGCGGATCCGCCACCCAGCGCGAGCCGTTTATAATAAAAGCATACTCGTGCCGTCCCGGCGAGAGGGGAACGGATACGGCCCACACGCCCGGTGCTCCCGAACGCCCCAGCTCGGTTCTTCCCTTTGCCCATTCATTGAAATCGCCGACGAGCTCTACGCTCTTCGCATTCTGGTCGACGAAGACGAAGCGCACGACCTGGACGGTGTCGCGTCCGGCTGTTGACGCGGCACGAGTGGCCTCAGGAGAATGCGGGGAAATCCGTGACCCAATCGCGATGCCGGAGATCGCGATGATACCTGCGATGCCAGCGGCAACGGCGAGCCCCGTCAGCGGGGCAACGCGGAAGACTCGCTCTGTCCTCCACCACTGGCGCGATGACGAAGCACGGGCCGGGTAGAGTAGCGGGCCTTCGGCGCGCACTTTCTCCATCAGACGCTTCTCGAAGGATGGGTGGATCTGCTCGGGAGCGCGCAGGCGCGCCGCAATCCGTTCTGCAAATTCGGCGTCCTTCGCCATCGCGCTGTCGTCATAGTTCTCAGCCATTGTACACCCCTTCAAGAAGGTCGCGGAGCCCGTCGCAGGCCCGTTTCACTCTCATCTTCAGTGCCGATATACTGACGCCCGTCATTTCCCTCATCTCCTCGTAACTCATCTCTTCCACGTGCTTGAGCAGGAATGCCTCTCGCTGATCGGCCGGAAGCATACCCAGCGCATTTTCGATGTGTCCACCAATATCCGCAGCCTCTTCCGGTTCGGAGCCCGGCGCCACAGCGCGCTCGATCGCATTGGTCGCGGGAGTAAAGCGAAGGTCACGCCGTCTCTGTCGCGACGCATAGGTCCGGCACTCGTTGACAACAATCTGGTAAAGCCACCCTCCGAAGCGATCCGGTTCCCTGCAGCTGCGCAAGCCACGAAAAGCACGCATGAAGGCCGACTGGAGTGCATCGTCCGCATCTGCCCGCGATCCAAGCATTCGTACCGCGAAGCGGACGCACGTGTCTTCATGACGCCGAACCAGGCCAGAGAATGCTTCGACATCTCCAGCGAGAACAGCGGCAACGAGGTCTGCGTCGGATGATCCCTTCACAAGTAAATGACTATGGGGAGGCTGGCACGGGTCACAAGTTATCTCCTCGTTAAAGAACGCCCTACCCCAACCGGGCGACCTGACGGCGCTTCATTCACGATTGGGTTCATTCCCCACCCGCGCCAGCGTAACACCAATAAAATCAACACATTACCCAGGCTCTACTCCGAATCACTACGCCGCCGACACGTGAGCCGGTGACGTTTCGCGACTAAGAAACAGTCTTTTAGTGCAAGCACAGCAGTAAGCGTCCTTCCATGAGGAGTGGTGTCAGCATGCTTGCGAGAAACCGGCGAGGCTTCACTATGATCGAGGGCATCATGGTGATGTCTGTGATAGGGATTGTGGCGGCGATGGGAGGACCTAAAATCTCCGCCGCCCTCCAGCGTCGCACCACTGCCTCGGCCGCGGACCAGTTCGTCCTCACACACTCCCTTACTCGCTCCACTGCGCTCCGATACGGGCGCGTCGCCCAGCTCCACGTCGACGCGACCGGCCAACGCTTCTGGATTGATGTCGACACGAGCGCCAATGGAATCGGACAGCGGGCCATAATCGGAAATGTCCGCCATGTCGACGACAACGGACTGAATATGACGACTAACCGGGCGCTCCTTTGCTTTGACGCCCGCGGGATCGCATCGACCGCGGGGTCATGCGAATCTGGTGACGCGAACGTGATTTTTTCGGATGGCGTGATGGCCGATACGGTTGCGACTACACTCCTGGGCAAGGTGCTGAGATGAAATCCCTGGTCCCGTCCAACAGCAAGCGTGGCTTCTCGCTGGTGGAAGTCATGATTGCAATAACCCTGCTGGGGGTTGCGATCATGAGTCTTGCCGGCGCGGCCTCCCTGGGCCTCGCGCAAATGGGAAAAGCACGGCAAGACCTCCAATACTCGGCAGACGTGCAGCAGGTTGCCGACAGCCTCGTCGGCGAGGGCTGGAACCACGTCTCCAACGGATCCTCGACGATTCGTGGGAGAGCCGTCAGCTGGACCGTTACCGCCGCAAGTGCAAACTCGCAGAAACTCGACATCCTGGTAGAGCGTCGCGGACAAGCGAGCCAAACGACCGTCTACCAGGATACCGTCACGCTCTTTCTTGCGAAGGACCAACTGCAATGACAATGTCGCGTTCTGTTCGCTCGCCGAACGGTCGGCGCGGCTTCTCGCTGATCGAGCTCATCGTCGGACTCGTCCTCGGCGTGTTCGTGCTGAGCGGCGTCGTGCAGATGATGATTGTGCAGGGAAGGGGCTACCGGAAACAGCGAGAAGTAATTGACGTTCGTGAGACGGCGCGAGAAGCCGGTGCCCTGCTCGCTTGGGACTTGAGACAATCGCTGGTGGGGGAAAGCCCAATTGCCGCGATGGGTCCTGGTATGGTGGCTGTACGATCCCAGCGCGGCCTCGGTACGATATGCGCCAAGCACCCGCTTCTTCCGCGCTACGGTCTGTGGAAGACGGGGGGCAATGTGCTCGCCGGCATCGACGACAGCGCGCTGGTCTACCAGATGGGACGCGACCAGTGGACGGCGCTCAAGATCACAGCGGTAGGCACTCCCGCCGCGATGGGAGTCACAGCCTGCGCATGGCCTGGCGCTCGTCCGCCCGACGTTGTGGTGGAATTCGCAGTCGGTGCGAAGACCGACACGTCATACATAAAGGTCGGCGCGCCATTCCGCAGCTTCCGTCGCGTCGAGTACGCGGAGTACCAGCTCAATAATCGCTGGTGGCTGGGCAGAAAGGTTGGCGCCGCCACATCGTATGATCAACTCACCGGCCCGCTCGCGTCGCCGGCAAGCGGTTTGACGTTCGCCTACTACGACACACTTGGAGCGGAGACGACCAACCCATCCGCCGTCGCCAGCATCGCGTTCACCCTCCGCACGGAGAGCTTCAAGAACACATACGTGGGAGCAAGCTACGTCTATCAGAGCGATTCGCTGACGACGAAAGTAGCTCTCCGCCGCTAATGGGAGATCGAATGAAGCACAGAGCGAGTGCGATAGCGGGGAAGATGGCGGATCGCCAACACGAAGCCGGTGCGCGGTCGGATCGAAGAGGATTTGTGCTTCCAACAGTTATCTTCGCGATCACGATCATGAGCGTGATCGCTGCGGTTGCCTTGAATACGGCCTCCGATGAGCGGCGTGCCTCCCGCGCGAGCCGAGAGTCGACCCTGGCCATGTATGCGGGCGAGGCTGGGCTACGTCAGACCTATGGGGCGTGGCCGGCTGCGGCGGTCAATGCCCTCGAGCCAGGGGATAGTCTCGACCTGGGCTGGCAGACGCTTCCTAATAAGGCCGCGTACCGGGCAGTGATACACCGTGTCGACAACGGCGGACTTCAGGAATACAACGTGGTGGTGCAAGGCCGACGCACCGACCCGACGGCTGGAATCATCACCATCGTTGGGGCAGCTGGCGGCGTACCGATCTTCAAATATGCGGTTCGCGCCGAATCGATATTGTATCTGACCAATGGTGGAGCTTTTGACGCGTTCGATTCCGACCTTGGGCCTTACTCGGCACTGTCGGCCGACACCACGGCCAATGTCTGGGCTAATGGCGACATGACCGTCGCCAACACCACTGTGAAAGGAAGCGCGACAGCCGCTGGAACGATCACCCTTGGAGTAAACGGCGTCGTTACGGGAGCTACTGCGTCCGGTGCAACCGCGCTGGCGCCGATGGACATACTTCCATGTCCGGCAGCTGGGTTCACGGCGACGGCAAACGTCCCGACCGGGCCCGGCGTCAGCTACAGCTCGTCGACAGGCGTAGTCACGGTCTCCGGCGGCGCAACGCTCACGCTTACTGACACCACTTATTTTTTCAGCTCGATCGTACTCACAGGAAACTCCAAGCTTGTGTTTCCCGGAAATCCGCACGCCAGCGTATACCTTCGTGACTCGCTCAATGTTGCCGCTGGCACGATCAGCAACGTTTCAGCCAATGCTAGTTCACTCTCATTCGCATCGTGCGGCACTTCTGTGACTCCGGCGTATTGGGCACTCAGGTCGGGAGGCACGGCATCGTACTACTCGGTGTACGCGCCGAACCACATCGTATACGAGACGGGAGCTGGTGACTTTTATGGAGCGGTGGTCGCGTCGGTTTATTATGCGACCGGCGGTGGAAGATTCCACTACGACGCGGCGCTGGCGAGACAGTGGTCCAATAAAGTCGCTGTGCAGCGCGGGTCGTGGGCGCAATTAGCGGGCAGTTAAAAGCCCGGTTTTCGAGCGGATGCAAAAGAGCCCGGGAATTCTCCCGGGCTCTTTCTATTGCGAAGCGACGATTTGCATCGCGCTAGAGATTCATCAGGTGCAGACGATCACACCGGTGACGTTGGTGCAGGTCTTGGCCGACAGCGAGTGGACGCTGCTGGCGCTCCAGGCCTGTGGCGGGCCGGCAACGAGGACTGCCGTAATCGTCACGTTCTGCGACGGGGTGAAGCCCTGCATGGGTGTCAACATCGTAGCGACTCCTGCGAAGTATGCACCGTTCTGGTCAGCAGCGTACTGCTCTTCGTAGGTCGCAAGGTTGCGAAGGTCGGACTTCATCGCGGCGACGTAAGCCTTGTCCTTCGTATTCGCGAACTTCGGAATCGCGATCGCGGCAAGGATGCCGATGATGACGACTACGATCAAAAGCTCAATGAGGGTAAAACCCTTTTTGTTGCGTGACATCGGTTCTCCTGCAGCGATTAGAGATGCAAAACGGCTGTTGCCGTCTTGTATGAGGAGGACTCTGCAGGACCCCTTCTGCAACTGTCTGTTTTGCGCCCAGGTCGCTGTATCGCATGACTTTCTCATTAACGCAACGTGACTGTAAAGTCACGATTGGTTTCGCGCTCGCTCTCAGATACTACGGAGAAGTCAGCGTCAGAACGATCGACATGCTGTAGTTGCCGGGGGTATCCAATGTCCAGCTGTAGAGCGTTTGGAAATAGAGCGTCGTGGCATTGCTCGCCGTCGCCGATCCCGTCACGAGATTCGCATCGCTCGTCGTCAAGGAGCTGAACGATCCGTTCGACGCAGTGCTCCACTTGAGATCCGCGGCGGGCTTCGTCGTCCGCGCTGGAGCTCCGGGCGACGTGTTGGTCGCGGTCCAGGTTGCGGCGACGGCGCGCAGGGAAAGCGTCCACGGAGCATTGGCGCTCACAGTCAGCGTGGGACCGGTAGTCGCGTTGAACCCCGCGTCGAAATTTGCCGGCGTCGGAGCCGTGAGCGCCGTCGAGCCTGCGCTCATCTGAAGCTGTACGACGCGACCCGCGGTCATGGAAACACTGCCCGGAACACCACAGTTAGCGGGAGCGCCGCTGGCCGTGCACTGCGCGGACGCCGGAGACGCCACCATCGACAAGCCTATAAGCGTCGCGATCACAATGGCGCCAAATCGTACACGTGTCATCTCGTCTCCCGTTCAACTCTGAAGGTTCCGGAAGACATGGTCCCGTCGGATGACGATCCGACCCAGGTCCCGGTGATTGTATCAGCGACGATCTGCCCAACGTGACGACGCGGAGTCGCTTCCAGATTCGCATCGAAGTCTATTACATCCGTGCCGCTTTCAGCGCCGCTTACGACGCCGCTCAGGAGTCTTTGCTGTTGCGTTTGTGAGTTCACACCGACGAGGTTCAGCTGTCCCTGAAAGCTTGTGCCCGATTCGCGCGAGATCGTGAGAGTCCCGCTGAGCATCTCACGTACCGGAACCGTCTGAACGCCGGTGTAATTCCAGGAACCATTGAGCTGCAGCAGCGATGGCTGCGGCTCCGTCGACTTGAGACAAGCCGAGAGCAGCGTAATGCATCCCAGGGCGAATATCCGAACGTGCGCCTTCCGTGAGCCGCTCATAATTGCTTCTGATTTGCGGGCGCGTCGGGCTTCTTATCCGCCGGGGGCGCTTCGTTTTTCTGTGTGCTCCCACGCGTCCCCGAACCATTCCACATCCGGATCGGACGCGGGTCGAGCGTGATGGTGATCGACTTCGAATCCTTCCCGCTCACGATCAACAGCGGAACCGGCGTGCGCGGAACGAGCGGCTCGCTCAGCTCCGAGAGATCAAAGTCGAGCTTGTAAACGCCTACAGGCAGCGACTGGAAGGTTGCCGTCGTTGGTCCCGTCATGAGCGCGGCCCACTCTCGGCCACCGCTGTCGCGCGCAATGACGTGGGCTTTGCTCAGATCGACCTGAACCGCCGCGATCCCCGAACGAGGCGCGACTACGAACTCCACTTCGGCCGATGTCGAGAGCGACACACTGAGGTCGCCTCGGCCCGCGCCGCTGGCTGTCCATCCATCGGGGAGGGACGCTTCGTCGATCGTAGCGAGCTGCCTTGCATCGCCACCCACACGATACTTGCCGCTCGCATCCGCCACTGCGGTTTCTCCTCCGCGCCTGACAATTGCCCCCGGCACGCCCGGTTCGCCCGGATCGCGACGCTGATTCCCGTTCAGATCTTCGTAGACATATCCCGACGTTCCCGGAGTCCGCAGCATCGGTACGGTAAGCGCGTGCTCGAACCGCGCGGCAAAGATCCATGGCACCCGGCCGGAAGTTGAACGAAAGATCGAGTTGCGCTCTGCGTCGATCTTGAAGGCGAAGCCATTCACGAGGGGGATCGCGATTCCCGCGCGCACAATCGCGGAATTCTCGCCGCCGAAGCTGTTCACCCGCTGGAGCTCTCCCTCAGCGCGGATACCGCCGGCCCACGGAAGCACCAACTGCTCGCCACGAATTCCGACCATGCTCTGCTGGTTGACGAAGCCGCCTCTGTCACGCGTCTGTTCGATTCGTGTCTGCAGCTCGAACACGCCGCCCGCGTTGGACCACCCCGCATTCGCCGTCCAGTAATTCCGCGGCGAACGATCCGTCACGACGGTCTGTCCGGCCGGCGTGACGGTGCGCGTCACGTTGCCGAGATACGCGGAGCTGTTGAGGTAGTACTGCCGGAGGTAGGTGCTGAAGCTGATTCCGAGCTGCTGTTCACGGCTTCCGAATGCGCCGCCGCTGTTGGACGATGTCGGGCGCGATGTGGCGTCGAAGTAATACGAGCGCGCCTCGATTGCGATGGTCGTCGCTTCACGGATCGCGAACTGCGGGCGCAGCGAGACTCCGTTCGATTTTAACCCAGCGAACACGGAGGTTGCGTCGGTGGTGCGCCAGGCGCTGGCGCTCATGCTCATTCGCGACGACAGGCGCTCGGAAACATTCGCCAGCAGCTCGTCTGTCGCGCGAGCGAAGGCGTCGCTACCGCCGGGGGCATGTGTAACGCGGAACTCCTCATTCCCTTCCGCGGCGGTTCTCACAAGTCCGCTCGACCATCCCAGGCCGCTTCCATCGAGAAAGCGCCGCTCCGCGATCTCAGCCTTGAACGTGCTGCCTAGAATCGAGGGAACCGCAGCGCCGATTCCAAATGCTTCCAGTTGTCGAGGTGATGTCCCGGCATCAGCGAGATGAGAGATCGATGTGCTTACCTGCGCGTCGCCCAATTGATGCTCGGCGCGCAGTCCGACCATTGGCTTCCGCTCGGTCGATCCGACCGGCGCCATCGACAGCGCACCCATGCTTAGCAATGCCCATCCCGGATGCTGCAGATGAAGTAGTGCGCCCTGCCCATACGGATAGAGTCCCGTGAGATCTGAGAACGACGTACCCGTGTTGCCGAGACTTAGCTGGCCCGACGGAGCCGAGAGCGTCAGTGACGCCGCGGACTGGTACGTGCCGACGTGGGCGAACGCGCTGCTGGCTGCACCGCCGCGTGCGGACCCCTGGGACATTCTGGCGTCGATCCGAACCGAGTCGTACAGTGCGCCCGTCGCCGATAGCGTTACGACGCTGTTCGCATGCCCGTTTTCATCTGTCGCGTGGGAGACCGACGAGGTGACGAGAGGTCCTGCCGCGCGTCCAATCGAGCTCGAGTTGAAAACTTCGACGGTCATCGTCTCGGATGCGAGACGCTCCGCTCCGGAGCGCAAATCGATCTGTACGAAGGAGGAGCCGGTGCTCGAGAGCGCGGGGACCTTGAGGCGCACTCGCCGCTTCAGAGTTTCGCCCGGCCCGACCACCAGCGGCGTCTGATGGAGCTCTCTCGTTGCCCACCCTGTTGGAAGCGTGAGCTGCGCGGTGACCGTCTCAACTGCATTTCCGGTGTTCGATATCTCGAATGGGAGCATGACATCGTTGCC
>DASWBG010000003.1:0-2395 GCA_036390715.1 Gemmatimonadaceae bacterium
AGTGCCGCCTTGATTCTTACGCGTCGCATCGACCGAACGCTGCGATCTGCGCAACACTGATTTCGGCTGACTTGAAACGCTTTCGCGCCACAAGCTCGGCAGGTGTTACATGAGTGATGCTCGCTGCGGTTCGGTCGGCTGCGCTCATCGGCATTGACGCGTACGACGTCATCGTGGAGGTCGATGCCGCGCAAGGGCTGCCCCAATGGACAATCGTCGGCCTGGCGGCGAGCGCGGTCAAGGAAAGCCGTGAGCGGGTCGGTGCTGCGCTCGTGAATTCCGGGTTCAAGGTTCCACCTCGTCGCATCACCGTAAACCTTGCGCCTGCCGACATCCGGAAGGAAGGCACTGCCTTCGATCTCCCGATTGCAATCGGCATTCTTGTCGCCACCGGCCAGCTCGAGGCCGCTTCTGTCGCAAAGCGAATGTTCGTGGGGGAGCTCGGCCTCGACGGCGGATTGCGGACGATGCGCGGTGCGCTCTCAATCGCACGCCATGCGCTGCGCGCTGGCATTTCAACGCTCATTCTTCCCGCGCCTAATGTCGCCGAAGCCGCTCGCGTCAGCGCGCTCGAGCTAGCCGCTCCACGCACGCTCGCTGATCTCGTGTCCGAGCTGCGGGAAGGACAGCTGACACCAGCCAGTGAAGTATTCAGCTCATCTAGAACGAACGCGGATGGTACCGATTTCGCCGACGTGGTCGGGCAGCAGGGCGCAAAGCGCGCGCTCGAAGTTGCCGCCGCTGGCGGGCACAATGTTCTGCTGGTAGGGCCACCTGGTGCCGGCAAAACGATGCTGGCTCGACGACTACCGACGATCCTGCCCGCGCTGAGCGAAGACGAGGCGCTCGAAGTAATCGCGATTCATTCCGTTGCCGGAGTTCTAGGACGCAGCAATGTGGGCGAGGGAATGCGCCCGTTCCGCGCCCCGCATCATTCCATCTCGAGCGCGGGCCTAATCGGAGGAGGGTCGCTCCCGCGACCGGGCGAAGTGAGCCTCGCTCATCACGGTGTGCTCTTTCTGGACGAGATGCTCGAGTTTCCGAGGAACGTGCTGGATGGACTCCGACAACCGATGGAGGACGCCAAGGTCGTGATCGCGCGAGCATCACAAGCGGTCACCTATCCCGCGCGTTTCACGCTGATCGGCGCATCGAACCCCTGCCCGTGCGGTAGAGCGGCGGATCCCCACGGGATGTGCACGTGCAGCGCGACGGATATCGATCACTACAACGCGCGCATCTCCGGTCCGTTGGCCGACAGAATAGACATGCACGTCACGGTGGGTGCCGTCGCATTACGCGACTTGAGCGGCGTCGCCAACGGCGATTCTTCCGCGTCAATTCGCTCACGGGTCGAGCGCGCTCGCGCCACCCAGCGCAAGCGATTCGCGAAAAAGCAGAGCGTCTCATGCAACGCTTACGCCGTCGGTCGCTGGCTCGACTCACAAACTCCGGTGCACGCCGACGCAAGGGCCCTGCTACAAACCGCGGCTGAACGTCTGGGCCTCTCCGCACGCGGCTACCACCGCGTCCTGAAAGTGGCGCGCACGATAGCCGACCTCGAAGATGTCACCGAGGTCGCACCATCTCACATAGCAGAAGCGCTCCGCTACCGCCCACTGTCCCGTTCGGCGCCGATACGGGTCGGCGCACCAGCCACCGTCGCGCAATAACGCCCCGGTTGGTTGGAATCAGAGGCAAGGACCGATGCCGCCGCAGGCTCATCACCATCGTGACTGACGATTTCCAAGGCCGCCGCGCAGTTGAAGATCTTTGTGGGAGAGGCAGGGTGTCCTCGTGGGCGGCGTCTCGCGTAGCAAGAGACTCGCGCGCGCCGTTGTAGTTTGCGCGCGAGGCTCGCAGCGTGTAAGCGAGCTAGCCGCCGTAGAGGATACCCTGCCTCGACCCAAACCGAGATGCTAAGGAAACGCGTCCCCGGCCCAAACCGAGATATGTAAGGGAACGAGAGAGGAGGGAGATGCAGAAAGGCGGAGCGTCCTTGCGGACGCTCCGCCTTTTAGTCTCCGAACCGGACCCCCTTTCGGAGGCCCGGCCGGAAAAGGTGCTACTCCTGCGGTGGTATTACGATCCTGTCGCTGCCGATCGTCACGATACGGAAATCATCGCGACGGTTCTGCTGCCAGCAGGCTTCGTTGTGCTCGGTGCAAACCGGGCGCTCCTCGCCATAGCTCACGAGGTCGAAGCGATCTGCCGCAATGCCGTGGTCAACGAGGTACCGCTTGGCGCTTGCCGCACGGCGCTGGCCGAGGGCCAGGTTGTACTCGTCGGAGCCACGCTCGTCAGCGTTACCCTCGATACGAATTCTCATTCCCGGGTTAGCCTGCAGATAGGGAACTTTCACATCGAGTGTTGCAGCTGCATCCGGTCTGATCGT
>DASWBG010000004.1:0-6294 GCA_036390715.1 Gemmatimonadaceae bacterium
GAGGGCAGTCTCCTCGGCCGCACCGCCGCGGATCTCGGACTGGCCGGCTGCCTCGAATCGATGGACGCGACGGTGGAGATGTCGTTCGGCGGCGGGAGTGGGCGATTCGGCGTGCGGCGGTCGACGTTTCGTGAGAGCGGACATCGCCACACGCTGCTGGTCATCACGGATCTCAGTCAGGTGCTGCGCGATGAGGAGCGGCAGGCGTGGATTCGGCTCGTGCGCGTCCTCAGCCATGAGTTGAACAATTCGCTTGCGCCGATTCGCTCGATCGCGCGGACACTGCTGTCGCTCGGATCGCGCGAAACGATGCCGGCGGATTGGAATGACGACGTGAAGAAGGGACTCGAGGTCATCGCGTCGCGCGCCGAGTCACTGACGCGATTCATGGAGGCCTATTCGAAACTGGCACGCTTGCCGCCGCCGCAGTTTCGAACCGTCGACATCGCCTCGCTGATCGAGCGCGTGGCACGACTCGAAGATCGGATCGCGGTGCGCCTCGCCGCCGGGCCGGCGCTGACAATCGAAGCGGACGCGGATCAGCTGGAACAACTCATCATCAATCTCGTGCGCAATGCGGCTGACGCCTCAATCGAAAGCGGCGGCAGCGTGCAAATCAGCTGGAGCGCCGACGATCGCGCGGTCGAGATTGCGATCGCCGACGAAGGTCACGGTCTCGCGAGCGGAGCGAATCTGTTCGTTCCGTTCTACACGACGAAACCCGGCGGCACGGGCATCGGCGTCGTCCTCAGCCGCCAGATCGCAGAGGCACATCGCGGAACGCTCACGCTCGAGAATCGCAGCGACCGCACCGGCTGCATCGCGCGGCTGCGGTTACCGTTGCGTTCGCATCGAGTCTCATATGTTCATGAAAAGCGACCGTAGAACCGCTGCTCGAACGACAATGATTGGGTCGCTTGCATTGCTCGAATGGACGGCAATTTCAAGTGTCTAGTTCTGCGTCTAATTCGCACTCGCGGGACGAATCGAGACAAGTCCAGACGGCGTTAAGATCTGGCGTCCGGGGGTGTCCGCGTATGTCTCGAGACAAGCGCGAAAATCGCACTCATCTGGACGGCGGTCACGTAATAGCCGTCTTTCTGGATGATCGGAATGACTTTCGACCAGCTGCTGGCATCGGCGAACGCGCCGTGCACCAGCACGATTGCCGGCTTTGGGGACACAGATGTGGCGGCGAGAATCAGAATTGACGCAAGGAAATGCATGATGAACTCTCCTTTCAACTCGAGTACTTGTCAGCGTCGATGACCGCCTGGGCGAACGCCTGCGGCGCCTCTTGCGGCAGGTTATGGCCGACGCCGCCCTCGATCAGCCGATGCTCGTACTTCCCCGAGAATCTCTTCGCATACGCGGCCGGTTCGGCGTGTGGCGCGCCGTTCGCGTCGCCTTCGAGCGTGATCGCAGGTACGGTGATCGCCGGAAATTGAGCAAGGCGTTTTTCGGCTTCGTCGTATTTCCGCTCACCGTCCGCGAGGCCGAGGCGCCAGCGGTAGTTGTGGATGACGATCGCGACATGATCCGGGTTGTCGAAGGACGCTGCGCTGCGCTCGAACGTGGCATCGTCGAACTTCCACTTTGGCGAGGCCAGTTGCCAGATGAGTCTCGCGAAATCCTTCCGGTACTTTTCGTAGCCGGCGCGGCCGCGCTCCGTCGCGAAATAGTATTGATACCACCACTGGAACTCCGCGTTCGGGGGGAGCGGAGTCCTGCCGGCTTCCTGGCTGCCGATCAGATAACCGCTGACCGATACGAGCGCCTTACATCGCTCCGGCCAGAGCGCCGCGACGATGTCTCCTGACCGCGCGCCCCAGTCGAAGCCGGCGAGAATCGCCTTGTCGATGTGCAGGGCATCCATCAGGGCGATCACATCGGCGGCTACCGCGGACGGTTGCCCGTTCCGGACGGTGTCGCTGGAACGAAAGCGCGTCGTGCCGAACCCGCGCACATACGGCACGATGACTTTGTAACCGTTTGACGCGAGCCTGGGCGCGACGTCGACGAAGCTGTGGATGTCGTAGGGCCATCCGTGCAGAAGAATTGCCGGTGTTCCCGTACTCGTGCCCAGCTCCGCGTAGCCGACGTTCAACACGCCGGCGTCGACCTGCTTCAGGTTTTCAAATGTGTTGTGTGGCATCGTGGTCGCTGCTTTCAGGAAGCGTCCAAAGAATTGCGTTCCCGCCAATGTGATCGCTGTAGTCGTCAGAAATCGACGTCGATTCATTTCCCGTCCCTCGCTCAACCGAACGTGAAGCAATAGACTTCGGCGCCCGGATCCAGAAATTCGATGGTGCACGTGCGATCGGCGATGGGGCGCGATTGCCGGATCAGCTGATACGTACGCGGTTCGATGACCGTGCCGTCGCCCTGTTCGTCGATGTCGGCTCCGTGCCCCGAGCCCGGCGGTTGTCCGTCGATTCGCACCCGGATGCGAGCGGGCGATCGACCCGGTGCGACGACGCAGTTGAGATCGCGTGCGTGAAAACGGTACGCGAGCATTCCACCGGAATGGTTGGGCACAGCCGTGCGCGTGGTGATCGTCCAATCGCCCGACAACGCCCACTGGTTGAGCGCCTGGTGAGGCGGCATTGTGTATGAGCGAGATTTGTCGTGGGACGCGCCGCCGGGCGATGCGAACCCTTCGGCCTGTTGATAGCCCGTGTAATTCTCGGGCGATTTCAGTGTGGCCCAGTCCGCGGCTACTTCCAGACCGCGTGCATCGGGCGACACGAGCTCATCACTGATTCCAGCGGCGCCGGCGTCGCGCAGCAACGCCTGAAGGATCATTTCAGACTGGTCGTATCGGCCCTCGCCGAATTCGTGATGGCGAATGCGGCCTTGTGTGTCAACGAAGTAAAGCGCCGGCCAATAATCATTGTTGAACGCGCGCCAGATCGCATAATCGCTGTCGATGGCGATCGGATAGTCGACTCGCATTGCCTTCGCCTCGCGGCGCACATTGTCGACGTTCTTTTCAAATGGAAACTCAGGTGTGTGCACACCGATGACCACGAGCCCGTGGTTCTTGTACTTCTCGCTCCACGCGCGGACGTAGGGGAGCGTGCGCAGCCAGTTGACGCACGTGTACGTCCAGAAGTCGACGAGGACGATTTTCCCGCGCAGGCCCGTGGGCGGCAAGGGCGGCGAATTGAGCCAACCGTTCGCGCCCTGGAACGATGGCATTTCACCTTCGATGGAGAGTTGAAGTGCTGTGCGTGCCATGAGCTTGCCCAACGCGCCGACTCGAGCGCCGATCACTGTCATCGCTGCTGTCCCCATGAACTGCCGGCGGTCCATTGAGCGAGTGAAGACGGTTATCGCAGCGAACGGAAACTCTCGCGAAGGTCAGCGGTGAGGAGCGCCGGCTGTTCCCACGCAGCGAAGTGAGTGCCCTTGTCATGCCGCTTGTAATAGAGGAGTTTTGCATACGCGCGTTTTGCCCAGGTCTCTGGCGCGGCGTAGATCTCGTGTGGGAAGACTGTGACGGAAACCGGGATCTTGATGCCCCTGGCGTCGAAGAATCCGCCTGTCGAAGGCTTTTGCACCGCCTCCCAATACAGACGCGCGGAGGAGACGGCGGTGTTCGTCAGCCAATAGAACGTGATGTTGTCTAGGATGTCGTCGCGCGTCAGTCCTTCCGGGACTCCGTCGAAGACGCGCACGATCAGATCGTAGCTTTGCGCGTCGTGGTCGAGGATCCACGCCGCGAGGCCGACCGGTGAATCGGCGAGGGCGTAGAGACTCTGCGGCCGAAGCGCCATCTCGTTGGCGTATCCGAGTCCCTTCTTGTAGAAGAAGTCGAGCTGCTTCCACGCGTACAACTCGTCGGGCGTGAGGTCCGCAGGCGGCGGGCCGCCGGCAGACAACGCCTTCGCGATCTCCGGTGGAACCGTCGCCGCCATGTTCGTCGAAATGGCGAGCAGTTCCGGAGGCGCGATGAGGGCCATCAACTCGGACACAGCATTGCCCCAATCGCCGCCTTGAGCGACGAACCTGGAATAGCTGAGGCGCTTCATCAGCGTGATCCAGGCGTTAGCGATTGCGGGAACGTCCCAGCCGGGCGCAGTGGTCTTCGCTGAGAAACCGTAGCCGGGCAGCGACGGGATCACCACATCAAACGCATCAGCGGCGCTGCCGCCGTGCGCAGTTGGATTCGTCAGCGGATCGATGATCTTCAGCTGCTCGATGATCGAGCCCGGCCAGCCGTGCGTGACGATGATCGGCAGAGCATTCGGATGCTTGGACTTCACGTGAATGAAGTGAATGTCGAGACCGTCGATGTTGGTGACGAAGTGCGGAAGGGCTTTCAGTTTCGCCTCGCACTTGCTCCAGTCGTAGTCCGTCCCCCAGTAATTCGCGAGCTTCCGCATGGTGTTGAACTGCACACCTTGCGATGCGTCGTTGACGGTCTCGCGCTCGGGCCATCTTGTTGCCTGCACGCGCCTCCGCAAATCGGCGACGTCCGCGGCCGAAAAACTCACGCGAAAGGGACGAATGGTCGGATCACTGCCTGTCTGCTTTGCAGTTAGCGCTTCCGTCATGGCGTTGAGCCTCCTTGAACTCGTGGCAAGCGTTGCCGCGGCAAGACCGAGAAATCGACGGCGATTGAATCCGGGCTTTTCTGACATAGAAGCCTCCACGGTTAGCGGATCGATCAGAAGGGGGCACGGGGTTCTTCGGAAAACTGTTGGGGCCCCGAGAGGTTATAGCGGCCCGCAGCAGTATGGCAAGCGACTCCTGCCACCACCGCGCGCCCCGCGGTTCGTTAGAATCCGTCCGTGAATCGACGTCAATTCATCGGTGCCTCTGCGGCGGCAGTTACTTCGAATGAGTGTCTATTTTTCGTCTGGCTCGCAATCTTCAGACGAGTCCAGACGATTCGACCAAAGTCGATGATCTGGCGGACACCCTCGAAGCGATGATTGTGTCGTTTTTCTGCAACGGAGTGTGTACCGTGTATTCAGGCGGCACGTTTTTATTGTGAACTGAAGTGTCTAGTTCCGCGTCTAGTTCGCACTCGCCAGACGAATCCGGACAAGTCCAGACGGCTGTAAAATACTGAATCTGGAGGTGTCCGCAGATGTCTCGAGACAAGCACCTGAATCGCACTCAGGAGGTCGTTGGTTCGAGCCCGATCAGCTCCACCGACCGTATCCAGCAGTTACGTTAGGGCTTCAGTGCACAAAGATGTGTGCAACCGACTACTTGTGCGCGGCAAGTATTCTTAGCGTCCAAAATTCGGTTGGATCGGCAGCAGTCGCCCGTCGTCGGTTGCAGCTCGGCCGGATCGGCCGTACGCCTGGCTCGACCATTGCTCCTGGCGATCGGTGGGAGGATGAAATGAAGAAAACTGCCCTTGCGGTCAGTCTGGCTCTCGTCGTCGTGGTCGCGTTCGGCTGCTCGAACTGGAACAAGATGACGCCGCAGCCGCTCGACAACAAAGCGATCCAGTCCGAGGTGGAGAAGAATCTCGCGGCCGACGGACTGACTGGGATCGTGCACGTGAGTGAAGTGCATGAAGGCGTCGTCACACTGACCGGCACGGTCAAGAGCGCTTCCGACCGGCGGAAAGGGTATGACGATGCCGCGAAAGTGAAGGGTGTGAAGTCGGTGAAAGACGAAATCAAGGTCGAACCGTAACCGCAACGGCGCGAACCGCTGCCGCTCGGGACTCACGGCAGAATAACTTTCGCTGCTGTTTGGCGGAACTCGTCAGTGTTCCAGATCGGGAACTCATTGATATCCGGAGGCGTCATGAGACGTCCGGAGACCAGGAACCAAATCGCACTCGGGAGGTCGTCGGTTCGATCCCGATCAGCTCCACCAATTCCAAGCCAGAAAGCAAAAGGCAGAAAGCAATAAATGCTTTCTGCCTTTTTTGTTTCGACCGCGAAGTCGGCCGGCGTTGTTATGGCGTCAAACGGACGCCGACGAAGTAATAGCGCCCGTTGTCATACACCGCGCGAGGGCGGAAGCGATCGGTATCGAACTGAATGATTTTCTCGTTCGTCAGGTTGACTCCGTCGGCGGTCAGCGTGATGCCGTGATGAATCTCGTACGCGACCGACGCATCGAGAGACTTCAGCGCGGCCTGATTCAATCGCGTCGAGCGATCGAACGTCACGAAGAACGCCGACCGGTAGTTGTACGCGAGACGGGCACCGAGTTTCTGGTTCTCGAAGAACCCGACCAGGTTGTACGAGTTCTTTGAATTGCCCGGAATCGCGAGCTGAGGATCGTCGGCGGTCGCATCGGAATAGGTGTAATTGCCCTGAA
>DASWBG010000005.1:0-4139 GCA_036390715.1 Gemmatimonadaceae bacterium
TCGGGACGCTCTTCGCGATCGACCTTGATGTTCACGAAGCTTTCATTCATGAGGCGCGCGGTCTCGTCGTCCTCGAACGATTCGTGCGCCATGACGTGGCACCAGTGGCAGGCGGCGTAGCCGATGCTGAGGAGGATCGGCCTGTCTTCGCGCCTGGCTCTCTCGAGTGCCTCGGGTCCCCACGGATACCAGTCGACCGGGTTATCGGCGTGCTGGAGGAGATAGGGACTCGTTTCGTTGGCGAGGCGGTTAGGCATACTTCGAATGAAGTTATTGCCTGCGAGCGCTTGTAGTGTCTGCAATCTTGACTGAACACCTCGCACGCTCTAGCCTTAAGCCATCACTGTGGCGATGGAGTTCGCCCTCAAGTACCGCAGAGTACCAGCGGTTGATGACTCCTGCTCGGCGTAAGCCGGAGCGGGAGTTTTTGTTTCCCACCCGCTCCGCGTGTGCCGACAACACACGTAAACACGGAGCTTAGGTGGACTCCAACGTCTGGCTGGTCGCAAGTGTGTGGATGGGCTTGGCCCTTCTCGCAAGCATCATCTCCATCAGAGTAGGGATCTCGGTCGCGCTAGTCGAGATCGCCGTGGGAATCCTTGCCGGCAATCTGTTCGGAATCCACAGCGCGCCCTGGATTGATTTTCTGGCTACTTTCGGCTCCGGGCTCCTCACGTTCCTGGCCGGAGCGGAGATCGATCCGGCGTCCCTGCGACGCCATCTTAAGCCAGCGCTTACGATCGGGGCCGTGAGCTTTCTCATCCCATTTCTCGCGGCGGGTGCGTTCGCGTATTGGTTGGCCCATTGGGATCGGCAGGCCTCCTACATCGCCGGGATCGCTCTGTCGACGACTTCGGTGGCCGTCGTGTACGCGGTGATGATTGAGACGGGACTGAGCAGAACGGAGCTCGGCAAACTGATTCTCGCCGCTTGCTTCGTCACTGACTTCGGCACGGTCCTCGCGCTGGGCATCATCTTCGCGAACTTCAACGGATGGCTGGCCCTGTTCGTGGGCGTCACCGCAGTCGTCCTCTGGTATCTGCCCCGCCTCACACGCTTCGTGATCAGGAGCGTCGGCCACCGGATCAGCGAACCAGAAGTCAAGTTCGTCTTCCTGATTCTTTTTCTTCTGGGTGGACTGGCCAAGGTCGCACAGAGCGAGGCCGTTCTCCCCGCGTATCTGGTGGGACTCGTCATCGCCGGGGTCTTCGTACACGATCGAATTCTGATGGACCGGATGCGTTCCATCGCGTTTTCGATTCTTACGCCGTTCTATTTCATCAAGGCCGGCCTGTACGTGTCCCTTCCCGCTGTGGCGACCGGTGCTCTGCTGATCATAGCCTTTCTCGCGGTCAAAATAGTCTCGAAAGTGGTGGGTGTCATGCCGCTCACCGCTTACTTCAAGTTCGAGAAGAAGAAAGGGATCTATACGACCCTTCTCATGTCGACGGGACTGACGTTCGGAACAATTTCGGCGCTGTTCGGCCTCACTAATAAAATCATCACCCAGGGTCAGTACACGATTCTTGTGACAACAGTAATCGGCAGCGCGATCGTGCCCACGTTCATCGCCCAACGATTCTTCCAGCCCGCGGGAAGTCGCTTCGAGACGACCGAAGAAGACATCGAGACGATGAGTCCTCCCGACGACGAGGAATTGGCGGTAGGCGGCGCCTGACCGGCGGTCACTGATTCCCGCTAAAATCCCCTGACTGTGAGAGTCGCTGCTAGGCTTGTTGAATTCCCCATGACCCCGTCACATCGATTGACCAGTCGTCCGGCTCTTCTTCTTCACTTTTGTGCGGGCGGTACATGATTACCTTCACTCGCTCGAGCGTGATCAGGCCGCCACCTACCATCTTGTCCAATTCAGGCAATATCGCCTTGATATTATCCTCGGTTTCAACGCATTCGACGACGACCGGAAGGTCGAGCGACAATTCCAGAAATTTCGCGGTATGAATGCGGCTGCTGGCGCCGAAGCTCATGATTCCCTTGGTGACTGTTGCCCCCGCATAATGCCGCTTTCTGAGCAGCTGCACGATCGCCCAATACAAGGGTTCACCTTCGTACTTGTCCCTCTCCCCGATATGAATTCGCATCAGAACCCGTTCGCCCTTGAAGCCGTGCATGCCGCCTCCTCACTTCTGCGATTCGCTACTCTTCCGCTCAGCTCTCAGGAAGATATCGGTATCGGCGCGTGAGTAGTCAACAGGCACGCCTCAACGACAACCAGGTCCGTCATGTTTTGTCGGTCATGTCACAGGTGGACTCCGTGCTGTCGACTATCGAGCGGCTGGCGGACGCGTCCGTTTCACCGTTCGCGCGCGAAGCGAGCGATCTCTCAGCGGAGGAGCGGAAGGCGATTCATGACCTTGTCACACGGCTCAGGTCGAGCATGACGGACGTTCTGGGCGCGCTCGGCATACCGTCGACGAAGAAAGACATGTCGGCGCGCTGGAGTATTGAATCGGCGCTTCGAGTCGCCGACGTATCCTTCAGTGACCTTGGCGGTCGCCGTCTCGAAGGCTACGGGGAATTGGACCCAGTCACAGCGGACATCGTGGCGAAACTATCAGTCGAATTGCGACGCATCACCGAACAGGGAATATTGATGCTCCGGAAACACTCGCGGATCTGAACACCTGATGATTCTTGTCCTGATTGCAATCGGTGGAGCGGTGGGTTCGGCCCTACGCTATCTAATCGGCGGCGCGATCCAACGGTCGAGCGCCAGCGGCTTTCCGGTCGGTACGATGTTCGTCAATGTCGCCGGCTGCTTTCTGATCGGCGTCTTCGTCCGCTATTTGCTTAACATGCAGACGTCGGCCGAGCTGCGGGCGCTGCTGATCGTGGGATTCTGCGGTGGTTTCACAACTTTTTCGACGTTCAGCTTCGAGACGGTAGGTTTGATCGAAGGCGGTGAATACGCGCGTGCCGCGACCTACATTCTCGGGAGCGTGGTGCTTTGCCTGATAGCGACCTTTGCCGGCATGGCCGCGGTCAGCGCAATTTCAGCCGCAAGTAATGGCAGGTGATCCGCCATGCTGGTCCCACCTCTTTTACGATGACGACAACAGAGACGAGTCTGAGCCAATGACCAAATCAACCAAAACTGTTCGAAGCACGAGCAAAGCTGCTCGCGGTAACACAACCATCCCGGCGGATCTCGAGAAGTTTCTCTCCGACAACGATCCGCGCATCCACAACGAGCTGTTCGAGTTTCTCCGCATCCCGAGCGTGAGCGCGAAGTCGGACCACAACGCCGACACGAGGCGGGCGGCGGAGTGGGTGAAGATGTCACTCGACAAGATCGGCGTGCCGGCGAAGATCTACCCTACGGCCGGTCATCCGGTGGTGGTCGGCGAGTGGAGGAATGCGCCCGGAGCGCCGACCGTTCTCATCTACGGCCACTACGACGTCCAACCAGCCGAGCCGCTCGAGCTTTGGACCTCTCCGCCGTTCGAGCCGACCATGCGCGACCGAAAGATCTTCGCTCGCGGATCGGTGGATGACAAAGGCCAGCTCTTTCTCCACGTGAAAGCGCTCGAGGCGCACCTCGCCACGCGTGGGAAACTTCCGATCAACGTCGTAGTAATTGCGGAAGGCGAGGAAGAAATCGGGAGCGATCATCTCGCGGCGTTTGTGAAGGAACAAAAGAACCTGCTGAAGGCCGACGCGGTGGTGATCTCCGATTCGTCGATGTTCGCACCCGGACTGCCATCGATTCTCTCGTCGCTGCGCGGACTCGCCTACTTCGAGATCAACGTGCAGGGGCCGAAAAGCGATCTGCACTCGGGCATCTACGGCGGGGCGATCGTCAATCCCGCGATGGCGCTGGCGCGCATCCTCGCAACGTTCCACGACAAGGACGGTCGCATCGCGATCCCCGGATTTTACAAGAAGGTGCGGACGTGGGATCCAAAGATCCGGAACCAGATGCGCTCACTTCCGTTCGACGACAAGACTCTCATGAAAGAGACCGGCGTCAGCGCGCTCGGCGGCGAGAAGGGCTACACCACTCTCGAGAAGCTATGGATTCGCCCCACCTGCGAGATTAACGGTCAGCTCAGCGGATACACCGGCGAAGGCGCGAAGACGGTTCTGCCAGCGAAGGCGATGGCGAAGGTGAGCTGCCG
>DASWBG010000006.1:0-7455 GCA_036390715.1 Gemmatimonadaceae bacterium
ATGAGCTGGTACCACGACTTCGATGGTGGACGTGCGTGGTACACGAACATGGGTCACACCGAGGCCACCTATTCCGAGCCGCTCTTCCTCAGGCACTTGCTCGGCGGATTGCGCTACGCGATGGGGAAGGGAACCGTCGACTTTAGCCGAGCGCGGCCTGAGGAGAATCGCTTCACCAAAATCGTTCTCACCGAGAAGCTGGACGAGCCCATCGAACTCGCCGTCCTTCCCGGCGACCGTGTGCTCTTCATCGAGCGACATGGTTACGTCAACCTCTATTCGCCGGCGACCGGTCGAGTGAGACGCATCGCGACGATCCCGGTCAGCACCAAATACGCGGACAGCAGTCAGGCGGAGGATGGCCTGCTCGGACTCGCCGCCGATCCCAACTTCGCCACGAACGGCTGGGTCTACATGTACTACTCGCCCGCCGGGCCGGAGTCGAAAAACGTACTGGCGCGCTTCCAGATGAAAGGAGATTCCCTGGACCTCGCATCGAAAAAGATTCTCCTCGAGATACCCACTCAGCGCCTGAAGTGCTGTCACACCGGCGGGTCCATCGCCTTCGACACGAAGGGAAATCTCTATATGTCGACCGGCGACAACTCGAATCCCTTCGCTTCGGGCTACGCTCCGGTCGACGAACGACCGGGGCGAATGCCGTGGGACGCGCAGAAATCGTCCGCGAACACTAACGACCTGCGTGGGAAGATCATCCGCATCCATCCAGAGCCTGATGGCACTTACACAATCCCGGAAGGAAACCTCTTTCCGCCCGGCACAGCGAAGACCCGACCCGAGATCTATACGATGGGACATCGTAATCCTTATCGGATCTCGATCGACTCTCATACCGGGTTCCTGTACTGGGGCGACGTCGGTCCCGACGCGAACGTAGACTCCGTCGGACGCGGCCCGCGTGGCTACGACGAAATCAATCAGGCGCGTAGCGCCGGCAATTACGGATGGCCGCATTTCGTTGCGAACAACCAGGCGTACTATAGAACTACTTTCTCGGATTCGGTGACGGTGGTCCCCGGGGAGCGGTTCGATCCGGCGCATCCAATCAATCGCTCACCCAACAACACGGGTCTCACCGAGCTGCCGCCCGCGCGCGGCGCATACATCTGGTACCCGTACGCACCGTCCCCGGAATTCCCAATCGTCGGCAGCGGCGGACGTGCTTCCGCGGCAGGCCCGGTATTCCACAGGGACGATTTCCGCAACGCGGCCAGACCGTTCCCGCAGTACTACGAGGGCAAGCTTTTCATCTACGAATTCATGCGCCACTGGATCATGGCGGTGACCATGGATGCGAAGGGCGACCTCGTCTCCATCGAGCAATTCATGCCGAACACGAAGTTCAGCGCTCCGATCGAGATGGAGTTCGGGCCGAGCGGAGATCTGTATCTGCTCGAGTACGGAACGGCGTGGTTCCAGGGCAATCCCGACGCGCGGCTCGTTCGCGTCGAGTACAACGCGGGTAATCGGAAACCGATCGTGGCGGTTGCAGTCGATCGGCCGACCGGAGCGCTACCAATGCGCGTGCAGCTTTCGTCGGCGGGTACGATGGACCTCGACGAAGATTCGCTGCGCTACGCGTGGACGATCTCGCGACCAGGTGGTGGAACGGTGGCGAGACTGACGCAACCGAATCCGTCGTTCACGTTCACTCAACCGGGTACGTACACGGCGTCGCTGACGGTGACTGACACTCATGGTGCGCAGTCCACCGCGGCGGTGCCGATCGCCGCTGGAAATGAGCCGGCTAACGTCGTTATCGATCTCATCGGCAGCAATCGGTCGTTCTTTTTCCCGGGAGTCCCGGTGCGTTACGCGGTGCGCGTGACGGATCGTGAAGACGGCTCGCTTCAGAGCGGAACCATCCCGGCAAACAAAGTGAGTGTAACCGCGCAATACGTGAAGGAGGGTGCCGCGTCGGGCGGAGCGGCGACCGCGGCGGAGACAGGCCGGAAACTGATCGAAGGAAGCGACTGTCTCTCCTGCCATCAGCTGACAAGAAAGTCCATCGGCCCGGCGTACGCGGATGTTGCGCGGAAGTACAAAGACAGCGCGGTGACCGCGCGTCTCGTGCGCAAGATTCGCGAAGGAGGATCCGGTGTCTGGGGCAATGTGGCGATGGCCGCGCATCCAACGCTCACAGACGATCAGGCCACCGCGATGCTCGCCTACATCATGAGTCTCGCGAACCGGAATCCGAGCGCGCCCTCGCTCCCAGTTCGAGGCACGTATGTGCCCCCCGCGGGGTCCGGCGATTCACCGACGGGAGTGACCGTGCTGCGAGCGGCGTACACCGATCGCGGCGCGAACGGGATGCCCGCGATTACGAAGGAGAAGGAGATGGTTCTCCACTCGCCGACCGTGGCAGTCGCGAATGGTGAACTGTCGGATGGAGTGTCGAAGCAGAGCGTGCCAGAGCTGCCGGTCGAGATCACCGTCGTGAATCGCCCGGGTGCGTCCGTCGCGTTGAGGCAGATCGATCTGACCGGAGTTGGCGCGGTCACATTCGCCGTGGTGGCGCCGTCTCAGTACCAGGCGAAGGGTGGGAAGATCGAAGTGCACCTCGATTCGCCGACCGGTGCACTGGTTAGCGAGACGGAGCTGATTCGTCCTTCCGACGGCGTTGCGCCTTTGCGACTGCGGTCGGTGTTGCGGCCGACGTCGGGAGTGCACGACGTCTATTTGGTGTTCAGAAACCCCGATGCAAAAGGCGATCAATTCCTGTTTGGTGTGTTGACGGCAACGTTCGAAGCGGCGGCGAGGTCACCGAGGTAGTTCCTTCGGGACCGTAGACGTGTTAGCAGGAGCACGGGCGCAGGCGATCACCACAGCGGTGGCCAATGCTTGAAAACCCACGCAGGCTCGTGCCACGTTCAGGAACGTGGCTCCTCGTATAGACCGAACTCGTTTCCTACCGGATCCGCGAACACTGCAAAGGCGCCCATCCCAGAGCCGATACCGGTACGGCCAGTCAGCACCCGCCCGCCCTCTCTCTCGATCCGCTTCAAAGTGTCGGCGATGTCATCTACCATGATGTACGTCCGCGTGCGCTCATCCGGTGTGCGATCGCTCTCCTTTACCCATGTCCCGCTCACGCCACCAGTGTCATCGAATGCCAGCGCTCCATCCCCCCGTTTCCTCACCTTCCAGCCGAAAATAGTGCTGTAGAAGTCGGCCGAGGCCTCGGCGGTCTTCGCGGGTATTTCCAGGTAACAGATTTTGCCGTGCGGCATGCGGTCTCCGTCAAGAAGGAATGCGGCGCAGACGTCTAACGCCCAATCTGAACGCGGTAGTGCAATTGAACCAGACCATCCTCGAACCGTTCAACGGAGTGCAAATCCAGGGGCACCTGGCGGTGACGTCGGGCTATCAATGGAATGCCATCCCCAATAAAAATCGGGACCACGCTGATGACGAACTCATCGATCGCCTGCTCGTCGAGAAAGGAGGCGATGAGCTCGCCGCCGCCCATCAACCAGATATCCTTGCCAGGCTGCTCCCGAAGACGCTTCACGAATGGACCGATCGCACCGCTCACGAACTCCACGCCTGATGGGGCGTCGGCCGGTGCCGCGCGACGGGAGAAGACGATTGTCCGACTTTTCGAGTCGAACTTCGCCCCCATGCGCAGGCTCACGTCGTATGTCTTCCGGCCAATCAGCATGGTGTCGATCGACTTCATGAAGGCGTTCATTCCGTAGAAACCTTCGGGAGCCGGGCGGGACGTGAGCCATTCGAGATCGCCGTCGGGACGCGCGATGTAGCCGTCGGCGCTGGTTGCGATGTGGACGATGACGTTTCGACGCTTCGTCACCGCAATTGCTCACTCGGGAACAGGAAAGAACAGCTCATTGCCGTCGGGACTCCTGATTCGCCTAACGCCTTAGTTCAGCTGCAAGCACTCTATCACCGCAAAGCCTTCGCGCTGACCATCACGGCGCACATACCTCCCTGCTTCGCCACGTTTACCACGTGCTGCTGCGATGCGCGTACGACGAACGCCACACCATCGCGACTGGACGCCATTCCCATCACGATGTAGAACGGCTCGACGTGGACGCGATCGAACTTATCGAGCACCTGAAAGGACTTGACCGGGATCTGCGCAACCTGCTGCACAACCCATCGCTCTTCGTCCTGGAGTGCGCGATCGATTGCGCTTTCCCACTCCCCCTGACCAGTGCCTGGTCCGACGACTACCCCCTCGCCTCCATACGCGCGATTCGGCTTGAGCACGAGCGACTCGCGCTCTCTGCGTGCGTACTCCAGAAGATCGATTTCCTCCCCGTTTGGTGAAGCCGTGCGCCGGTCGGACACGAGCCGCGTCCAAAGGACGTGGCGCCGCATCACCTGCCGCTCCTCCACAGTGAGGAACCGCTGCACAAGTGCCGGGTCAGTGAAGATCTCGAAGCAACTTTTCTGGTCGAGCTCGGCGGTGATCGACGAAACAACGCGATTTTGTCTGAGCAGCGCGCGCATCGGCGCCACATCAATGCCTTCTTCAGCGAGATCGATGAGGTCGAGCACGCTGGCGTCGCGGTAGGCGAGATCGACCAACGTGTCCTCGTAGAATACTTCGTCGCCACGCAGCCGAAGCTCGCTCACATCGGCGTGCAGAACCGACAAGCCGTGGCGTCGCCGATAGTACGCCGCCAGTGCTTCGGGTTCGTCGGGACCATCGGTTGCATACTTTGGATCGACCAGCACGATCTGGCCATGCGGCCTTCCAATCGCCTCGAGATGCTCCATCAGCTCCTGGAGCAGCAGCTCGCGGACATCGTCGGTGAGCTGGAGACGGATGCTCGGATCCTGCGCCAGCAACGCCGGCACGACCAGATCGGCCAGAATGCGCATGGAAGTTGGTGCGATGTGCAATCCACCGATCCCGCTCAGATTGGGCTCCATGAACTTGATCGAGTCCTTCCACATCGCGGTCGTGTAGTCGACGACGGCATCCAGCCGGCCGAAGACTGGATTAGCTTCGCGATGTGCTGGCGTCCAGCACTCGCGGAGCCACTCTTCCTCTCCCGGAGTAACGCGCAGAATCTCCCGAACTTCGGGAACCTGGAAGTAGAGGTCGGGCAGACGCTTGATGCAGTTGAGGATCGTCGCCGAGATATAGTGCGTGTATCCCAGTTGATCAGGACGAAGAATCAGTGGGCAGGGCAGAAGACGGATGATCTCGGTTACGCCGTCGCGCTGATAAGCGAGATGACGGTCAATGGCCTCACGTCGGATCGCGTGCATCAAATCGATGACTTCAGCGTGTGGAATCCGGTCGAAGGCATGCTGCACGCGGGTGGCGAGCCTCATCCCCATCAAGCCAATTTCTTCCGCCGGAGTATACATGCGAGAGGTGAGACAGTCGTTTGCGTGCGAGGGACGTCCCTTGCTTATTCTACTGCCGGTGCGCAGGGCATCAACCCGGGCCGAGTGATGACCTACTGACAATGAACCCCGAGCAAGCCTACGCTGAGCTGGTGCGGATCTCGCGCGAGGAGACAATCCTGTCGTCGTGCCTCGACGTCCTCGAATGGGACGCCGAGGTATGCATGCCCCCGGGCGGGGTTGAGCATCGCGCCGAGCAGTCGGCGCTATTGGCGGGGATTGTCCATGATCGAGGCACGGATCCCCGCTACGACGAGTTGCTCAGCGTCGTCGAGGGCTCATCACTCGTCGCTGATTCCGAGAGTCCGCAGGCTGTCAATGTGCGCGAGCTACGTCGGGAGTACGATCGGGAGCGACGTCTGCCGCGACGACTGGTCGAGGAATCTGCGCGCGTGACGGCACTGGCGTCACAGGTCTGGTCCGATGCGCGGAAGCAGAACGACTTCAGTGCGTTTGGCCCCTTTCTCGACCGGATCTTCGCTTTGGCGCGCGAAGAAGCGGATGCCGTTGGTCACAACGGAACACGCTACGATGCCCTTCTCGACTACTACGAGCCGGGCATGACGAGCGCGCAGTTGTCGCAGCTATTCGGGCGTCTGGAGGTCGGTCTCTCTCCGCTGGTAGACAAGCTTCGCGCGGAGCGCAGGCCCGCGCGGCCCGGCCTGCTTACGCGGGAGTTTCCGCTCGATCGGCAGCGGCTCTTCGGCGAAAGTGTCGCTGCTGCGCTTGGATTCGATCGGCAGACGGGCCGTCTTGATACCGCGCACCATCCATTCTGCACGCTGATCGGCCCCGGAGATGTGCGCATCGGGCTCAGGTATTACGCGCGTAACTTCGCGCGCGGAATTCTCGGACTGCTGCACGAAGTCGGACACGCGCTGTACGAGCAGGGACTCGATCCTGCGCACTATGGTACTCCAATGGGGGAGGCGGCGTCGCTGGGTCTTCACGAGTCGCAGGCGCGATTATGGGAGAATCTGGTTGGGCGGAGCGAAGGCTTCTGGCGGCATTTCTATCCTCACCTTCAACACAGTTTTCATGACGCGTTGCGCGGCGTTTCATTGAACCGTTTCCGCGCTGCGCTCAATCGAGTGGATCCGGGAGTCATACGCGTTCAGGCGGACGAAGTCACGTATGACCTCCACATCGTGATCCGATTCGAGCTCGAGCGTTCGCTGCTCGCTGGCGATCTCTTCGCAGTCGATCTTCCCCAGGCGTGGAGCGAGCTATACGCTCGCTACCTGGGCGTTATTCCCAGGAACGATCGGATGGGGTGCCTGCAAGATGGACACTGGTCGGAGGGTTTGATCGGGTACTTCCCAACCTACACGCTTGGGAACGTCTACGGCGCTCAGCTCTTCGCCGCCGCCGAGGAGGAGCTCGGATCGCTCGACGAGGCGTTTGCGGCCGGAGATTTCCGCAGCTTGCGTAACTGGCTCTTGGAGAACGTTCACCGCCATGGGCAGCGTTACACCGCAGCGACGATCGTCCAGGGAGCGACTGGGAGTGCGCCGGATCCGTCGGCGCTGATCGAGAGTCTATCCACCCGGTATCAGACGGCGTAATGAAGAGACTATCATGAGGTGGACGAGCCGGAGGATTCGGCGCGCATCCATCCACCCTCCGGCGACTTGACCCAGTGCCTGCCGTACATGTCGAGCCATTCGCCGATTGGCTGATCGATCCTGTTGTCGGAGCCGATCCTGAGGACATTGCCGTCCAGATCCTCGATCTGCATCTCGAGCGCCCACGCATAGTTCGTGGGCGGGTGTCGCACTCTCGCTCCCCTTGCGCGGTACTCGTCGAACAGGCGCTCAACGTCATCGACGCCGATCCACACCCATGAGCCGGGATATCCCTGATCGCCCTGGGAGAGAAAGAGACCACACCCCCCGCGCGATACCGACGCGATCACCCTTTCATAATTCCAGTCGATCCTGAAACCGAGTACGGTCACGTAGTACTCGATGCTTTTTTTCAGATCCCCGACGCGAAGGATCGGGACGACGCCTTCGAACTTGAGGTCAGGTGGGATCATTTCGGTCG
>DASWBG010000007.1:0-6802 GCA_036390715.1 Gemmatimonadaceae bacterium
GTGTACCGTCGCGGCGCGAAGTAGCCATCCGATGACGTCGTATCGTATCCGAATTGGCGCGCGCCGACCGCTAGACTCCAATTCCGGGTGTGCGTCCACCGCAGCGTGGACGAGAATGCGTTTCGTGCATTCTCGCGCGTACCGCCAGTCATCCGCGCGTGGCTTGCCGCGCCGGAGAGCGCAAACCGCGACGGCAGAGCAAGCGTGGCCTCACCAGCAACATCCGAGCTGACGACACCGTTGGCGATCAACAGCGCCGTCTCGTCGAAAGGTGCGCGTGAGCCACTCAGTCCAACAGTGAGCGCGCGTCCAACGTTTCCTGTCAGGCGGAGCGCACCGCTGCCCATCGTCCGCTGGGGATTTGTCGATGGGACGAAGGTAGATGAGTGCCTCGTGACTCCACCATCGGCGCGAATCTGCCACGAGCTCGTGCCGGGCTGCCACCGCGCGAAGAGATTGACCGCGTCAGCGCGCGAATCGATCGCCGCGAAATTCGCGCTCCGTTCCGTGTAGCTTCCTCCGACGGCGCCATTCCACCATGCGCGGGCCAGGTAATCGACTGAGAGCACCGTCGCGCGATTGTGGTCGCTGTCATTGATGCTGACCGCTGAAACCGTCGCGCTCGGCCTTAGATCGGCCCGTACCCATCGAAGCAATGTGCGCGCATCGCCGTACGCCGGATTTGCCCTCAGCGCGAGCTGCAGTGCCGACTCAGCGTCGGTCTGGCGGCCCTGCCAGGAGAGAACCTGGGCCAGCCCGGTGAGGGCCTCGGGATCCCGGGGGTCCGTCGCCAGAACCTGTCGCCACGTCTGCTCGCTCCGATCAAACTCACCTCGCCACCCGATCACGCGTGCCAATCCCTTTTTCGCGGCGGCGTTGCCGGTCTTGGCCAATTGCACGTACATGGCCTCTGACTCATCAAACTGGCCGTTCCAGGCGAGTGCGCGCGCGTACTCGATCGACGCATCGCGATCGTTTGGATGACCACCGAGCCACCCCTTGTAGGCCGCGAGCGCCTCGCTCAACCGACCGGACCAAGCGAGCGTTTGGGCGCGACCGATCACCGCATCGCGCGAGCGCTGGTTGCTGGCAATGAGGGAATCGTAGGTCGCGATCGCCGAAGCGTATTGTCCCTGCCAAGCCAAGGTGCGGGCCAGGGCGAGCCGTCCCTCGGCGTCGCGCGGCTCCATGACTATGAAGCGCCGATAGAGCGCTATCGCCTCGTCGAACTGGTTGTCCCATGAGCGAAGCGTCGCGAGCCGGAAGACCGCGATGGAGGCCGGCGAAGGATCTTGCGCGACGATCGCCTCAAACAATGCACCCGCCGCGGGATAGTCGCCGGCGTCATACGCGCTCTGCGCGCGTGCAAGCGCGTCTTTTGGAAGTGCTGGCTGGCCCGCCTCGCCGGAGCGAGTTGTTGGCACGCCGCTGCTGATTGCTGCACGCCTCGTGGCTGTGGCGCAACCCGCCAGTACGGTGAGACTCGCAATGATCAACGAGGCTCGACGAAATTCGAGAGATGAGCGCATGAATGCCTTAGCTGCTGATGTGGGTCGAAAGGGGTCCCGATTCCCAGTCATTCCAGGTGATCCCCCGTATGATGGACGACGATACACGTCGTTCAATAACGACCCCAATCAGGCCTCGGTCTTTCCTCTACAGCACGCTCCAGAAATCGCGTCCGATATCGGCCGAAAACGTCCAGCGCCCGTCGCGGAGGCCCCGGGCAACGTCGAGTCGCAATACGTCAAAAACGGTGAGTGCCCCGAGCCCGACCGATGGATACCAGCCTTGCCGGGCAGTTTTGAAAGCCACGGAGCGGTCGATCCACACGCCCGTGGCGAACGGTGCTAGTGTGAGAGTACCCGGGGCACGGCCGAACCTGCCTAGCGGGATTGGGAGGAAGGGCGCGAGGAAGCGATACTCGATCCGCTGACCCACTCCTCCTCGGCCAATGAATTCGTGGAATTCGTAGCCCGGACCTGTGGTAGGCCCGCCCAGGTAGACCAGATGCTGCGCCGGCACGGTATCGTGGCTGAAGATTCCAGCCGCGATCGTATGAAAGAGGAGCCGGCTAGAGCCGAACGGCTTCTGAAGGTCCAGCGCCAACGACGGTCGCAGAAACTCTCCGCGAAACGAGAGCCCCGAGCCCTCTCTCCGAATGCCACTCACGGTCAAATGAGCACCAAGCTCAAAACCGCCCAAAGTCAAGCTAGCCCCTCTATCCAATCCCAGCGTCAGTCGACTCTCGTGCAGTTGGAGCGCCGGTATAGTGGGTTCAAACCGACCGGTCGCAGGACGCGCGTGAACGGCAAGCGGTTGGTGTTGCTCATACGCGAGCTCAAAAGAGGGCCGCCACCCGAGTCGGGCCAGCGATCCGGCCAGAGAGACTGAACGCGCGTCATAGGTGTCGGTGTAGTCGCTGCCAAATTCCTGCGCCGCGACAGTGTTGCGCACCATGGACGTTTCCTGCTCGTCGCTCACGTCGCGAAACTGACGCTCCGCGCCGAGCGTCAGCGATGATCCCGCGCCAGTGTGGTACTCCAGCGCGCCGCGCCCCTTGAATTCGGCGTCGCTAAATCCATAGCGGCCAGATGCGGCGACGGCGAAACCAGAGCCGATCCGCTGAAGGAATCCGGTTCCGAGCGCCAGTCCTTCCACGCGGTTGAACCGGGCGATGTCCGACACGTGGCGCGCGGAGAAGAGGAGATTCTTGCTGCGCGCGAGTGCCTGGGCGCGAACGAGGGCGCGTGCCTCCTCCTGGACCTTCTGCACGTCGTCGTCCGTGACGGCTCTCACGTCGGGAGGCAGTGAATCCAGAACGTGGCCGGTGAATGGAAAAGGATTCATGGCCCTGTCAGCCGCCGGTGCCACCACAATCTCGGGACCAGTGAACATGGTGACCGGAATTCCCTTGTTCACTTCGTAGCAGCAGATCTCCCATCGGCCACGGATGATGCCGCGGGCGGGGTAATCGAGCCAGGAACCGGTGCGGCGAATTTCGATCTCCTGTCGACGCGGCAGCCAGAACCTGCCTTCGATGAGCGCGTTCTCGAGGACGACCGACACATCCTCCAGATCCTTGTCCATGAGCGCGGCGCGCGTGAAGCTGAATGCCATGCGCACGACTTCGCCTGTCTCGCGGTCGATGTAGACGGCGCCCACCGCGCGCGGCTGGCGATCGTCCTTCGGACGCACTCTCACCTCATAGACATCGAGCACGCGAGGCCCGAGCCTGATCTGAAGCGAGTCATGGATGGCGAAATCGTAGACTTCGAGTCCGGTTGGCGAGAGAGGATGCGGAACGTCCTGGACCTCATCGCCTTCGCCAATCCTGATGATGTTCCTGAAATTGTTCTGGACGATGCCGAGGTGGTCGCGGTGGTAATTGATGTCGGTCGGCAGCAGCAGCGTGTCGCGGCGCCCCATGATGCGCTGCTTGCTCAGATCGGGAGCGCGCCAGTAGACTTCCAACCCCAGCTCGTCCGCCTTCACGATTTTTGGCGGCTCCGGGAATCCCTCTCCAAATTGTGCGAGGAATGTCACGTAGCCATGCGCCGTAGCTTTGTAATCGGCCAGCGCCGTGTCGGCGATCTGGCTGGCCCTTCGCGCGGTGGCGTGCTCGACGAGCTCGCGCGTTCGGGGATCGTTCCACGTCTGCTGCGACCCGAGGGTGCTCGTCGAGATGATTGTCGCTAGAATGCCGATAACACAGCGCAACATTAGGCTGCTCATCGCGAACGCTGATGATGGACGAAGCTTCACGGTAGTCATCGAGTACGCGAAAAATCGGCGACGCTTCATGGAGGAAAACTAGTTGTTGGTCGAAGCTGAGGGGGGACGGATCACGACGGTGAGGCGATGAGCTTCGAGGATTTCAGGCAGCGAGCCACTGGAGCTACGCTGGTGCCCGTATGGAAGGATTGTCTGCTCGACACCGACACTCCGGTCTCGGCGTTCGCCAAGGTGAGGCGAGGTCCATTCGCGTTCCTTCTCGAGTCGGCGCCCGCGGGCGGCGAGACATGGTCGCGTTACACCTACCTGGGAAGCGAGCCGCGCTCAGCGTGGAGACTCGCGAACGGCGTCGTGGAAGACTGGACGAGCGAGAGGGGATGGCACAATGCGCGGACGCCGGCCGACCCTCTTGCGGATCTGGGCGCTCTCATCGAGAGAGACAAACCGGCGGACGTTCCGGATCTCGGTCAGTTCTGGGGCGGGGTCGTCGGCTATTTCAGCTACGACATCGTTCGGCTCATCGAGAAGCTTCCCAACCGTCCCGAGGAAGGTCTCGGAACTCCAGACGCGATCTTCGTATTCACGCGCTCACTGGTGATTCTCGATAATCTGCACGGGCGCGCGCGCGTCGTGGTATCGGTCCCGGTTCCAAAGGGATCCAGCGAGGCCGGGCTTCGGTCGCTGTATGATGGCGCCAACGCCGAGCTGGACAACATTCAGGCACGTTTGCGCAAACCAGCGCGGCTGGAGACGATGTCTCCCGACTTGAGCGCCAAAGCGATCGAGGGCCATTCCAGCTACGTGCGGGCAGATTTCATGGAGCACGTGGACCGGATCAAGGAATACATCCGCGCCGGCGACTGCTTTCAGGCGCTCTTGTCGCGCCGCATCGATGTTCCGCTCGACTTCGACCCCGCGGACCTGTACCGCGCGCTCCGGGCGATCAATCCGTCGCCGTACATGTACCACCTCGTGCTCGACGGGCTCGAGATCGTGGGCAGCTCACCCGAGTTACTCGTACGGGTAACGGATAACCACATTACGCTGCGCCCTATCGCCGGCACACGGCCACGCGGCAAGACTCCGGAAGAGGACAAGCGGCTCTCAGCGGAACTTCTCGCTGACGAGAAGGAGCGGGCCGAGCACGTGATGCTGGTGGATCTCGGGCGAAACGACGTCGGTCGCGTGGCGAAATACGGAACCGTGAAAGTCACGGAGCTGATGAAGATCGAGAAGTACTCGCACGTCCTCCACATCGTGAGTCAGGTTGAGGGAGAGCTGAATGATGGGCTCTCGGCTCTCGACGTGTTCCGCGCGACGTTCCCCGCCGGCACGATGACCGGAGCGCCGAAAATTCGCGCGATGGAAATCATCGACGAGCTGGAGCCCGTATCACGCGGACCGTACGCGGGGGCGATTGGCTACATCGGCGCCGGGGGCAAGCGAATGGATCTGGCAATCACGATCAGGACGTGCGTCATCACGGACGGCACGGCATCGGTCCAGGCAGGCGCGGGCATCGTCGCCGATTCGGTTCCCGAGCGCGAGTGGGAGGAGACGCGAAGCAAGGCCCAAGCCCTCTTGAGCGCCATTGCATCGGTGCGACAGGCTCGCCAAGGGGTTGATTGAATGATTGGTGTTGCGAGATGACGCGATAAGCGGAAAGTGCGATGATCATCGGACTGACTATTCCTTCGTACGAGCGCTTCGAAGTCGGCGATGCGCGCGTCGTCGCGGCGCAGGGTTGCGCACCGGGCATTCGCGGAGTGCTGGAGAAAGAACGGCTGTACGACTATGCCGCCCGCCAGCCGGACGCGATTCCGCTCGTCGGACGGGCGCCTGTTTTCGCGGTGAACCTTCCCGGCGGCTGCGGCAGAGTGGTCGTGCGCCACAACATGCGAGGCGGATGGATGGCCAAGATCAGCAGCGACCTCTTCTTGCTTCCGACGCGGGGGTATCGGGAGTTGCTCGCCTCCCTTCGCTTGCGCGCGAGCGGTGTGAGCACGCCAGAGGTAGTCGCCTACGTGTCATATCCGAAGAATCTCATGCTCCGCCGTTCCGACGTTGCGACGCGTGAGATCCCCAACGGCCACGATCTTTCAGTCGCGCTGGCAAAAGTCACGGACCACGACCATCGGGTGATGATCCTCGATGCCGTGGCGAAGATGCTGCGATCGCTGACGCACGCGGGTGCGCACCACCAGGATCTGAATCTCAAGAACGTGCTGCTCACGGCCGGGACCGGTCCGGGGCTCGACGCTCACGTGCTCGACGTCGATCGCGTTCGGTTCAGCTCGCCGGGATCGCCGCTGGTGGCGAA
This sequence comes from Gemmatimonadaceae bacterium, assembly GCA_036390715.1. Taxonomy (GTDB): domain Bacteria; phylum Gemmatimonadota; class Gemmatimonadetes; order Gemmatimonadales; family Gemmatimonadaceae; genus UBA4720. The sequence goes on from DASWBG010000007.1 coordinate 6,056, forward strand.
AGCGAATCTCGACCGTCTCATTCGCTCGCTTCGAAAGTGGCGCGATCTTCACTCCCTTCCCTACTCGGCGGAAGACGAGGAGTACCTGCGCCTGAAGAGCGTCGAGTGAGCGCAGCAGTGGCGCCCGGGGTACCAGACAACATCTGCATCGTGATGATGAGCGCCGTCGGTGACGCGGTTCATGTGCTGCCGGTGATCAACGCGCTCAAGCGGGCGAATTCCAGGACGCGGATCACGTGGGTACTCCAGCCGGGTCCGGCTGCACTGGTGCGCGGCCATCGATTTGTCGACGAGATTATCGTCTTCGATCGCTCGCGGGGGCTGATGGCGTTCGCGGATGTCTCCTCTGAGCTGGCGAAGAGGCGTTTCGACCTCGTGATCAATCTCCAGGTTTATTTCAAGGCGGGGATCGTCACCGGCGCGACGCACGCTCCGGTCAAGCTCGGCTTCGATCGCGCTCGTGCGCGCGACCTGAACTGGCTTTTTACCAACAGAAAGATTCCGCCGCATCCCATCCAACACGTGCAGGATCAGTACTTCGAGTTTTTAACCGCACTCGGAGTTTCTCCTGATCCGGTAGAGTGGGATCTTGGTCCGTGGCCTGATGAGCGCGAGTGGCAGCGAAATTTCGCCACTTCAATTAGTCGCCCAATTGCGTCGATCGTGGTTGCGACGAGCAAGCCGGAAAAGGACTGGATTCCAGAGCGGTGGGCGGAGGTGAGCGACGCTCTTTACGGGAGGTTTGGA
>DASWBG010000008.1:0-3948 GCA_036390715.1 Gemmatimonadaceae bacterium
ACTGTGCAAGGAAGTTTGCGCTGGCGCGAATCGCGGGCGCCCAGGTGTCCTGAAAGCCTGAGTGCTGCACCCGCCGGAGGATGTGCAGCCCCCAACTCTGTACTCTCGCATCCTGATAGCGAAGGCTCTTGAAGGGTATCCGCACCTCGACTTCATACCCACCTTCGACAAGCCGCCCCTTCGACTCGAAGAAGTAGTCAGGGTTGAGATCCACACTTCCTTCAAGCGGATTCATGTTCCGAAATCCGCCGCCGGTGGCTGAAGCACCTCCCGCGCCTCCAGCGAACTGTGCGCTCCGCGTTCCGTCCTGCTGGACGCCGTACGGATTGACCCCGAACAGAAACGCGATTTGTCGCGCGTTGTCGGTATCGAGCAGGATCTGGATCTGATCCTCGCTGTCGATGTTATCTCGGTTGGCGTGCGTCGCGCGCACGACGTTGCCGTGTATCTCTCGCGCGCGAATCCCGAAGTAAATCGCATCGGGTGAGTACCACACCAGAACCTCAGTGGGCTCGTCGGCCGGACGTCCATCCACTGGCTGATACTGTGAAAAGCCAGTGAGCCGAGCTGCCCGGCGCCACACCTGCTCGTCGAGGATGCCATCGATGGTGGCGACTGTATCGATTCTCGGAACATCAACGCGCGTGCGATTGGCGCGCCCGTTGTACACGAGCGTCGAGTCCTGAAGCACTGTGGCCGCAAGCAGTAACGTGAGGAACATGCGGCTAGAATCTATTCCCCGCCCGGGTTTCCGCACGACAGCGAAGCGACCATCTGTGCCGCCGCCAAATAGTTATTCGATCAAGGGTTCCAGTAACGTGGCACCCGAATTGAACTGTCGCTCGCGTCACCTTCAGCGAGGGCTATACATGAAGATGTCAAATACACGGCGCATATACGCGCTGACTGCACTCGTCGTGGTCGGCTCCGTGGGGGCAAGCGCGTGCGCAAGCATGAACAAGAAGGAGGAGGGAGCGGTAATCGGCGCAGCAGCCGGTGGTGCTATAGGTGGGGTGATCGGCAACCAAACGGGCTCGACGGCCAGAGGTGCTATCATCGGCGCCGTCGTCGGCGGTACAGCCGGCGCTATCATCGGACACCAGATGGATCAGCAGGCCAAGGAGTTGAGCCAGAACATTCCGGGCGCAACGGTCGCACGAGTCGGCGAAGGGATCGCGGTGACCTTCGCTTCAGGCCTCCTCTTCGCATTCGACTCGGATCAGATTCTTCCAGCTGCGGGAACGAATTTGAGCGAGCTTGCGAAGAGTCTGCAAAAATATCCAGAGTCACAGCTGCTCATCGTCGGGCACACCGACAACGTGGGCGACTCTTCCTACAATCAGCGTCTTTCCGAGCGTCGCTCAAATTCGGCGGCCACGTATCTTGCGACGCAGGGTGTGGCGAGGACGCGCCTCGAAGCCACTGGAAAGGGAGAGACAGAGCCGATTGCGACCAACGAGACCGATGCCGGGCGACAACAGAATCGGCGTGTGGAAGTCGCAATTTATGCGAGCGAGGCTTACCGCCAGCGCCTTCTCAAGAGCAACACCGGCGACTAGTCCGGTTCCGTCGGCTTGTTAATGGTTGCCCCGCCGGCGCAAACCGCTGGGCGGGGCAATCGCCTATCCCGACCGCTTTTTACCCGCGAACACCAGCACACCGCCAACCACGATGGCTGCGACGCCGAAAATAGGCGTCACCATACCGCGTTCCTGCGTAGTGACCTTGAGAGGTCCAACTTCGACTTCGTTGTGGCTCTTCGTATATGGCACTCCGCGCATCGCGACGACGATGACGCCGGCGACAATGAGAAGCACGCCGATCCAACCAAGTGGCCGCATGAATACTCCGCAAACGGGATCACATATGCTGCGGTAGTCGGGATATCCTTGCAAGGCATGGAGCGCGAAGTCGGCCGAAACCGCCTTCTACTTTCGCACTAGCTTCCTGTAAGCAATTCGATGCGGTCTGTCCGCGTCCGCTCCCTTCCGCTTCTTGAAGTCCTCGGCGTAATCCCGGTAGCTCCCCTCAAACCACACCGTCTCCGAATTGCCCTCGAACGCGAGTATGTGCGTCGCGATGCGGTCCAGGAACCAGCGATCGTGCGAGATGACAACGGCGCATCCAGGGAAATCGACCAGCGCCTCTTCGAGCGCGCACAACGTGTCGACGTCGAGGTCGTTCGTGGGTTCGTCGAGCAGCAACAGGTTGCCACCTGACTTCAGCAACTTCGCCAGATGAAGGCGATTTCTCTCTCCGCCTGATAAGTCCTTCACCATCTTCTGCTGATCCGGGCCTTTGAAGTTGAACTGCGCCAGATACGCCCGTGCCTGCATCTCGCGCTTTCCCACCATGATGACGTCATTCCCCTCGCTCACTTCCTTGTAGACCGTGTTTGCATCGTTGAATTCGCGGGTCTGATCCAGGTAAGCGAGCTGCACGGTGTCGCCGATCGTCAGCGAGCCACCGTCCGCCTTCTCTTTTCCCGCAATCATTCTGAACAGCGTCGTCTTTCCGGCGCCATTCGCCCCGATGATTCCAACGATTCCCCCGCGTGGCAGCGAGAACGAGAGATCGTCGAACAACACGTTGTCGCCATACGCTTTCTTCAGCCCCTTGGCGATCACCACATCGTTCCCAAGTCGAGCCGGCGGCGGAATCACGATCTCGTTCTGCATGACTTTTTCGCCTTCGGCAGCGGTAGCCAACTCCTCATACTTCTGAATGCGTGCCTTGCTCTTGGTCTGCCGGGCGCGCGGCGACATGCGTACCCATTCGAGCTCGCGCTCCAATGATCTCTGCCGAGCCGACGCTTGCTTTTCCTCTGTCGCTAATCGAGTGCGCTTCTGATCGAGCCACGAGCTGTAATTGCCCTCGTAGGGGATTCCCGCCCCACGATCGAGCTCGAGGATCCAGCCGGCGACATTATCGAGGAAATACCGGTCGTGTGTTACGGCTACGACGGTTCCCGGAAACTCGGCTAGATATCTCTCCAGCCAGGCTACTGATTCGGCGTCGAGATGGTTCGTCGGCTCGTCGAGAAGCAGCATATCCGGCTCCTCCAGCAACGTTCTGCACAACGCGACGCGACGCTTTTCGCCACCAGAGAGCTTGGTCACATCAGCATCGCCGGGTGGAAGACGCAGCGCATCCATCGCGATCTCGATCTTCCGATCCAGCTCCCACGCGTTTACCGCGTCGATTTTTTCCTGCACCTTGGCCTGCTGATCGAGCAGCTTCGTCATCTGCTCATCCGACATCGGCTCGGCGAACTTGTTCGATATCTCCTCGAATTTCTTGAGGAGATCGAGCGTCGGCTTCACAGCGATGTCGACGTTCTCCTTTACGTTCTTCGAAGGATCGAGCTGCGGTTCCTGCGACAGGTATCCGATGCGGGTGCCTTCGTGCGGCCACGCCTCGCCCTGAAAGTCGTGATCCACCCCCGCCATAATGCGCAGGAGAGAGGATTTGCCGGCGCCGTTGGCGCCGAGGACACCGATCTTGGCGCCAGGATAGAAAGACAACCAGATCCCGCGCAGGATCTCGCGCGATGGCGGGACGACCTTGCGCAGGTCTTTCATTACATAAATGAATTGTGGAGGCATCTTTACAATTTACCGCAGCTGGCAATACTGAGGACTGCGAACCAACTGCTATTACGGATCGCAGACTAACTGCGGGGTGGGAAACTAACTGCGAGATTGAGGACTTATTGCGAACTACAATTGCTTTGCATAGTTAGTTCGCAGTTCGAAGTTAGTCCCCTAATCCGCAGTTAGTCTGCGATCCGCAATGGTAGTTGGCCCGCAGTCCGCAGCTCTTATTTGGGGTCTCCGATCATCGCGTGATCGTGGTCCATGTGATCATCGTGCCAGATGGACTTGAGATCGTTCCCGGCGAAGGTGTTGGCGTGCAGCATCCACCCGAACGCCTGCGGAATGAAGCGGC
>DASWBG010000009.1:0-17878 GCA_036390715.1 Gemmatimonadaceae bacterium
ATCGACCTCCTCAAGACGGGATTCGGTTGGAAGGAGGTCATGGACCTCGGTGACATCACCGGCGCGCGCGCGCAGGAGATGTATCTCCCGTTGTGGCTCCGGCTCTTCACGAAGCTCAAGACTCCGAACCTGAATATCCACGTCGCTTTTTGAGGCGATGGGAGGCCGTCTCGCGACGCCTCCTTTGCGGCAGGGCTTGAGCATCTAGTATTTGATCAACTCATCAATGGAGGGTCTGATGCATCCCCGTCGGACGGCTCTTCTCGTTGCGTTGTCGATTGCTGCTGTGACTGGTTGTGCCGCTTCAAGTGGCGCGATTTCTGAGTCCGACCGCACTGCGATCCAGTCTGCGGTCGATACCTGGACAAAGGCCATTCTAAGCGGGGACTTCGCCGCCGGTGCTTCGCTTTGGTCCACGGACGCAACGGCCTTGCCGCCGCATTCGCCGGCGGTTCACGGGCGGCCGGATATTCAAAAGTTCTTTGCTGGCTTCGGAAAGACGACTGCGTTTACCGAGAAGGTCCTGGAGACGGATGGAAGAGGCGACCTCGCGTACTCGCTCGTGACTTTCGATGCGACATTCACCCCGCCTGGCGCGACCGCAGCGATTACTGATAAGGGGAAAGTGTTGCTGGTCTGGAATAAACAGTCCGACGGCAAATGGCTGGTCGCGCGCGGGGCCTGGAATTCCGATCTGCCTCTGCCGCAGTAACCGTCTTGAGAACTCTCGCTCCCGGCACTAAAACCAGGCACGCGCTCGCATTCATCGCGGTCACGTTGCTGCTCGACACGATCGGCTTCGGACTCATCATGCCGGTGTATCCGAAGCTGCTCGTGGAGATTACCGGAGAGAGCCTCAGTCGCGCGGCGATCTACGGTGGATGGCTTGGTTTTGTGTTCGCGGCGATGCAGTTCGTCTTCGCTCCGATTCTTGGAAATCTTTCGGACCGATACGGAAGGCGCCGGGTGATACTGTTCGCTGTCGGCGCGCTCGGGGTCGACTACATCATCATGGGTTTCGCACCGACGCTCGCGTGGCTCTTCGTCGGCCGCGCGATCGCGGGCGCAGCGGGCGCTTCGTTCACGCCTGCTTATGCATACGTCGCCGACATCACTCCGCCGGAAAGGCGCGCCCAGAATTTCGGCGTTGTAAGCGCGGCTTTTGGAATCGGCTTCATCATAGGTCCGGCGATTGGGGGATTGCTCGGCACTCTGGGACCACGCGCCCCGTTTTTTGCCGCTGCGACGCTGAGCCTGATCAATTTCTGTTACGGTTTCTTCGTTCTGCCGGAATCACTGCCGGCAGAGAGAAGACGCGCGTTCGAGTGGCGCCGTGCCAATCCACTCGGCACTCTCAACCAGATGAGAAAGCATCCCGTCGTTCTTGGACTCTTGTTCGCGCTCTTCCTGTGGGGGCTGGGGAATCAGGTAATGCCCAGCACCTGGGCGTTCTACACCAAGCTGAGATTTGGCTGGTCGGAGGCGATGATCGGCGCCTCCTTCGCGGCCGTGGGCGTTGTGATGGCGTCGAGCCAGGCGATAGTGATGCGCCTGATCGTGCCGAGACTCGGTGAGCGCCGCGCAGCGCTCATTGGCATCGTCTCTGGAACGGCTGGCTACACTGGATTCGGGCTGGCGACGGCGAGCTGGATGATGTTCGCCTGGCTCGCGAGCTGGTTTTTCGCGGCGATCGTGATGCCAACGACAAACTCGCTTATGTCGCACCGGATCAGGCCGGACGCGCAGGGAGAACTTCAGGGTGCGGTCGCAACCCTTTTCGCTCTGAGCGCGATCATCGGGCCGCCACTCATGACACACCTCTTTTCCCGTTTCAGCGCGCCGGGGTCGGGCGTCTATCTTCCCGGCGCGGCGTTCCTTGCAGCGGCTGTTCTCGCCCTTGGCTGTCTGCTGGTATTCTGGCTCTCTACGCGAGAGCCGGTGGTGGAACAAGGCGCAGCCGCCAGCGAGTCGGGACTCAGCGCCGCTTAGCCAGCCCCTGAACTGAAACAATTGCGGTTCTCACAATCTTCGGATCCAGATATTCCTGTACCGGACGGGGTTGCCGTGATCCTGCAGGTGCAGCGGCTCCTCGGGTGAGTGCGCGATGTAAAGCGCCGGACGGTCATGGTAAGTGAGTCCGTAGATCTCGACGTTGTTCTGGATCAGGACGCCGTTCTGCAGCACCGTCACGCGCGCGCGGTCGATCACCTTTCCTTGTTCGTCGAATTTCGGCGCGTGGAAGACGATGTCGTACGTCTGCCATTCGCCAGGTTTGCGCGACGCATTCACGAGCGGGGCGTACTGTTTGTAAACGGCGCCAGCCTGCCCGTGGAAATAGGTCTTGTTGTCGTATGAATCGAGAACCTGGACCTCGTATCTATCCATCAGAAAGACGCCGCTGTTGCCGCGCTCCTGGCCCTCTCCCTTGACGACCGCTGGAGTCGCCCATTCTACGTGAAGCTGCACATCGCCGAACTTTTCGGCGGTAGTGATATCACCGGTGCCCGGCGCAACTTCGACATAACCGTCTCTCACGATCCACCGGGCAGCGCCACCATCCTTGCCTCGCCAATGCGAAAGATTTTTTCCGTCGAAAAGAACAATCGCATCCGATGGGGGATCCGCACTGGTCCTGCCCGGCGTGACGATAGCGGGCTCCGTCTTTGGAGCCGGGAAGGGCCCCGGCTCCTGGGCCTGCGCTCCAGCGGCGGCGAATAGGACGAGTGCCAGCTCTGTGATGATTGGTCGTATTACCATGGGAGCTGGGGTGATCGGTAGAAGTTGACGCCGAGGTAGTTCCAGCGCCGCTGGTGGGTGACGATACGCGTGCGGAAGCTCTCCCAATCGCGGGATGCCTGCGGAGTCCACGCCAGTTCGGCTACGGCCGGCAGTCGTGGCATTAACAGGTACTCCACCGCGGCCATGTTGCGAACACTCTCGCTCCAGATAGGCGCTTCGACGCCGATGATGTCGCGCTCGCTCACTCCCTGCATGTACGTCGCCGGATCCCAATCGTATGCGTCTCGCACTTCGACGTACGCGGCCCAGTGCTGCCCGAGCTCGGTCGCCGGTGTGTACTTCATGTCGAGATATATTTTTTTCGCGGGGGAAAGAATCAACTTCGAGCCGTAGCCCACCGCCGCGGTAGCCGAGTCGCTCTTCCATTGATGCGCGATCGTGGTCGGATTGAGATGCGCCTTCGTGATCTCTTCCCAGCCGATCATCTTCTTTCCGTATTTGTTGACGATCGTTTGAACACGCTCGACGAACTTCACATACTGGTCGTGCGTAAGCGTCCGCACCTCGTCGCCACCGATGTGGAAGTAGGGCCCCGGAGTCATTGCGCTGATCTCGCGGACCACGTCGTCAACGAAGGCGTAGGTCTCCTCCTTGTCCACGCACAGCGCACTCCAGCCGACTTCGGTTCCCGAATAGAGAGCGGGTGGCCGCTCACTGCACGCCAGTTCCGGATAGCCGATGAGCGCGGCATTGATGTGACTCGGCATGTCGATCTCCGGCACGATCAGGATGTACCGTGCCTGTGCGTAGCGAAGTATCTCCTGATAATCCTGCTTGGTAAAGAACCCGCCCGGTCCGCCTCCGACTTGCGTCAGCGACCCCATCGCGGTCAGCTTCGGACGCGAATCGATCTGTATCCGCCACCCCTGATCGTCGGACAGGTGCAGGTGCAGCACGTTCAGCTTGTACAATGCGAGGACGTCGAGGTACTGCTCGACTTCTTTCACTGTGAAGAAGTGACGGCTGACGTCGAGCATCACGCCGCGATAAGCGAAGCGCGGCTGATCGGTGATGCTGAGCGCGGGAATGCTCCAGTCGTAGCGCTCCTGCCCCATCTCCGATTCGATATCGGCAGGCAAGAGCTGCCTGATGGTCTGGATGCCGCGGAACAAACCTGCCGGCCGGTTGGCGACGAGGCGGACCGAATCACGCGCTACCGTGAGTTCGTATCCTTCCTCGCCGAGTGCCGCTCGATCCAGCGCGAGGCGCAAAATGATCGAGCCTGCGGATGGTGTGCCGATCGGCGAAACGGCGACCGGGAACCCCGTGGGCCGCCGTATCAGGGCCGCCAGAACTTCCCCGATCGAGGCGACCTCGGGACTGCTGCCATCGACGTAAATGCCGGTTGTTCTCGCGATCTCAAACGGTGGTCCCGCCGCGAGAACCATGGATGCGGGCGCGGGAACAAGTTGCGGCGTTACTCTGACGGCTTGAGGCGCCGGCGCCGGTGCGGGCGCGTGACACGCGGCGCCTAGAATCGTGCCTGCAACGGCAATGACGCGTCTCGAACTCCGTAGAGCCTCTCGTCTCCGCATCGCTGGGCCTCCATTGGTTTGCCAGCCGGTTACGCAGCGCCACCTCCTGGGATTGCCTGGCGACTGCGACGCTACAAACTTGGGGCGATCACCCCACCCGCGGCAATGAATCGTGACTCGGGAATCCCGCTGTGGAGAGTCGCACGGATTCGAGAGCCGATAGTCGAAGGACCGCGAACGCTTCGTGTGAGAGCACGCCAAGAAGGAGATTGCCTTCGCGGTATAGGATCGGATCCTCGAACCAGCCGCGGCCCTCCGGATCGTACGAGAGCAGTCCGCCTGGCAATGCCTTTTGCAATGCTCCAACCGTAACCGGATTGAGTTCCCATAGTTGCGTGCGTCTGGTGAGATCATCCGCAGTGGTACCGCTCATGCGCTCGCGCGTCGCATCGCCTCGGGAAAACGGCGATACGGCATTCTCAAACGGGCGCCAGGCGATCGCCTCGGCGCGAGCGTCGCCTCCTACGCAGTCCACCGTGAATTCGTCTGCGCCGATGTCGCGACACCACTCGACCAGGCGCCAGGACTCTTCAGCAGAGAAGTCGACCGGGGCCAGATACCGCTTGACCAGGCTCAAATTGTCTGAGTGAATGTTCCGGTCCGTGGCGCCCGCTTCGCCATCAGACTAGTGGACATCAGACCACGGGACGAGCGGAGAGCGGTAGTAGTTGACGCCTAGGTAGTTCCAACGTGGAGCCTGCGCCGCGAGCCTCGAGCTGAAACCTTTCCATTCGCGCGAAACCTGCGGAGTCCACGCCACCTCGGCCAAAGCCGCGAGACGCGGCATCGCGAGATACTCCACGGCAGCGATGTTCCGAACGGTCTCGCCCCAAATCGGGGGTTCGATCCCAACAATGTTCTGTTCGGTGACACCTGGCATGTAGAGCGCTGGATCCCAATTGTAGGCGGTGTTCACCTCGATCATCGCTGCCCATGTGAGTCCGAGCTGCGTCGCCGCGGTGTATTTCATGTCGAGATACGCTTTGTCTGACGGCGACATGATCAGTTTCGATCCGTACTGGAGCGCGGCTGTTGCCGAATCGCTTTTCCATTGCTGCACTATGGTCGTCGGCTGGATGTGCGCCTTCGCGATCTCTTCCCACCCGATCATCCGCTTCCCGTACTTGTTGACGATTGTCTGCGCGCGCTCGACGAAGCGCGCGTACTGTTCCGGAGTGAGACCTTCGACCTCGTCGCCGCCGATGTGAATGTACGTGCCGGGGGTCAGCGCACTGATCTCGCGGATCACGTCGTCCAGCAATGCGTAGGTGTCTTCTTTATCGACGCAGAAAGTGCGGTTGCATGCGACCTCCGGGTACGCCGTCGTAGCCGCGGAGCTGTGTCCGGGCATTTCCACTTCGGGGACGATCGTGATGTAGCGCGCCTGGGCATAGCTGATCAAATGCTGGTAATCCTGCTGGGTGTAAAACCCACCGGCTCCGCCTCCAACCTGCGAAAGCGATCCGACAGCGGTCAGCTTCGGGCGCGAGTTGATCTGAATTCGCCAGCCCTGATCGTCGGTCAGATGGAGGTGGAGCACATTGAGCTTGTAGAGCGCCATCAAGTCGATGTACTGCTCGACCTCCTTGACCGTGAGAAAGTGGCGCGCGGGATCGATCATCGAGCCGCGCCACCCGAAGCGAGGGCGGTCAACGATTGTAACTGCCGGCATGGGCCAGCTTCGGTCGACACCAATCTCTGATTCGATATCGCCGGGCAATAGCTGCCTGATCGTCTGTACGCCGTGGAAGAGTCCAGCCGCCGTGCCGGCGACGAGCCGCACGGAATCAGAGGTCACTGTGAGCCTGTAGCCATCTTCACCGAGCGAAGCCGGGTCGGCCTCAAGGCGGAGCTCTACACTACCGGGGCCGCTTCCGCCCGAAGACGCTGACACTGGAACCGGGAAGTCGGTAGCGCGGCGGAGCAGGGCTGCGAATGCTTCTCCGATCGCTGCCACCTCCGGATTTGCTCCGACGACGGTGACCCGTGTCTCCTTCGTGAGCTGGAACGGTGCGCCACCCGCGAGGGACAGTGATGCCGGCAACGGAATGATTTGTGGCGCGAGCGCACCGGACAGAGGTCCCGGCGGCGGAGCGGCAGCCGGTGGGCTGCAAGCGGATACGAGCAGCGCCCCGGCGATTGCCTTCGCGAGCCTCGGGCGTGACCACAGTTCGCGTACAGACATGAGACGGCTCCTCTCGTTAGGTATGCGCCTAGTCACATCGAATTAATTTTCCCAGCACTTCGCCGCCACGCTCTCGGCGCGCGAGCGTTGAATCACGCCGCCAAAACAGGTAGCGCGGAACGCAGTCTACGCGAGGCTTCGATGAATCCGCCGCCGAGAACGCGCTCGCCGTCGTAGAACACAGCTGACTGTCCGGGTGTTATTGCTGACAGAGGCTCGTCGAGGGCCAGCTCAATTTCCTGTCCGTTGAGACGAACGATCTCCGCGCGGGCGAGCGGTGCGCGGTGCCGGATGCGAACCCTTACCTGATCGCCGACAACAGGCGCATCTGAGAGCCAATTCACCTCACGCGCAATGATTCCGCCGCCGAGGAGCTCGTCGCGGGTTCCGATTACGACGGCGCGTTGCTCGGGGCGAATGGCGATCACGTACATCGGCACTGCGAATCCGCCCGGCACTCCACGTCTCTGTCCGATCGTGTACCGCGCGAAACCGTTGTGCTCGCCGACGATCGTTCCGCTCGAGTTGACGATCGGTCCCCGGGAAAGAGCCGGTGCATCGGCTGAAAGGCGCTGCTCCAGGATCCGCGCATAATCGCCGTCCGGCACGAAGCAGATCTCCTGACTCTCTGGCTTTTCGGCGATCACCTCGAGCCCCATCGTATGGGCGCGGGCGCGCGTCTGAGTCTTGTCCAGGCCTCCAACCGGGAGCAACATGCGCGAGAGGATCGCGCGGTCGATGCCCCACAGGAAATAGGTCTGGTCCTTGTTCTCGTCGATGCCCCGATGAAGCTCGCCGTCGACAACTCTCGCGTAGTGACCAGTCGCTATCCAGCGCGCGTCGATGGCATCAGCCTTCTTTAGGAAGTCGCGGAACTTCGTGAACGTATTGCAGCGGACGCACGGAATGGGCGTGCGCCCGCGCGCGTATTCCTCGACGAAGTTGTCGACCACGTCCTGTCCGAACCGGGTCTCGAGATTGAGCACGTAGTGCGGAATCCCCAGCTGTTCGCACACGCGTCGCGCATCGTTGACGGAATCGAGTGAGCAGCACGGACGGTCAGGCACGTCTTCGCCGTGACAGAACAGCTTCATCGTCGCGCCAACGACGTCGTAACCCTGCTCGACGAGCAGCGCCGCGGCGACCGATGAGTCGACGCCTCCCGACATGGCGACCAGCACTCTCTCTCGCGACGTCATTATTCTGCGGGCGTGAGCTGTCTAGCCTTGGCGACGAGGGCGGGGAAAACCTCGATCACGCGATCGATGGATTGATCCGTCGTAAGAACGCCGAGGCTCATACGGATGGCCGCGCTGGCGAGGTCGGGACGAACGCCGATCGCCGTCAGGACGTGGGACGGGCTAATGCTTCCGCTCTGGCAGGCCGAGCCGCCCGATGCCGCGATGCCTCGGAGATCCAACGCCATGAGGAGGGATTCGCTGTCGGTCCCCGGCACAGAGACGTTCAGGATGTGTGGGGCACGCTCCGCTCCGCGACCGTGGATGACCGCGTCGGGGATCCTCTCGAGGATCCCCGCCTCGAGCTTGTCACGCAGCTTCCGGATGCGCGCGCAATGCGCCTCACACTCCGCGAGCGTCAGCTCGGCGGCGCGCGCAAGGCCTACGGCCGCGGCCACATTCTCGGTGCCCGGCCTCCGCCCTCGGTCCTGCGTGCCGCCATGCATCAGCGGCTCGATGTGGGTGCCCCGGCGGATGAAGAGCGCGCCAATCCCCTTGGGCGCGCCGAACTTGTGACCCGAGATTGTGAGAAAGTCGAACTGCTGCGTCTGCGCGTCGATCCGGATTTTTCCGAACGCCTGGACAGCGTCCGTATGGACGAGGGCGCCACGCTGCTTCGCCTTGGCCGCGAGTTCCGGCACCGGCTGAATCGCGCCGATCTCGTTGTTCACCCACATGATTGTGCAGACGGCGACTTTGTCGTCGACGAGCTCTTCGAACGATGCCGCATCGATGACACCGTCGGGGGTCATGCCCAGAAAACGCTCCTCTGCACCTTCCTGAGCCGCCTGATGCACCGCGCCGAGTATGGCTTTGTGCTCGATCGGCGTCGTAACGACGGCGGTTCGCCCTTTCGCCTTGAGAGCCCGCCAGGCACCAAGAATGGCGAGGTTGTCTGCCTCAGTACCGCCCGAGGTGAAGCAAATCTCGTCCGGCCGCGCGCCTAGACATCGGCCAACTCGTTCCCGAGCCTCATCCAGCGCCGCGCGCGCTTCGCGACCCCACCGGTGCGTGCTGGAAGGGTTCCCGAAGCGGGGGCCGTAGAACGGCTTCATCGCTTCGAAAACCTCTTCCCTCACCGGCGTCGTGGCGGCGTGGTCGAGATAAATCGGGTCAATGGGCATGGGTGGAATTTAAGTGACGCACTAGGCGTGAGCGAGACTTTCTCGATCCCTTCCGCGGCAATGGCAATCGTCTCATTACGTCGCTAACCCGTGAAGAATTTGCTCCTCACTTCCCAAAGCTTTGGGAAAAAGCGCTGGGAGATCGTCTGCTGAAGATACTTCGAGCCGAGGGTGCCGCCTGTGCCCGAGGTCAACGGCCCGATGATCCGCTCGACCAGCTGAACGTGCAGGAATCGCCACATTGCAAAACCCTGCTCGTATTCAAGGAGTCCCTCCGCCAGCATCTGCAGCGGCCTCTGGTTCTGTTCGGCGTAGATCTGCTCGAGCGTCACGCCCTCCGAGCCGAGCAGGTCGTCGAACAGCTGCTGTAGCGTGGGCTTGGTGAGGGCCCGTTTGACTAGCGGCGCAATCTCGCCGTGCTGCTTCAATACCTGGAGAAAATGCGCGTCGCGCATCCCCGACATCGCCTCGATCGCGCGGAACTGTATGCTTTGCGAGCCACTTGACGTGCCAAGGTATCCGCGGAATTGCGCGAACCGCTGCGGCGGTAGTGTCTCGAGGGCGGCCAGCTGCCCGGTAACGATGTGGACAAGGGCGTTGACTCTTCGCACCGAGGTGAGGGCGCCCAGCGTGTCACGTGCTTCGATGAGCGCGATGAGTCCGCCGAGCTCGTGGAGAATCAGCTTGAACCAGAGCTCGCTCGCCTGATGGACGATGATGAAAAGCAGCTCGTCGGGGTGTTCTGGGCTGGAACGGGGACGTTGCAGTTGGAGAAGTTCGTCGAGCGCGAGGTAGGACGAGTATGTGAGCTCCGGCCCGGGATTCTTTGGAGGCGGGGCTGAAGCGGCCTTGCGTCCTTTGCCCGTCAAAACGTCGAGACCTCGAGCGACGTCACATCCTCCACCCGCATCGTTTCAGTCGTGTAGAAAGGCTCGCCGTAGCGGCAGCGAATGAGTGAGCCGTAATGCGCGGCGTGGTGACGAATCAATTCGTGCAGCGGCTCCCCGTTTGGATAGACCTCTCCCGCCTGAACCGTCTCCACGAACTGCGACTCGTAGCATGCAATCGCCTCGAGCTTTTTTTCGAATGCGTCGCTGATGTCGACGACGAACGTCGGCTTCAGGTTGTCTTCACGGAATGAGAGAGCGTGAAGGACCTTGAGCGGGCGATGCGGCGGGACCTTCGGCTCGACCTTCTTGAGGCCGGCGACGAAACACGCATCCCGAACGAGCTGCGCGACAATCGGATGGTCCGGATGTCGTCCGTGAAGGGAATGGGTGATCACGATCTTCGGCTTGAGACGCCTGATCACGACTGCAACCTTCGCGCGTGTCTCCGGCGTGTTCTGGATTCCGCCATCCGGGAATCCGAGGTTTTCGCGTACGGCGACGCCCATCACCTTCGCCGCTTTCGCAGCCTCCTTTGCGCGCAGCTCCGGCGTGCCGCGGCTGGCCAACTCTCCGGCGGCGAGGTCGAGGATTCCGGTGGCCCTCCCGAGCGCATGTGCGCGAATGAGAGTGCCGCCACAAATAAGCTCGATGTCGTCGGGGTGGGCGGCGATGGCGAGAACGTCGACTTGCTTCATGCCGAGAATCTACTCGTACCGCAGAGCGTCGATCGGATCCAGCTTCGCCGCTCTCTGGGCGGGGAGCATGCCGAATATGATTCCAATGCTCACAGAGACCATCACTGCCACGACCGTGAGTCCGATCGGAACGCTGGCATCGATGTTCATTGCCAACGTGGCCAATCGCCCGAACGTCAGCCCGATGATGATGCCGAGGATGCCGCCGAAGCCGGTGAGCGTGGCGGCCTCGACCAGGAACTGAAACAGAATTTCACGCTTCGTTGCTCCCAGCGCCTTCCGGATGCCGATCTCGCGCGTTCTGCTCGTCACCGACACCATCATGATCGCCATGACACCGATGCCGCCAACCAGAAGGCCGACGCTCGACAGCACGATCATCACCAGGAAAAACACACCGGTGATCTTGTTGAATGTGTCTAGAATCTGATCCTGAGTGATCAGGTCGAAATTGTTCTTGTCCGCTGGATGTAACCGGCGCATCTCACGCAGGGCGATCGTTACGGCTTCCTGTGCCTGCGCGGTCGTTACTGCCTTTTTCGGCTTGACCGGGATGTAGAGCGCGTTCGTCTTGTCGATCGTGAACTGGTGGTCGAGCATCGCATACGGCACGATGACTCCGATGTCCTGTCCCGGAGGCGAAAAGATATTCTCGGGCTGTGCGTAGAGACCGATCACGCGCGCCGGGCGTCCGCTGATGTGGATCTGCTTGTCGAGGACCGACTCGCGACCGAACAGTTTCTTCGCCGCGTTCTCGTCCAGCACGGCGACGCTTGCCCCCGACGACATCTCGGCCGGAGTGAACCACCGGCCATCGAGAAGCTCGCCCCCCTGGATCTCCTGATAGCGGTCGTCTGCTCCCATGATGAGGACGTTCTGGGTGCGCTGCGCGCCGTAAGACAGGCGGCCATTCGACTGAGCCCAGATCGCCGCGTACGAGATCTCAGGAAGCTGTCGGATGCGTTCGGCCTCCGCCTCGACAAGGTCCGGACGCACTCTGATCCATTTTGGAAGCCGATCCGGATTCACCGGCGTCTGCGAGAAGACCTTGACTACATAGAACGTCGTCGGGCCCGCGATCTCGATCGTGCGTACGATCTGGCCCTGAATTCCCTGGACGATCGCCGCCATCGTCATGACCGTAGACACGCCGATGACCACGCCCAGGATCGTGAGCGAAGACCTGAGCTTGTTCGCGCGCAGGGTGTCCAGCGCGATCTGAACGTTGCTTTGAATGCGCTCAGTGAAAATCATTCGGCGCGCAGTGCATCAATCGGGTCGAGCTGGGCCGCGCGCGACGCCGGGTAAACGCCGAACAGCACTCCAACCCCTGCACCCAGAGCGAGCGCGAGTGTCACTGACCAAAGGCTCACGCGCGCGGGAAGGGGCGACGCCACACTCACCAGTCCCGCGAGTCCCCAGCCGGCCGCCACGCCGAACAGACCGCCAATGCTGGCCAGGACGATCGCTTCCACGAGAAACTGTCGACGAATGTCGCCCGGCTTCGCGCCGAGCGCCTTTCTGACACCGATCTCGCGGGTGCGCTCGGTGACGGACATCAGCATGATGTTCATGATGACGATTCCGCCGACGACGACACCGATCGCCACGATCGCCGGGATGACGGAGAAGAGGATTTTGGTGAGGTTCTTCCAGAACTCCACCAGGGCATCTGCCGTCTCGACCGAATAATCGGGCTCGTCCGCTGGGCGAAGACGGTGGGCGATGCGCATCGCTTCGTCGGCGCGCTGCATTCCGCTCGCGACCAGCAGCGCCGTCGGCATTTTGACGGAGACCGTATTCGTCTTCCGACGGCCATATATCATCTCGAACGTCGGCAGTGGGAGCAGCACGAATCCGTCGAAGGATTGCCCGAGCACTCTGCCCTTCTTCGCGATCGTGCCGATGACCGTATAACGCTGGCCTACGATCCGGATGTCCTGCCCGACGGGATCTACGTTCTCAAACAGCTTCTCGGCCACATCGGCGCCAATGACCGCGACCGCTCTTCGATCGTGCACGTCGATGTCGCTAATGGGGCGGCCGCTCGCGAACACATAGTCCTGGACGACCTGGTACGGAGCGGTCACGCCCAATATTGCGACGTCGGTCTGCGTTCTGTCGCGCCATATGATGTCGGCAATGGGAGTGGGCCAGCCCGATTGCATGCTGACCGCCACCGCTTCAGGAACGGCCGCAATTACCGCGTCTGCATCCGACTCGGTAAGGCGAGGCCGCTTTTGCAGCCTTTTCCACTCCTCGTCGTCAAAGAGACCGATGCGGATTGGGGTCCTTCTTACCTGGAAGGTATTTGCACCGATCAGGGCGCTGGCGAGATTCTCCTTCACGTACGCGTTCATTCCGGAGATGATCGCGACGACGGCAACGAGGAACGCCACGGACACGATGATGCCGAGCAGCGTGAAGAAGGAGCGCAGCTTGTTGACGCGGATCTGCTCGAGCGCGGTAGTGATAACATCGATGAAACGCATGACTTAATTTCGGTGGCGGGCGCTGTCGCCGCTACAAAAACCTTTTAAGTGCAACTGAACGGGTGCCAGACATCAGCGGCACCGAGACCAGTCGGTAGTTCACTACGCCGGGACTTTCCTACCGCTAGTCGAGTAAAGGCAACTGGCTGTGGCCTGAACGCCACTCAGGCAAGTCCGGGGGTTGTGAACTACTGGCTGGCAACTGCGCTGCTGACATCTGGCACCCCTTCAGTTGCAGTCGGTCTTACCGGGTCCCAGCGCCAGTCACTCGTAGCGTAGCGCCTCGACCGGATCGAGCCTTGCTGCGCGTGCGGCGGGAAGGATCCCAAAGAGAATTCCCGTCAACGCGCTCGTCGCCAGTGCCGCAATGACTGCCGAGACCGGCGTCGAAGCCGGCACCGCGGGAAATGCGGTCTTGATCCCCAGCGCGACAAGAATCCCAAGCACCAGTCCAATCGCCGCGCCAATGCTTGTCAGTGTCGCGGCCTCGACCAGGAATTGCCAGAGGATCGCGCTCTTGGTCGCGCCCAGCGCCTTCCGCACACCGATCTCGCGCGTGCGCTCAGTGACGCTGATCATCATGATCGCGACAACGCCCACACCGCCGACGAGTAGTCCAACCGAGGATAGCGCCAGGCCGACTACGAAGAACGTGCCGAACAACTTGTTGTAGATTCCCATTAACCGGTCCTGCGTCACGATGTCGAAGGTGTTCTTGGCCGTCGATCTGAGTCCCCGCCGCGCCCGCAACAGCGCCGTGACATCGTCAGTCGCTTCCTCCGTCGTGACACCGGGCTCCGGCTTGACGATGAGATCCACGCCGCGCATCCACGGGTTCAGGCTCCGGCGCGCTGACTCGAACGGCACGATCGCCTTCGCCTGATCTCCACCGCCTGCCGATGTTGGCGTTCCCATCGGACTCGCCGTGTAGTGGTAGACTCCGATCACCTGGAATGCCACCCCATCGACATTGATCATCTTGTCGATCGGGTCCGAGGTTCCGAACAGGCGCTCCGCCAACTTCTGGTTGACGATGATCACGCGTGCCGCGGTCGTATTCTCGGCGTAGGTGAAGCTGCGGCCGGGATAAATGTCGCCGCCATCCACATCCACCCAGTTGGGCGTGTAGATCTCCATCCCGGTGCTCACCTGCTTGTCCTTGTAGGTGAACTTGGCTCCGCTGCCAAGATGCGCGGTAACCGCCTTGATGGTGGGCAGCCGCTCGATCGCGGTTGCATCGTCGATTGTCAGCGCCGGATTGCGGCGCTCGGGGCACGTCTCGTCCGAGCCGTCGCACGCCTGGAACCCGCTGATCGGACGCCGATAGATGTAGAACGAAGTCGGACCCGCCGCCTCCAGATCCTTGGCGAAGCTCTCGTTGATCCCGCGGACCACGGACGACATCGCGACCACGACGAACACGCCGATTGCGACACCCATGATCGTGAGCGCCGCTCGGACCTTGTTCGCGCGGATAGAGTCGATCGCCATGCCGACGCCTTCGAGAGCGTTGAAAATTCGCTGCCCGATCCGCATCGCCATCGCTATTCCTTCCTCAGAGCTTCGATCGGGTCGAGCGACGCCGCTTTGCGAGCGGGATAAACGCCCGAGATGATTCCTACGATTGTCCCGAGCAGTGTCGCCATCACGATTGACCACGGCGCAACAGCCGCGGGAAGCGGCGTCTTCCACTCGACGACCTTGGCGGCGGCGATACCGAGAATGATTCCGATCACCGCGCCGAGGGTGCTCAGCGTCGCCGCCTCGACGAGGAACTGTCGCATGATGTCACGCCGCCTCGCACCGAGCGACTTTCTGATTCCGATTTCGTGCGTGCGCTCGGCTACGGCGACGAGCATAATGTTCATGATCACGAGGCCGCCGACGATCAGTCCGATCGCCGGGAACGCGGTCCCGGCCATGGTCATCACCTTCTTCAGCTTGTCCATGAAGGCAAGGGCGGTGGCGGAAGTTTCCATGAAGAAATTGTCCGGCTCACTCGGTCTCAGCTTGCGCCGGCCTCGCATGACCTCGCGCACCGCCTCCATCGCGTCTGTCATCGTGAGCGACGTCGCAGTCTGGACCATGATTCCGTCCACGTCGCCGCGCGGATTCGTGAAATGGTGCAGCGGCGAGTTGTACGGGGCGATGGCGACGCGGTCGAGCGAAAGTCCGAACACCGAGCCCTGCTTCTCGAGCACGCCGATTACGGAATACGGCATTCCCTTGATGCGGAGCTGACGCCCGAGCGGGTCGAGATCCTTGAAGAAATACTTCGCGACCTCGTCACCGATGACCACCACTGGCGCGCCGAGCGAAGATTCCTGCGGCGTGAACAGTCGTCCGACGTGGACGTCATACTTCTTGATCGTGAAGTAGTCGCCGTCGACGGCGTGCGCTTCGAC
Source organism: Gemmatimonadaceae bacterium (assembly GCA_036390715.1). Taxonomy (GTDB): domain Bacteria; phylum Gemmatimonadota; class Gemmatimonadetes; order Gemmatimonadales; family Gemmatimonadaceae; genus UBA4720. The sequence goes on from DASWBG010000009.1 coordinate 15,364, forward strand.
TTGCTTGGGTCGCGCCCACTGGGACTGCGCCTGGAGATACTCCTGACTCTCCACGGCGTATCTCGATCCGGGCGGCAACGCGCTCGCGACTAGCGACAGGTCGGAGTGATAGATGCGCGGCCGACGCAGCCAGGTGCGCCACTCCTCCTCTGAGCTGGCACCATCGCCGAACCAGGGGAACCGGCGCAGCGTGAAGGTGTTAACGCCGAGCAGCTTTGCCGCGAAGTCGTTCTCCATGTAGCTGCTCATGCCCTGCACGATCGAGATGACAGCGATCAGGAACATCACGCCAATGGTAACGCCGAGGAGCGTGAAGAAGCTTTTCAGCTTCTGCACGCGGATCTGCGCCAGAGCCAGCCAGATTGCCTCGACGAACGGCACGGTCAGGTTTTCCTGGTGAGATCTGGCGGGGCGATTCCGGCTGCCTTGATGAAGGTCGCGCGCTTCTCGTCGCTGGCGACCGCGCCGTCGCGCAGAACGATTACCCGTCGCGCGTGGGCCGCGATGTCCGGCTCGTGGGTCACCATGATGACGGTCTGTCCCTGTTCAGCCAGCCCCTCGAAGACGCGCATGATCTCTTCCGATGTGGTCGAATCGAGGTTTCCCGTCGGTTCGTCGGCAAGAAGAATCGATGGCTGATTCACGAGCGCACGCGCGATCGCGACGCGCTGGCGCTGACCGCCGGAAAGCTCGTTGGGCCGGTGCTGAATTCGATCTCCGAGCTGCACGCGCTCGAGTGCTTCGGTGGCTCTCTTCCTCCGCTCGTCCGCTCCAATGCCCGCGTATACCAGCGGCAGCTCGACGTTGTGCAAGGCGGTCGCACGCGGCAGCAGGTTGAAGGTCTGGAACACGAAGCCGATCTCGCGATTTCTGACGCGGGCGAGCTCGTCCTCATCCTTGTCGGAAACGAGCTCTCCATTGAGCCAGTACTCGCCGGCGTTTGGTGTGTCGAGGCAGCCGATCAGGTTCATCAGCGTCGACTTCCCCGAGCCCGAGGGGCCCATGATCGCGACGTACTCGTTGCGGCGGATGGCAATGTCAACTCCGCGCAGGGCGTGCACTATCTCGCCGCCCATGTCGTAGTCGCGCTTCAGCCCGCGCGTTACGATTACCCATTCCTTATCCGGCGTAACGCCGGCTTCGGTCGTTATTACCTGCCGCTCAGCGGTGGTGCTGAGCGGAATTTCGTCAGTTGTCAGCATTAGCTCTTCGCCGGCTCGCCGGCTTTCTTTGGTTGGTCTTTCTGCGCGCGCACCGTTGCGCCGTCCTTGAGCTCGCGGATGGCCTGGTAGGTACCGCCGACGATGTTCTCGCCCTCCTTGAGGCCGGAGAGAACTTCGAAATACTTCTCACCCGCGATACCAACCTTTACGGGGCGGAAGGTCACTTTGTTGTTGGTGCCGACCACGAATACGCCCTCGACGTCACGCTTGCCGACCTGCTTCGACGGCGCTTTCCTCGCGAGCGTCAGCGAGGTGTCCGGCTTGACGCTATCCTCGCGAACGGTGAGTGCGATGATCGGAATCGAGAGGACGTTGTTTCGGGTTGATGTGATGATCTTCGCCGTCGACGAGAAATCGGGACGCGTGTCTGGCGGAGCGTTGATCAGCTGAATCGTTACTTCGTAGTCGATAGCCTGGTCGGTCGAGCCTCCAGTACCACCGGTGCTCGCACCCTTTACCGAGCTGTTCGAGATCTCGGAGACACGACCGACGAAAGTCGTGTCCGGGAAAGCATCGAGCTGCACCACAGTCGAGTCGCCGACTTTGATGCGCGAGACATCGGTCTCATCCACCTTCACCTTTGTCTCGAGGACGCTCATGTCGCTGATCGTCAGCATCGTTGCGGCGTCCTTGTTGAACGTACCCTGGATCGCGGTCTCGCCCTGCTCAACGCTTAGACGAGTTACCCGGCCGCTCATCGGAGCGCTGATGGTCGTCTTGCTAAGGAGCGATTGCGCGTCCCGATAGGACGCCGTCGCCTGATCGATCGCGTGGTTCGCCGCCTCCATCGTTGCCTGGTTTACGTCGACCTGCGTTCTGAGCTGTTCGACCTGCTCGTCAGAAACGAGAGTCGGATTGGCCTTCTTGAGCGCCATCAAACGGTCGAAGTTACGCTGCGCCTGGAGCAGAGCCGGCTTGGCCTGTGCTGCTTGCGATCTCGCCGAGGCGACGGCTGCGGTCGCTCTTTCCACGCTCGCCCGATACTGCGAGGGGTCGATTTCGAGAAGGAACTGGCCCTGTGTCACCATCTGGCCTTCTTTCACTGCCAGGCGCACGATGCGTCCGCTTATGTCGGCGCTGATGTCGACCTTGGTGTGAGGCTGTACTTGCCCGCTGGCTGTCACAGAAGCGACGAGATCACGCCTCTGAACCTTCTCCATGCGGACTTCGGTCGCCTTGTTGCGGCCTTTCATCGCGCTGGTGACGCCGATGATCACGATCGCGAGAGCGATGGCGCCGGCGACTGTCCATTTGGTGCGTTTCTTCATATAGATCGATCCGATTAGCGAAGG
>DASWBG010000010.1:0-1814 GCA_036390715.1 Gemmatimonadaceae bacterium
CGGGCTTTGAGTTCGGTACCGCGTACGCGGCGTCGAAGTTCGGCCTCGAAGGCTGGATGGAGTCGCTTCATGCCGAGGTGGCGCCGTTCGGCATCAACACGACGATCGTCAATCCAGGGTTCTTCCGGACGGAACTCCTGACGGAGCAGTCGACGAACTACGCCGAGCCGTCCATCGAGGATTACGACGAGCGCAGAGCGAAGCAGATGGAGTTCTGGAAAGGCCAGAATGGCCGGCAAACGGGCGACCCGGCGAAGCTCGCACAAGCTCTCATCACAATCGCGAGGCAGCAACCGCCGCCGCGACGCTTCATCGCCGGCGCCGACGCCATTGGCACCGCGGAGCAGCGCGTTGCCGATCTGCAAGCGCAGATCGACTCGAATCGCGATCTGTCGACATCCCTCAATTTCGAACCCGAGACATCCGCGCGGGCGAAGTAGATGAAATAGAAGATGATGCCCTGTGACATTGCCGTTGAGGAGTGAATGATGCGTGCGACGCTGACGGGGTCCGGCATTCCGACGCTGGCGAAGTTGATCGGCGCGCTCGTCCCCTACGATGGAAACGTCGAGCTCCGCATCCCTGGTGTGCGCGTCGCCAGGGTGTCGCACACGAATCAGGAGCCGATGCACTACGTGCAGCGCTCGTCGCTGTGCCTCGTTGGCCAGGGCGCAAAGATCGTGACGATCGGCGGCGAGACGTACGGTTACGAAGCGGGGCAGATGGCGGTCTACTCGATTGACGTCCAATGGCTGGTCGAGTCACCCGGGCCAGTTACTCGGAACCATATCTGCTGCTCATGCTCGATCTCGATGCGGAGAAGATCGCCGAGCTGGCTCTGAAAGTGTTTCCGCACGGTTTGCCGCAACCGCGAGACGCCCGCGCGCTGGATGTCGGGGACGCCGATGCGGACATCATCGATGCGGCAACGAGGTTACTAGGGCTAATGGCACAGCCAGTGGATGCTGAGCTCCTTGCACCGCTCGTGCTCGACGAGATTCTGATCCGCGTCCTGCGCAGTCGTATGGGCGCCCGCGTTGCGCAGATCGGTCAATCCGGTTCGAGCGTACAACGAGTCGCGAAAGCGGTGTTGTGGCTCCGGGCGAATTTCGACCAGCCTGTCAACATCGAGAAACTCGCGAACCTCGTGAATCTGAGCGTCACGTCGTTCCACCGGCAATTCAAAGCGGTGACGGGCCTGAGCCCTCTGCAGTATCAGAAGACGCTTCGCCTGCAGCAGGCGCGGCGCCTCATGCTGACCGCGACGCTCGATGCAGGACAGGCGGGCCGCCGCGTCGGCTACTCGAGTGCTTCGCAATTCACCCGTGAGTACGGGCGCTTCTTCGGGAGCGCGCCGATGAAGGACATCGATCGCCTACGCGGAGAAGGTCTCAGCGCGGCAGACGCCTGAACTCGGGGCGGCTGTGCGAGCGTTTTGGCCTACGCCGTCGGGCGCCGTTCGTCCGCACGAATCCACCGTTCGTCGCGATGGCGTCGCCAGCACCTGTGCGAGGCGCGATATTGCCTCGCATGCACACGCCGCACGGATCCGTCCTTCAGCCGCAGGTCGATCACGCCGAGAGCCTCAATTCATCTGCTCCTCGGCGGGTTGCCGGGCCCAACCCGCAGGTCACTGCCAGGGCTGCCGGCGTTTTGGTTCTGATGACGATCGGCGGCGGCGTCTTCGCTCAAGGCTTCGTCAGCAACAGGCTGGTTTCGTTTTCCGACGCTGCGCTTACGGCAAACAACATTCTTACGAACCAGCCGCTGTTCCAAGTGAGCTTTACCGTCTACCTCATCGAGATGGCGTGTCA
>DASWBG010000011.1:0-48038 GCA_036390715.1 Gemmatimonadaceae bacterium
ATCGATCGGCTCGTGGAGGACGTCGTCCACACCCTGCGACAGGAGATCGTTCGTCTCGGTCTCCGAGCCGGCCGGCGCGACGACGATGATCGGCATGTCCACCAGCCCGACGACCGTGCGCGCCGCGTGCACGACCTGCCGGCCGTCGAGAATGGGAAGCTTGAGTGCGACGACCAGCGCGTCGGGCGGATCCTGCGCCAGAATACCCAGCGCGGCTGCGCCATCGTTGGCGATTTGCACGGCGAACCGGGCTTCCACCAGGATGTCGTTGAAGCGGACGCGATCCGTTTTGTCGCTGACCGCCAGCAGGACTCTCGATGGCTTCGCTACTCCATCGGCATCGAGCTCGGGGACGTACTCCGCGGATACGCGCGGCGTGTTGGAGCGCGGCGTCCGGCGACGCTCGAACTCGGTGTAGGGAATTACTTCCTCAGCGGTTGTGTCACCTTCGGCGATGTGCCAGAGCGCGTCGGCGTCGAACGTATGCAGCGCGTTCGTCCGCAGCGCGTGCGCCCGGATTTCGTCGGCAGTCTTGCCGATCGTGATCATGCCGCGGATCTCCGGCGTGATCTCGAGGAACTCGATGATCGGAAGGCGTCCCGTGTAACCAGTGAACCCGCACTCCGCGCATCCGGTCGCCTTGACGTGCCTCGCCGTTCCGTAGACGCGCTGCTGCGCGGCGCGAACCATCGGGTGCAGCTCTTCGATCGGTGCCTCGAACCGGCAGTGGGGACATACCCTGCGGACGAGACGCTGGGCGGTGACGCCGATGAGACCGGCCGCGACTCTGAACGGCTCGACGCCGATGTTGGACAGTCGCGGGATCGCGCCGATCGCGTCATTCGTGTGCAGCGTCGAGAGCACCAGGTGTCCTGTCATCGCCGCCTGGAACGCGATGTTCGCGGTCTCCTGGTCGCGGATCTCTCCAACGAGCAACACGTCCGGATCCTGACGCAGCACGGAGCGCAGCACGCCGGCGAAGGTGAGGCCCTGTTTTTCGTTCACCTGGACCTGGTTGACGCCGCTCAGTCGATACTCGACCGGGTCCTCCACGGTGACGATGTTCACCGCTTCGCCGCGGCGCGTATTGAGCGCGGCGTAGAGGGTCGTTGTCTTTCCGGAGCCGGTCGGCCCGGTCACGAGCAGAATCCCCTGCTCGCGCATTAGAAGCGCCTGGAATCTCTCGAGCAGCACCGGCATGAAGCCGAGCGTAGCCATCGAGACCTGGACCGACTTCTCGTTGAGAAGACGCATCACGACCTTTTCGCCAACGCGCGTCGGAAGCACCGAGACGCGGAGCGCTACTTCTTCTCCTCCAACGCGCACTTTCGCGCGGCCGTCTTGGGGGCGGAAACGCTCGGCCACGTCCAGGTCGGACATGATCTTGATACGCGAGACGACGGGCCCGACCCCGATGAAACGCGGGAGCACCATGATGTTCTTGAGCAGGCCGTCGATGCGGAATCGTACCAGTGTCGACGTCTCGTCGTGCTCGATGTGGATGTCGGAAGCGCGGAGCTTGATCGCGTTGGCGATGATTGCGTCGACGAGCTTGATGACCGGCGCGTGCACACGCAGCAGCGCGGCTTCGTTTTGCTCCTCCTCCTTGATCTGCTCGACCCCGACCGCCTGGTCGAGCTTTTCGATCAGGCCGTAGATCATGGCGTCGGGGCGGAGCGTCTCCGAGACCAGCTTGTCGAGCTGCCCTGGCGGGCAGAAAAGGGGCGTTACTTCGCGGCTGGTCGCCCAGCTAACGCGTTGGATCGCTTCCTGATCGAGAGGATTGGCCATGGCGAGCCAGACCATGCGGCTATCGACCTTTACCGGCAGGACGTTGTGCTCCCGGCAAAGCTTCTCGGGAAGGATCTGCATCGCGTTCCGGTCGATTTCGTTGGGATTCAGATCGACGTAGTCGATTCTGAAGGCCTCCTTGACGACTTCAGCGATCTCCTTGAACGACAGGACGTCACCGTCGATGAGGGCCTGGGCAACGTAGGGCTTCTGCTGAAAGCGCCACCGTTTGATCAACTCGGCGGTGACACCCGGCATGGTGCCCACGAGCGCGACCAGCCACTCATCCTTGAAGCGGAATTTTCGCTCGTTGAGCTGTGGATCAGCAGGTGTAGTCATGTCTTCCGGTGGGGCGCTCTTCCTGCTGCTCTATAGATGGCAGGCCGTCTAAATGACTGTTTCGACCCTTCGAAGATAACACCTGAAAGGCAACGGAACCCAAGGTCGTCGAGAGCGATTTTGACACCCGACAGGACCGGTCCGGAAGGGCGCTCCGGATCTGAACGGGCGTCCATTTGGAGGCGCTATAGCCGGTTCACGGACCTGAAAATCGGGTGGTCCGGCACTCCAGTCAGTCGTCAGCTGGCGTCGGTTCGGTATTTGCAAAATCAGTCGTATCTACCACGATCGCGGCGGGTCCACAGATCTTCGTGGTCCCCAAACCTCTCACTACGTCCCAACCGGGAGGGTTTCCGGCTCGAAATGGCAGCTCCAACGATCCAGGCGGCAAGTCACGCCCCTCAGGCAGCACCGGCTCCGACTCTGGCGGCGGCGACCCGCACTCGCAACAAGATTCTGAACCTCCTTTCCTCGAAAGAGCTGGAAGCGGTGCTCGATCGCAGCGAAACGGTGACAATCGAATCGCAGAAGATCGTTTTTCGGCGGCGAGAGCCCATTTCCTACGCTTACTTCCCCGACAACTGCGTGATCTCGCTAGTCACGGAAATGGAAGACGGCGATACGGTCGAGGCAATGACCATTGGAAACGATGGATATGTGCCCCTATCGGTTTTTCACGAAGTGCCCTCGTCGTGGCTCAAGGCGGTCGGCCAAATCACTGGCGAGGCGTGGCGCATCCCTACTGGTGATTTCAGCGAGCTGACGCGGAAGTACGAGGGACTCCACCGGCTGCTGCATCGCTACAGCCAATTCGTGTTCGAAACCGTATCGCAGTCGGCGGCGTGCAACCGGCTCCATGTCATCGAGCAAAGAGCCGCGCGTTGGCTCTTGATGTCGGAGGACCGGGTCGGCCGCAATCAGTTCGACCTAACGCATGAATTCCTGGCCGAGATGCTGGGAGTGAGGAGGCCGGGCGTTACGGTGGCGATGGGGGTTCTGGAGAGGGCGGGCCTCATCGCGCATGGTCGCGGTAACATCACAGTGGTCGATCGTGCGGGCCTCGAAAAGGTGGCATGCGAGTGTTACCGGTCTATCAAGGCCAGGCAGCGGGAGTTGTTTGGCTCGGCGTAACGTTGCTTGACTCAGCGTACAGCCGCGGCGCTAGCCTCGACCAACGGCATGACCTCTTCCGAGAATCTTTCCATCTCTTCCAGCTGCGGACTGAACTGAAGCAGCAGCAGATCCACGCCGACTGATTCCAGATCCTTGATGCGCTCAGCGACACGCTCGGGCGTACCGACGAGACCCGCGCGCAATCCACGATTGGAGACGGAGTAGTCCTCCAGGCTCACCTGTTGTTCGAGTGCGGTGTGCGAGATCCAGTCCTGGTAGTTCTGATAACCAGGCGTCCCCGGCTTCACATTCGTTATCCGCGCGACCTCCTGCTGGGCCTCCTCCTCAGTATCGCGAACGACAGCGTAGGCGGCGACGCCGTATTGCATCGGGCCTAACCCGATCTTTTCGCGACGGGCCCGCATGTCGGCGATCTTGGGGGCGACCCTGTCGGCCGGATCGCCGTGCATCACGTATGCATCGCACGCGCGCGATATCAGCTCCTTGGCGGCGGGACTCTCACCGCCGGCGTAAATCGTTGGCCTCGGCCGATGGAACGGCTTTGGCTCGAGAATCGTCTCTTCGACTTTGTAGTGGCTGCCCGCGTGGCTGAAGCGCGGTTCGGTCCACGTCCCGTTCACGACGCGGAGCCATTCGTCGGTCCGCGCGTAGCGGTCATCGTGCTCCTCGAAGTTGATTCCGTAACGCCTCGCTTCGTCCTTCCACCACGACGAGACGACGTTGAGGGCGAGACGCCCGCCCGAGATGTGATCGATGTTCGCTGCCTGCTTGGCGAAAATCGCCGGCTCGTGAAAAGTCGGGCGCACAGCGACCATCAGCTCCAGCTTCTCGGTTACGGCCGCCAGCGCCGCGGCAGTCGACCAGGCCTCGAGTGAATCCGCATCGATCCCCTTGATGTCGTTCATGAACAGCTCGGCAATCAGCGTGATGTCATAGCCGATCTGCTCGCTGCGTTGTGCCAGGCGCTTCACGTAATCCCAGTTCGCGCTCATGCCTTCGTCGGGGACATTGCGCAGCCAGCCGCCGAAGACGGGGAGCCAGTATCCGTACCGCATCAGGCCGCCCCTGCGGGTGCCGACGCTCTCGCCGCGCTTGTCCTCACTCCTTCCGCACTCGCCAGCGAGGAGCTGGCGACTCGCTCGGCCAGATAGTCGACGAGTCGCTCGAACGGATCGAATCCGACCACGTTCAGCCCATCCGCGACAAAATTCGAGAGCGCGTTGATGTCGTAGAAGTAGTGACGGCCATCGCGGTCATCGATCAGATATTCGATTCCACCGACGTCGAGCTCGACCCGGGCGGCGATTCTCTCGACCTCGCGGATTATCTCGCGCGACGGTTTGAATTCCTCCACCCGCATTCCGTTCTTCTGGGCATCGACCGCGCACGCGGTGCGCGAGAGCTGCTGGCCGTCGGTTGTCTGACAGATGTCGGCGGGGCAAAGATTGAAAGAATCCTCGGCCGGATAAACGTTGATGCCATAGAGGAACTTTCCGTCGAGGACCTCGACGCGCGTGATGTGTCCGTCGCGCAACGGCGCCAATTCCTGGACGAGTGCGGCCCGATCGAGGCCAAGGTCGATCCTTCCCGTCCTCGCTGCCTCGGCCAGCGACTCGGCGTCATCGAATCGAGTGATGCCGGCGCCGCTTCCACCGATGTTGGCTTTCACCACTACGGGGAAGCGCAGACCCTTCGCGACTTGGGCCGCGAGCGTCGCGTCATTGATGACCCTCGCCTTCGGGTATGGAAGTCCCAACTCATCGAGGATCTCGAGCTGGAGCGCTTTGGATGTCTCCATCTGATATGGGGTGGACCCGTTGACGACGGGAACACCGATGCGCTCGAGGTGCCGTAACCAGCTCAAGGTGTGAAATGTTACCTGCGCGTGGCCGCGCAGATAAGCGGACGGACTTGCCCGGTTGAAGACCAAGGAATACGGAGACTGTTTTTCGGCCGGGTCATACGTATGGGCCGAGGCGTCCACTCGCGCGTAAGGAATTCTTCGACGATCCAGCTCGGCGAATAGGGGTTTGAACCAATCGGGGTGCTCGTAGTAAATCGCGATCGGTCCATCGGGTGTTGCGGGCATTCGTCCTCTCGGTGCTGACATCAAAAACAAAGCCGCGTCTCGCTGAGAGGCCGCGGCTCCGTGCGACATGTTGGGTTTTAACCTATCGCACGGCACGCACCGGTCAAGTCGCCGCGCGCCGCTGCGCCCGCATTCTAAACATCCATCACGCGAGGTCGGCGAGGGATGTCCTCTGCGGGGCAGTGTCCTCGCACGCCCGCCGTTGGGGCGCTGGCGCGCCCAAACGGCGGGCTCTTGCTGCGGGTGCCCCTTCGAGGACACCCCTCGCCTCCCGCTCGAGATCTGTAAAATGCGCGGCCGTTGGTTTTGCGCGGCAGTCACGAATCCCGCGTCGGCAGAACTGTTCGCCCGTGCAAGCACGACGATGCCGAGCTACGCTCGGCCCGCTGCGCGGAGTCGCGAGGAGGATGCGTCGCGCGTTCAACATCTCGAGGGAAGTCGGAGGGGGCGCTCGTAGGCGGCTTTGCAAAGCGAGCGCGAGGAGGAGACCCGCGACTGAGCGGAGCGAGGGAGCGTAGTTGGGGGCTCCGACCAAGCGAGCGTAGCCGCCGAAGAGTGACCCCTCCGACGTACCGGCGATAATATCAAGCCGCTCACAACTCGAAGCTAACTCGCGGCGGGCACAAGTCTGGCTTAGCATCAAGTCATGGATTCACGCCAATCGATCCGGCTTCCGACCCGGGATGTCTTTCGCATTCTCGCGCTGATCTTCGGCTTCTACGTTCTCGTGCGCCTGCTCTGGATCGCGCACCCCGTCGTGTTTCTCTTCTTTCTGGGTGTCCTGTTCGGCCTTCCACTCGCGCAGGGAACCGACTGGCTCGAGAAGCGAAGGATTCCGCGCTCCATTGGCGCCGCCTTAATCCTTACGGTCTTTCTTGGTCTCCTGACCGCCGGTGCGGTCGGAATGGCGCCGATTCTTCGCGCCCAATCAAAGGAGCTTCAGGATCGGCTCCCCGAAGCGATGGACAAGATCGACGCCTGGCTTGGGCACCGGGCCAACGGCGTGCTCGGAATTCTATTCAATGAGGAGAGCAGCAGCGATACTCTGCGAACTGGCGCCGCTCAACGTGCGGCCACTCAGGCGGATTCAATTGAACTGGACGAGGTCGTCACGGACTCGACTCTTACGGAACCTCTGCCCGTGCCTGCGTCCGGCGCGGTCGCCCGCAAACCGGCGACTCGCGCGGACACCGTGGCGGCCGGCGGGAACCTTCGCCGCGAGATCACGAAACAATTTCGCGGCGCCCAGAATTCCTTCCTCCGCATGCTGACCTCTACGTTTGCGGTGACGGGCGCGTTCCTGCTTGTCCTCTTCATCGCGGCGTACATCGGCGTGGATCCGGCGCTCTACCACGGCGGGATGCTGGAGCTCTTTCCACCGCGCCAGCGCCCTCGAGTGGCGCTGACACTCGCGAGCCTCGCCACGACGCTCAGGCGCTGGCTGGTCACTCAGCTGATCGCGATGCTCGTGATCGGCGCGGTAACAACCGTCTTCCTCTTTGCGATCCACGTGAAAGCGGCGTTGCCGCTCGGCATTCTCGCCGGAATCCTGAAGTTCATTCCCATCATCGGCTCCATCTTCGCAGCGATCCCCGCGATCGCGATGGCGTTCATCGACTCGCCGCACAAAGCGCTCGTGGTCGGGATCGGATATCTGGTGATTCAGTTCATGGAGAACCACCTGCTGGTGCCTATACTCATGAAGCGTGGAGTAAACATCCCTCCCGCACTCACGCTCGGAATCCAGGCGCTGATGGCGCTATTGTTCGGGTTCCTCGGCCTGCTCGTGGCGGTACCCCTGCTCGCAGCGATCCTCACCATAGCCCGTGCGATCAACCCGATTGAAATGCGGGAGATTTCTGCCGAGGCCGACAAAGCCGTGGCCGCGTCGGGCGGAGGAAGCAGGTAGAAGTAGAGTCGAGGTCGCTCGTCGCTGCACGACCTCGACATCGCGGACAGAATCCCGCGGGCCGCGAAAAATCGCGCTCTAGTCTGTTGCCACCAGATGATCGAGCGCGCGCTCGATCATTGGCCCCGCGATGATGAGCGACCTGAGCGAGTGCGAGGCGAATGGGATCACGGTGTAGGATATTCGGGAGCCACCTGCGGCGATGAAGCCGCGATCGGACGTTCGCTCCTTGTCGCTCGCACCGCGCATAAGGGCGATGTGAACCTTAGGCGGCGTGTTGCGGATCTGCTCATCGACGGCGAAGCTGCCCGGCTCGGTCGGCTCGCCCGAGTTCATTTGATCCCTGATTGTGATGGCGGGATGGTCACGCCTGGTGGGACCGAGAGCGAGCACACCGACGACGCCGGGGATGGGCGCGTTTGCCTCCGTCCAGAGCGCGATGTCGGCACCGAAAGAATGTCCGGCGATGACGATGGGCAGATGGTCGGCTCCCAACTCATGAAGCGAGCGCTTGATGAGGGGTGGAACATCGTGCGCGAGGACGCTGTCGCGCAGAAGCGCGGAATCCGGAAGTCGATCGAGAAACTTCTTTACATCGAATCCGACCACGGCATAGCCGTGTGAGGCGAGGCGCTCAGCGAGCTTCTGATGCGCCTGCCAGAATCCAAGGTCATTGCCCAGGAAGAAAACGCCCGCTCTTGGATGCCCCTCTACTCCCGCGGCGGGATAGAAGTACAGAGGCTCGCGCAGGAGCTCCCGATCGCGCGGGATGTACGCCGAGTGTGCGGGCGTGCACCCGAGCATGATCAGCGCGATGAGCGCGACGTTCCTCACTTTGACACAACTCCGGCCAGCCCGCCCGAAATCAGCGACGCGACATTCGTAAGAATTCTTGGCAGCACCAGGCCGCCCGGCGATGCGAGGTATCTCGGCTCCCATATCGGATCGAACTTCTCCTTGTACAGTCTAAGACCCTGGAAGTTGTAAAACGGCTCGCCACGGCTGAACAGAAGAGCCCCAACGCGATTCCAGAGCGGAGCCAGACTGCGGTTCTCGATCCCCGACAGGGGCGCCATTCCCAGGTTGAATCGCTGATAGCCGTTGTCCTTGCCCCAGAGCATCAGCTCGATGAGCAGGAATTCCATCACGCCGGGCGGCGCGACCGAGGTATAGCGCATGAGATCGACCGAGATCTCCGTACGGTCGGCGCCGACCCAGACGTTGGCGAACGCCACCACAGCGTCACCGATGCGAATCAACGCGACAGGAAAGCTCTTCAGATACCTTTCGTCGAAACGACCAAGCGAGAAACCTTTCTCTTTCGTGTGCTTGGTCGCGAGCCATTCGTCAGAGATCTGTTTGAGTCCCGGAAGGAAAACGTGCGTGTCTTCCGGCGGAATCATCTCGAAGGTGGCGCCTGCCTTCACCGCATCCTTGCGCGTGCGACGCAGCGCCTTACGACCGCCCCCATCGAGCGAGAATTCGGGCAGAGGTATGATCGCTTCTTCTCCCAGCTTGAAAAGCGTGAGGCCCAGGTCGATGTATATAGGGAGATGCCTCGCGCTGACTTCATAGAATACCGGCCATCCACCGTGCTCGTCGGCGCTCTGTCGGAATTTCCAGGCGAGTTCCGCGCGCTCGCTCTCGTGGCCCAATGGGTCGCCCAGGGCAATCCAGCTGCGTCCGGTCACGCCGTACATGATCATGCTCCGTCCCGTCTCGCTGAAGAGCAGGGACTTGTCGCCAAGGAGCGCCAGATTGGCGATCGTGTCCGGGCAGTCGGCGGCGATTCGCCCCGCGATGTCGAGCTGACGCAATGTAGGAAGCTCGGGATCGGCCACAGCGTGACGAAGCTTGCGGGAAAGGGCGAACAGCATCAGCGCGCCAAGAACTCCGATCATTGCGCGTAACGAGCGGGGAGCATCGCCCGAACCGCTGAACTCCCACCACACCGGGCTGGTGAAATCGATGTTTCTGTAGGAGAAGAACGCCAGCCAGGTCGTCACCACGCCAACCACAATGACGGCAGCGATCCAGCTGTTGCTGAACGGCTCGCTGGTGATCGCGGCTCTCCGGTAGAAAGCTCGTCTCGACGGAATCAACGCTGCCAGCACGAGCGTGAGCGCGACCGCCTCCTCCCAGTCGAGTCCCTTGAGTAGCGACGCGACGATCCCGATCACGAGCGTCGCGATCGTAAGAGTGTAGGCGGCGTCGAGCCGGCGCCTGATCGCCCACGCCAGAATTATGAGTCCGGCGCCAGCAAGACTTGCCGCGAAGTGCGAGAGCTCGATGACTCCCAGAGGGAGCACGGAATCGAGTGCCGTCACTCTACTCCGCACCGCGGGAGTGGCGCCCGAAACGATCAGGATGACGCCCGCGACGAACGTCGTGACGCTAAGAATCTGGGGAAGGAGTGTCGGCATCCAGCGTCCGACTATTCCGCCGGCAAGAGTCGCCACTCCCGCTACGCGATCGCGCTGGCGCTGCACCTCGAAGGCGATGAGGAACGCGAGGGCGATTACCAGCGGGAGCAGATAGTACATGGCGCGATAGGCGAGCAGCGACCCCACGATCGAAGCCGCTGGCACGTACGGCTTGAGGAGCAGAACGACTATCGCCTCGAACACACCAAGTCCGCCCGGAACGTGACTAAGAATTCCGGCGAATTGCGCGAGAAGAAAGACGCCCAGCACTGGAAGGAAGGAGAGTCCGTATCCGGGCGGCAGCAGCACGTAGAGCACCGCGGCGGCGGCAGTCCAATCCACAACCGCGACCAGCAGCTGGGCGAGCGCCAGACGCGTCGACGGAACGGGAAACTCCCATTCGAAGAGACGGAACGTCTTGTAGCGCGTAGCGCTGAGTGCGAGATATCCGGCAATCAACAGCAGGCAAAGCGCGCCGAGCGGCTTGAGCGAGCTGAATGGCAATCGCAGCAGCTGGATCGTCGACGTCGGCTCGAGGATGAAGACGAAGCCGGCGACGGCGATCATTCCGATGATGAAGGTCGCTCCAGCAAAGCTGATCGCCTGGGCGATCTCCGAAGTCGACAATCCCCAGGCGCTCCAGAACCGGTAGCGGACGGGTCCGCCGCTCAGAAGCGGGAAGCCCAGGCTGTGGCTCAAGGCGTAGGCGATGAAGGATCCGAACGCAATGCGGCGGATCGGAAGCGGATGATCGACGTACGAGAGCGCAATCGCGTCGTAGCCGGGTAGCACTGCGTACGCTACCGCAGTCAGAAGCAGCGCGAGCGCGAGGTGCGAATGGGGAAGGGTCCACACCTGGCGCATCAAGTCCCGGTAGTGATACGACTTGAGCTCGTGCTCCAGCAGCACGAACGCAACGCCCACTGCCGCGACCATCGCCGCCGGCCCGATGGCACGGGAGATTCCGAATTTCATTGTGTCCGCAGAGTGGCGGCGCCGCCGGTCGGGGTTTTATTATCCAAGCCTATCAGTTTCGCTCGTGGCGCTGTCACACCGATTACAAACCGGGGCTAAGTAAGGTGAGCGCCCGACCAAAGGAGATTTCATGATTCGTTACGCAGTTCGCTTTTTACTTGTCGCGTGCTTTGGAGTTCCGTGTCTCGCGGGCGCCCAGCAGGCCCCATGGCGCCAGGTGTACAAGGACAGCGACATCACCGTGATCTTCGACACCTCCAGCGTCGCCCTTCAGTCTCCCGGCACTTGGAGCACGGTGACCAGCTGGGACTACGCGAGACCGCGGATTCTCGAGAACAAGAAGCAGTACACCCGCCTCGTGGAGCGTGCATATGTCCGCTGCTCGCCGGTAAGGCTCAAGAGGGTGCGGAGCACCGTTTACGCGGCAAACAACGTGTTGGTGCGTGATGAGGGCGAGGTCGATGTCAGAGACCAGGCTCACATGGTCTGGGACCGCCCGAACCCGGGCACCCCGGGCAAGAACGCGTTCGAATCGGTATGCGGAATTCTTACCAGAAGGCGTCCCAGCTCAGCTGTTGTTCCGGCCAAAACGACCCCTCCAAAAGCCGCCCCGGCGAAGGCGCCAGCGAAGAAGAAACCAGCCGGAAAATAGTCAACCGTATGTCTCGAGCTCCGCAGTGGAAAGGGCACAGCTAAGTCTGTGCTCTTCTTGTATTTAAGGGCTGCGGTTCGGCGCGGGGTTTCGTGCCAGAAAACGCCTTTTTTTGCCCCAAAAAAACGCGCAGTTTGGCCGCATGTTTGCTCTATAAGGAGGTGCGATTTAAACAGGGAGCCTTCCATGGTAATGCAACTACTCGAATCCAAACGCGAAAAGAAGGGACGGTCCCCAGGCGGGACCATCTTCAGCATAATATTGCACTCGTTGATCATTTTCCTCGCGATTTTTGCC
Organism: Gemmatimonadaceae bacterium; assembly: GCA_036390715.1. Taxonomy (GTDB): domain Bacteria; phylum Gemmatimonadota; class Gemmatimonadetes; order Gemmatimonadales; family Gemmatimonadaceae; genus UBA4720. Next base: position 11,610 of record DASWBG010000011.1, read on the forward strand.
ACGGCCCGCGCGAGCACGCGCAAGAAGGACAACGTGGAAACGAAGGTCAACTTCGTGGCCGTGAAGAAGGATGTGCCGCCTCCGCCCAAGAAGGAGCCACCGCCGCCGAAGGAAGCCCCGAAGCCAAAGCCGCCGACCCCTAAGGTGGTCAATGTTCCGCAGCTTCCAAAGGAAGCTCCGGTAGCTCCGCCACAGGGGTTCAAGGTCGTTCCACCGGCCGTGAACATTCCGACCACCATACCGACCGTCGACCTGTCCAAGGCGCTCACGAACGAGAATGACTTCAGCGGCAAAGGCGTCGCTGGTGGATCCTCGAATGGCGTGAAGGGCGGTACCGGCAAGGAAGGGGACACCGGCAAGGATGCGGGTGCCCCGGAGCACGGCCCCTACATGGAGTTCCAGGTCGAGAAGGCCGTTGAGAAAATCGGCGGCGATGCCCCGGTATATCCCGAAGATCTGAAGTCGTCCGGAGTCGAGGGCACGGTCCTGACGCAGTTCGTCGTCAACGAGAGCGGCCGCTACGAGCCGGGCACGCTAAAGATCCTTAGTTCGAGCAACTCACAATTCACCGCCGCCGTGAAGGATGCGCTCCCACGTATGAGGTTCTCGGCGGCGCAGATCGGGGGCAAGAAAGTTCAGCAGCTCGTGCAGATGCCGTTTCAGTTCCATATTACGCGCTAAGGAACGACCCGATCGAGTAAAGCCGCGGAGGAATTTTCCCTCCGCGGCTTTGCGTTGTCCGGCAGGGAATCGGCAAAGAGAAGGCGGTGTATGAATCCAGAATCCAATAGATTCAACCGCTGATGACCGATCGATATCGCAAGCTCCTCGTCGGAGCGGTGGCGTTTTTGGCGCTCGCTTCGTCGATGCACGGCCAAATCCGTAATCAGCCTCCAGTCGTGGGCAGGCCCAAGCCACAGAAGCCCGTGGAGATTCCGCCGGGTGTGGTAGTGCTGCAGATCGACACGAGCGCGGGCGACTCGACGCGCACGATCATCCAGCGCGACTTCGATTACGGCGATCGCATGCAGCCGCTCATTCTCGACAGTGCGACGCTGGATGACATTTGGCGGCCCGGTCAGAAAAACATCAACTTCGCTCCGCTCGCGCAGACACGCGCAAATTTCGTGGTGCGGGCGCGCCCGACGACAGCGGGATTGCACGTCGAGGTCTACGACGTGCCACGCGGTCGGCTTCGGCAGGAAGACTATTTCCGGCTTCCGAAGGTCCCACCGTACCGGTTGCCGGCGATCAAGGATTCTCTCTCGACGCTACTCGGTAGAAGGGCGGACGCGACGATTCAAACGCTGACGGCAGATTCGTTGGTGCGTGACAGCCTGGCGCGGGCCGCGGCGAAGCCGGCCGTAATAAAAACCACCCGTGATCGCGCGAATGCTCGCCTCGCTCAAGCCGCACGCGACTCGCTTTCCAGCGAGCTCGATCGCCGCGATGCGCTGCTCCGCGCGAATGCCGCGAGGGACACCATCAGGTTCGATTCGGTGTACGCGCGGATCGCGCTCAAGGATTCGATCGTGCGTGATTCGCTCGAGCGCGACCGTCGCCTCGGGATTCACGTCGTGAGCGATGAGATCGAGCGCTGGATCACGGGCACGCGCGGCATCTCGGCGACGCGAATCGCCTTCATCGACGGTAAGCAGCTCAAGATCGTGGACAGCGATGGCGCGAATGAGCGCACGATCCCGACAGTGGGTGCGGCGCTCTCTCCGGCGTGGCACCCGTCGGGGAGATACCTCGTGTACTCGGATGCGGACGATCGTGGGACGCGTATTGCGCAGGTCGACCTGCGTACGATGAAGCCGCGACTTCTCGCCGCGTCGAATCGCGGACTCAACATTACTCCTGCCTATACCAAGGATGGGAAGGACATTGTGTGGGCGAGCGGCGGCGATTCTCCGGCGGAGTTGGTTATCGCCAGTGCGGCCGGTGACGATTCGGTGCCGAGGCCATTCGCCGGACGAACCGGATTCGAGACGACGTCGCCGAGCTTCAGCCCGGATGGAAAGCAGATCGTCTTCATGTCGCCGTTTCCGCTGACGCCACAGCTATACACCATGAACGTCAATGGCACGGGGTTGAAGCGGATTACTCCGGTCGTCGTCGGAAAGCGCAGCTATAGGACGGGAGCGGAATGGTCACCCGCCGGCGATGAGATCGCGTTCCAGCAGCAGAACGGGGATTTCCAGGTGTGGACGATACGCGTGAAGGACCGCGTGATGACGCAGCTCACGAACGAAGGGGAGAATGAGGATCCAGCGTGGGCGCCCGATGGGCGGCATCTCTCGATAACGCGGCGGCTCGGCGCGATCGGGGATCCGAGAGCTATATGGATACTGGATGAGCGCACGGGGCGGGTACGCCAGCTCACCGTTACCGGTGACGCGCGGCTTTCCGACTGGTCGCCGCCGCTTCGTCCCAGCTACTAGGCGCGGCTTCGGAGCGCGCTGCGAATGGCATCTCTGTACGTGGTCGGTGAGGGTGTCCTCTCCGGCGCTACGCTCGCTTGGTCGGAGCCCCTAACTGCGCTCCTTCGCTCCGCTCAGTCGCGGGTCTCCTCCTCGCGCTCGCTTTGCAAAGCGCCTACGAGGACACCCTCACCTCCCTGCGCAGATCTGTAACTGCAGCGGCGCTTCGCGCCGCGCGTTGCCGGCTAGCGATCGCCCCGGCCTAGCGATCGGTCAGCACGAACCCGGTGAGCGGGGCACCTCCGGCGGCGCGATCCGCGATTATCACCGTGCGGCCTGTGCCGCCGGCCAGCGCGACGTTGTTGAGAGTGACCACCACGCTCGTTGCGCGGGCAGCGGGCAGTGTGCCAGCGGGCACTGCACGTACTTGATATGTGGCTGGGACGAATACCACATAGGGTGAGGCGGCCTGGTAGGCCAAGCCAGCTGCGGTTGGAGTCGCTGCCGACAGATCTGCATTCGGAGCCGTGACGAACACATCTAACGCGCCGGCCGACGGACTCATGTTGACGATCCGCACTTCGACCTGGCTCGCTGTTGGAACCGGGTTCGCGTCGCTCGTGACGAAGTTTGTCACTGGCGCACCGCCGGTTCCACCAGTCGCGTACACAGTGTAATCCAGGTTGTCCGCGACGGTGAAGCTGATCGTAGCCACTATTACAGTCGTGTCCGCGGTCTTCTTCAGAACAAGTGAGCGCGCACCGCTGAGAATCGCCGAATAATTCGCGTTCGACGGTGATGGCAGCGTCGCCGGCGTCGTCGCGCCATATCCCAGGTTCACCCCGAAAGGAACGCTCTCCAGAATTGCATTCACCGGAACACGAGCGGGATCGGTGACCAGATTCACGAACCGCACGCGGCCCGTCGGGCCACCGGGCTCCAGCGGACCTGGGGCTTCCTTGGTTCCACACGCGGCGCCGACGAGAGCCAACGCGGCGATTAAACCCATCGATTTCATCGTCATTATTCGCGGCCTCGTCAGTAAGTGCAGCCAGAGGGGAACGTCGTGGACTCCGTCGGATCAGGAGGCACGTTGGGATTCGAGTTTCGATCTCCGAGAGCGTAGGGCAGCCAGCAGCGCTGTCCGTCGAGCGGAACCCCGGGTGCCGCTACCGGACCGCGAATCAGGTTGCGGCGACGCGAGTCCTCCCACCGCAAGCCCGTGCCGAGCAGCTCGTAACGACGCTGATTGTAGATCTCTGTAATGAGTTGCGCCTGCGTGAGCGCACCAACCAGTGGCGCCAGACACGCCTTCGGATCGTCGATCCCGCGGTTGCCGGTGCAGTCGGTTCGCACCGAATCGAGAACGGCCTGCGACTGCGCCAGCACATTCGTGTTCGCCAGCGCCTCAGCCTTGATAAGCAGCGCCTCGTCGGGGAAATAGACCGGCTGTGATGCTTGCGGATTTGCGTAGCGATTCCACAGATCGAGGAGCGCGCCGACGCGGCCGGTCGCCGTCGTCGACGGAACGACGAACCAGGTGAACCGCTGATCTCCGCCTGTCATCGAGGTTCTCCACTGGCGACGCGGTGCGATCCCGTTCGTTCCGCCAGTGACGTTCGCGTAGAAATTCACAGCCGGGGCGGGGAAGGTGAGAACTGACATCGCCACGGGCCCCGACCGAGCGACCAGGTTCGAGGCCGCGATTGCAGTCGCGTCATCGCCCCCCATCCTGGCGTAGCGAGCACGAAAGAGGTGAATCACGTTCGGCAGGCTGACGCCCGGCGTCAAAATGTTGGCGTTGAAAAATGCGCTCGGTGGAGTAGCGGCTATCTCCGCTTCCGCCGAATCGAGAAGCGTGCGAACCAACGCGAGTGCCTCGGCGCGCGCGACGTAGGTCGGCGCGGTCACGCCGAACGTGTTGATCGGAACCTGCTGGTATGATTGCAATGCCTCACCAAGCGATTCCGCCTTGATCGCGAATGCGAGGGCGCGCAGACCGCTGCGCGTTCCGGCGTCAAACTGCCCGGCTAGCGCGTTCGCGCCCGTGAGGAGATCGTCCGCGGTCCGAACCGTCCGGTAAATCGAATTGAACACGTTCTCCGCGATCCCGGTTCCGGGTGGCACCGAGCCCTGCTCGGCGTCGCTGATCGAAATGAGCGCAGCCGTGGTCGAAGCAAACTCGTCGGTCACGAGGCCGGCCATATACGCGTAGTTGCCGTACGACTGAGCGAAGCGGCCCTGGAGTCCCGTCGCCAGGGCGATGACTCCGTCGGGGCTGCTCGTCACCTGCCCTTCGGTGGGTTGATTCGGATTCTGAAGATCCAGGTTACACGCCACGAGTGTTATCGCGGCGAAGGCGCCCAGACACTGTCTCATCATTTTCATTGGTGAGATTCTCCGAGCGTCAGAAAGTGATCCGCGCGCTGAGCTGCCAGACGCGGGGGATGGGGTAGCCGCCGAAATCGAAGCCACGATCGGCCGAGGTTGTCTGCACCGACCCTATGCCGCCGGCGTTCGTGCCGAACAGGTTGATCTCAGGATCGTAGCCGCTGTAGTTGGTCCACACGGCGAGATTGCGTCCGGAAAGGGTGAGGTCGATGCCGTCGCGGAAATAGCGCCGCACCCCCAGCCCGTCGAGCGTGTAGCTCGCGCTCAGCTCGCGCAGCTTGACGAAGGTGCCGTCCTCTATCCAGTACTCGAAGATTCCCTGCGTCCTCGCGTTGAATCCCGGAGGAAGCTTGCGCGGATCGCCGTAAGGAAGCAGCTCGCGCTCATACGACTTCGAGTTGCTGGCGATGCCGGCATTCTGCGCGCGTGTGGAGAGATTCATGATCTTGTTGCCGAATACTCCGTCGAGCAGTGCACGAATGCGGACTTTCTTTGCCAGCGTGAACTCATTGAGGAACGAGCCCATCCACTTCGGGTTGGGATCACCGATTACCTTGTTGAGCGAGTCGTTGCAGGTACCTCCACTCAAGGCCTCGCGAATAGCGAGAGTAGCTCCCATGTCCGCCGTCTGATTGCTGCGACGATAGCGGCCAAGCGAATCCAGAAGGAGCGCGCCCGTTTGGCAATTGCGCGCCGCGTATGAACCGTAGAAAACTCCCGCCGGCTCGCCCGCCCGAATGCGGTTCGGATAACCGCCCGCCGACTGGAAATCCTGAATGTTGAGACTCTCGACCAGATTCTTGTTGTGGGCGTACGTCATCGTGGACGTCCACTGCAAGTTGGGGTTGTCGACGTTGGTTGTCCTGAGGAGCAGCTCGACACCTTTGTTCGACATCGTGCCAATAGGGAAGAACTGCCGGGAAAATCCGGTGCTGGTAGGCAGCGGACGGAAGAAGAGCAGATCCGAAACGAGTCGATTGTAATACGTCGCTTCGGTCGACACGCGTCCGCCGAGGAAACCTACGTCGGCGCCGAGCTCCCACTCGCGGGCACGTTCATTCTTGAGATCCGGGTTGCCGAACGTGACGTCGTTGACGAAGCCGGGACGTCCAGCGAAGGGCAGTTGAGTGAAGGTTATGAACTGCGAGTAGGCGTTGAGGATGCCGGGCTGGCTCCCCGCCCATCCGAGTGCGCTCCGGAGACGAAGATTGTTGAGGGCTCCCGGATTGTTGTCGATCATCACATAGGAAGCGGAAAACTTGGGGAATGCCTGCCACCGCTCCGATGGAGCGAACGTCGATGACGCATCCCAGCGAACGGCGGCGTTGAGAAAGAGTTTGTCCCTGAATGCGAGCTCGTGTTGTCCGTAGAACCCGAGAGTCCGCAGCTGAACGTCGGATTGAGCCGCCGAGAAGACCGAGCCCGCACTCACCAGATCTCCAACGGGAGCGAGGCCATTGGCAGTGGCGGAGGTGATGCGCACTCTCTGCGACGTATAGTTGAGCCCCGCCGTCGTCCGCATGTCAAAAGAACCAATTGGTCTCCAGGTATAGCTCGATAGCGCATCCTGGTTGACGATGCGGTTATTCTCCGCGACAGATTGGGCACGGCCAGTCGCGAGCGGCGCGGTGCCGAGGACGGCGTTGCGCGGCACGAACTGGTCTTGTGTGAAGCCGACGTTGTCGAGACCGATCGTGTAATCGAACAGCAGGTTGGTGAGGGGCGTCCACGTCAGCTTCGTCGAGCCGATGAAGCGCTCGATCGATTGCGGATTGCGGATGCGGTCGATGGCGAGCAATGGATTCGTTCCCAGGGCGGGTGGCAGCGGGTAAACACCATTGACGGGACGGAAGTCGACGTTGGTGGGAGCGAAGAAGAGCGAGCCCATGATCCCGTAGTCATTCTGCTCGCCGAACGCCTGTATCTCGTTGTTGGTGTTGATGTAGTTCGAGGTGACGTTGGCAACGAGAGTCGGAGCGAGCTGCTGCTGGAGATTGACGCGCGCTCCGGTGCGCCGTGAAGATGTCGAGCGCATGATACCATCTTCGTTGGCGAAGTTGCCGCTCATGAAGTAGCGGGTTTGATCATTGCCGCCTTCGACGGTGACGTCCTGCTCCCACGACGGAGCGCGATGGAAGATGTCGTCCTGATAATTGAACCGCGTAATCGGCAGTCCGTTGACATCGAAGGGGTAGAAGTTGAACGGCTGCTGCTCGCGTAACTGACTGGTGCCCCACCGGGTCGTCGATGTGAAGCGGGGCTTTCCGCTGGTTCCCCGTTTGGTGAAGATCTGCACGACGCCGTTGTTGGCGCGCGAACCGTAAAGCGCCGCCGCGGCCGCACCGCGAATGATCTCGATGTGCTCGATGTCGTCAGGATTGAGATCGGCGAGCCGGTTCTGCGGGTTGGAGCGGCCTCCGAGGTCGGCGAGCTGACCGGACTCGTTGTCGACGATCACTCCATCGACGATGTAGAGCGGGTCCGAGCCGGAGATGAATGAGTTGACGCCACGGAGGCGCACCGAGATTCCGCCGCCGCCGGGGCTGCCGGAGTTCTGAGTGATCTGCGCGCCAGGAATCTTTCCCTGCATCGCTTGATCGACCGTGGTTGCCTGAGCTCTGCTGATCAGCGATGAATCGATAGTGGCGATGTTCGTTCCGACCTTGCGCTTCTCGGTAGCCGTACCGGTTCCCGTAACGACGACTTCGCTGAGGTTCACGGCGCTCACGTGGAGTGCGACGTCGGCGGTCGCAGTCGCGCCGGGAACAACGGTGACGGTTTGCGTGGTCGGCTGGTATCCGATGCGCCGAATCGTCAGCGTGCGGGCGCCGACTGGTATGCCGCTGATGGTGTACTCGCCATTCGGACCTGTCAGTGTGCCGAGGCGGCTGCCGGTGACAAGCACTGCGACGTCGGGCAGACCTCGTCCGACTGATGCGTCGGTTACGCGTCCGCTGACGGTTCCGGTGGCCTGCTGTGCGGCCAGGGCGAAGGGTGAGACGATCGCGAGCACCAGGAGGAGTGCACCGCGGCGGAGGATAGTGAGGATCATCAGAAGATCTCCGAGTCGCGTGGTCCCCAGTGTGATGGGGCCTTGCCGGTGACAAGTGCCCTACGTTACAGACGGGCGCTCGACCGGGCAAGACGGAATCACGCTTGACTTTACTCGGCGATGAAAATTACCGACGCTGGCTTGCCGGTCTCCGGATGGACAGGCTCGCGCGTTTCCAGAATTCGAAATCCGCTGTCGGCGAGAAGGTGCTCCCAGCCTTCCATCGTTCGGAAATACCAGGGCGCGGGGTCCGAGAACTCTTCGCTGAATCCAGCCCACGAGCCCATGCGCCATCCGTCCGAGTACGACTCGTCGCCACACGATGCGACCGGGTGGAGCGTCTGAATGACGAGAGATCCGCCGGGATTGAGGAGCGACGGCGTGCGTCGTATCACGTTCTCAACTGATTCCTTGCCGATCAGTGAGAAATTGGCGACGACGAGATCAACGCTGACATCGAGGCTACCGGCGGCGATGTCCTCGTAAGACGCCACCCTGAACTCTCCGCCACCAGCCTTCCTCGCCTGCTCGATGAGCGCGGGGACGGCGTCGACGCCAATTGCGCGGATGCCGTGTTCCGAAAGTGAGCGCGCGAGCCAGCCCTCTCCGCATCCGATGTCGAGCACAGTTTGTGGTGACCGGCTCAGCACCGCATCGACGATCGCTTTATTCGTGACGAGCGTGCGGCTCGCGATCTGATTCTCCCTGACTGCGGCGGTCCAGGGCGACGCATTCTTGCGCCACGAGTCTACGATACGCGCATCGCTCAGTGGATCAGATGTCATCGACGTGTGGGGGCAATGAAAGTCGGTAACGCGACGCCGGGGCCGCTCGTATATGTATATATAGTAGCAGCTACCATTACTCAGTACTCAGGGGACGTATGAGCACAGCCGCGGCACCGCGCACGGTTTCAACGCGCTACGACGCGACGACCTCGGCCGTCGCATCATCGGCACCGCGCGAGCGTCTGATCTCGCTGGATGTCTTTCGCGGTATCACGATTGCGGGCATGCTGTTGGTGAACGATCCCGGCACCTGGAGCGCGATCTTTCCGCCGCTCGAGCATGCCGCGTGGGATGGCTGGACGCCCACGGATCTGATCTTTCCCTTCTTCCTCTTCATCGTCGGCATCACGACCTACCTGTCGATGTCGGCGCGGCGTGCGCGTGGCGACGACAATGCCGCTCTCGTCAAGCAGATCCTCCGGCGCGGAATCATCATCTACCTGCTTGGCTTCGCGATGGCGATGTTCCCGTTCTACCAGTGGGGAACGATCGACTCGCTTCCCAACGCGACCGCGTGGCAACGGATCATCTTCCGGATCGAGCACGTCCGTATTCTCGGGGTGCTGCCGAGGATCGCGATAGTGTACATCTGCGCGGGGCTGCTGACTCTCAAGACGACGCTCAAGCAGCAGGTCATCATCATCGCCACGCTGCTGCTCGGCTACTGGTTTGCGATGACGTTGATCCCGGTTCCGGGTGAAAACGCGATCGGCGCGTCACTGCTTCACACCAAGGACAGAAATCTCGCTGCGTATCTCGATCGACTGATCCTGGGAACGAATCACACGTGGATCGGCAGTGTGACGTTCGACCCCGAGGGTCCTATGTCCACGATCCCGGCGATCGCGACGGCGATGCTGGGTGTCATCGCGGGGCGGTGGATTGCGTTAAAGGAGAAGCCACTGCTCGAGCGCATTAGCGGACTCTTCGCGGCGGGAGCGATCGGGATGGTGGTCGGCCTGATGTGGAACTGGTCGTTTCCGATCAACAAGAATCTGTGGACAAGCTCGTACGTGATTTTCACCGCGGGTATGGCGTGCGTTACGCTGGCGACGGTCATGTGGATCGTCGATTACGTGAACGTGAAGTGGTGGACGAAGCCGTTCGTGGTCTTCGGTGTGAACCCGATCGTTGCGTTCGTGGGTTCGGGCGTGATGGCGAGACTTATCTACACGCTCTGGCACGTGAACTACAACGGCAAGTCCACGGCGCTCCAGGATGCCATTTACCAGTCGGTGTTTCTGCCGTGGCTTCCCGAACGTGTCGCGTCACTTGCGTTCGCGATCACGTTCGTGCTGCTCTGGTACGGGATTCTGCTCGTTCTCTACCGGCGCAAGATCATACTCAAGGTCTGAGCGCGCGCGCTTCGATTGGCATGTCTGCCTGTGGTCGGCGAGGGTGTCCTCTCCGGCCGCACACTCGCTCTGGCGGAGCCCCTAACTGCGCTCCTTCGCTCCGCTCAGTCGCGGGTCTCCTTGGTCGCTCGCTTGACGCGGCCTGCGAGGACACCCTCACCTCCCTGCATAGATCCGTAACTGCAGCGGCGCTTCGCGCCGCGGTGTGGGTTGCAGATCTTGCTTCGTAAGCCGGCGCCTCGTCCCCCTTCTCACGGGCGAGCCGAGCTTCGCTCGGCGCGCTTCCGCGCTCGCGAAGAAGGGCCGCGCGATCGATCTGGATTAGCTCGTGAAGGCGCGACAATGAGATATGAGCCCGCGTTGGACTCAGAGGGAAGTCGGAGGGGGTCCTCGTAGGCGACAACCCACGAGCGACCGCTAGAGTGGTGACGCAGCCGGCAGAGCGACACGTTGGTCGGATTCCCACTGACTGAACTTGGCGACGACGAGCGAGAGCCTGGAGCCGAAGAGGGCCCCCTCCGACGTACCGGCACCAATTCCAACGCTGGGAACTGAAGAACTCAGCGCGCGGCTTTGGCCGTTATAGCTCTCGGGCGCACGGTCTCTCTCTCGGCGAGCGAACTCGTCGCGACCATTTCCGATTCGATCGGCGCACCCCCGCGTCGAACGACGTACGCCTCCATCGCGAAATATTCGGGGAGGCCGAGCCGGTCGACCCGCTGCGCGGTGTTACGATTCCGCTCCTCGACGCGCTGCCAGAACTCCCGGTCGTCCTGGCCCGGGAAGGGAGCGCGATCCTTCTGACTCTGGTGCTTGAAGATCGCCATCTTCTTCGCCCGCAACTCGTCCTCCGACAACGGGACCAGCACGTCGGCCTCGGCTATCTCCCACTCCTGCCAGGCGCCGCGATAGTACCACACTTCCGGTGGCGCGCCCGAGTACTGGGCGAGTGCTCCCTGTATCGCCTCGAGACACATCCTGTGCGTGCCGTGGGGATCGGAGAGATCGCCGGCGACGAACACCAGCTCCGGCTTCCGCTCCTCGAGTAGATCCAGAACGATCCGCACATCCTCGGGGCGGATGGGATCCTTTTTGACCTTGCCGGTTTGATAGAAAGGCAGGTTCAGGAAGCGCGCCTGCTCTCGCTTCATCCCGAATGTTTCGATGCCGGAGACTGCTTCGGCCTCGCGGATCGCGCGCTTCATCACCTGCACGGGGAAGGCGTCGATCTCGCCCAGCTCCTTCGAGTCGAGGAATTCTTCCACCTCCTCGATCAGCGCACCCGCGGTCGAGTCGTTGAGGTCGAAGTCGTTTCCGAAGCGCCGGAGAAAATCCGCGTAGCGACGCACCTCGTGGTCGAACACGGCGATGTTCCCCGATGTCATATAGGCGACGAGAATGTCGTTCTTATTCTGGTGCAGCTTGTTGAGCATTCCGCCCATCGAGATGACGTCGTCGTCCGGATGTGGTGAGAACACGACCACACGCTTGCCGGACGGGAGCTTGCTTCGTCCGCGGATTTTCGCAATCAAGGCGTTGAACACTTCACCGTTGAGCGGTCCGGCCTTTCCGTGGCGCGCGAGCAGCGAGCTTAGATGGTGTTCGCGGTAGTCGTTCTCGTCGAGCTTGAGGACGGACTTCTGAGTGGTCTCGCTCAACCAGATGACTGCATCGATCTCTTTCTCGCGCGTCCACTTCATCTCGCCGATTACCCACGGCGTGCGAATGCGCGTGAGGTCCGCCGCCGCCGCGAAATCGACGTAAAACACCGCATTCGAGTGCTGCTGCAAATACGTCGCGGCAACATCGGGATCAGGCTCACCCTCTACCGCCCGCCGAATGATGGCGGCTTTATGCTCGCCTGTGGCGACGAGCGCGATCTCCTTCGCTTCCATGATCGTCGCCACGCCCATCGTGATTGCTTCTGTCGGGACGTTGTCTTCGCCGAAGAAGTCACCGGCCGCGTCACGACGTGTGACGGTGTCCAGGGAGATGCGACGAGTCCGGGAATCCGACCCCGAGCCGGGTTCGTTGAAGCCGATGTGGCCAGTCTTGCCGATGCCAAGGATCTGAAGATCGATTCCACCTGCCTTCTTGATCGCGGCCTCGTACGCCTCGCATTCGACATCCACATCGTCGCGCGGAACGTCGCCGCGCGGGATGTGAATGTTTTCCGGACGCACGTTGATGTGGTTGAAGAGATTCTCCCGCATGAACCGGTGATAGCTGTGGATGCTGTCCGGCCTCATCGGGTAGTACTCGTCGAGATTGAAGGTCACGACGTCGGAAAAGTCGAGGTCTTCATCGCGGTGCATCTTGATCAGCTCGCGATAGATGCCGATTGGCGTGCTGCCGGTGGCGAGCCCGAGCACAGCGTGTCCACCTTCTCGCCGCCGTTCCTTGATGATGTCGGCGATGCGCCGGGCGATCGTGCGGGCGATTTCGTCGTACTCGACGATTACTAAGGGGACTCGTTCCCTGGAAGCTGCCATCAGTGAGAAGGAGAGGTCACCCGATAAATTTACGCTCTACGTTCGTATGATGCTCGCGTGCTTCGCGGCGTTCAGGGCCTCGGCTCTGACTTGAGGATGTCCCAGATCGCGGGATCTTCAGGGCCAAGCACCCACACCGAGAAGCCGCGCAAGCGGTACGTGCGCGCGAGATTCAGCTTCTCTTTGAAGCTGCGCGCATTCTCGAGAAAGACCCATTCGTACACGCCGCCGTTCGAGAAATAGGCGTAGGGCACTCCCGCGACGCTGTCCCACTGCATGGCGGCACCATGCCGCTCCGCGATGCTCGATCCCCACGTCCAGCCAACCGTCTCGCTCCACGACCTGGCGCGCTCGGGAATGGTGCGATCTTCTCGTGCGAACCAATGATCGCCGTACGTCGGAATTCCCAGTGACAGCTTCTCGCGTGGGACATATCTGAGGAAATAGTCGATGTTCTCGCGCATCCACTGCAGGCTCGCCACCGGACCGGGTGGCGTGCGGCGTGTATTCTCGCTGTAAGTCATGAGCGAGATGAAGTCTCCGGCCTGCCCCAGTGCGGTGAGATCGTAGCCAGCACGCCAGCTGTCCTGAAGAAATCGATGGTAGGCCGTGGGACCGGCGTTGTCTTCGGTGCGATGTACGACGGCAATGCTGAGCGTGAAGCCGCCGCGGTGCAGCGCGTTCGCGGTCTCACGGTACCAAGTCGTGAGAAGGTCGCGATCCTGGATGTTGACGTTCTCGATGTCGAACTGGATTCCCCAAAAACCATTCTGTCGGCAAAGCTGTACCAGACTCCTCGTGGCGCGTCCCCGTGCAGCGTTGTCCGCGAGGAGCTTTCTCAGCGCCGGCTGGTTGAAGGCCTCATTGACGACGAGCGGCATCACTTTGACACGGTGCGCCTTGGCGAGCGCGAGGACGCGCGAGTCCAGCTCTCCGAAGACGATACCCAGGCTGTCGACGGTGTAGACCTGAGGGCCGAGTATGGTGATCTGGTCGATGTTCTTTAGCAGACTCTCGTAGCTGTCCTGTCGATCGATGTAATAGAACAGCCGCTCGAGCGCCTGCGCACTGGATTGCCGGGCCGCTACCAGCGAAAGGGCAAACCCGAGCGTGGCTAAAGGGGGGCGGAACGATTTCGGCATTCTCATGCCGGAAAATCTATCGCACTGCGACTATCGCGCTTCCCAGTTGACGATGCGCGCCCCGAGTACTGCCTGCTGAACCGCGTCCGCGACATCCCGCCGCAGCTGGACATGCCGGTTGTTGTTGCGCGTCGGATTAACGCGGTTGGTAAGGACTACCACGAAGAGATCCTTCTCGGGGTCGATCCAGATCGAGGTGCCGGTGAATCCGGTATGGCCGAAGCTCCAGGGCGAGAAGAACTGTCCCGCGCTCGAGCCTCCCTCTGGGGAATCCCAGCCGAGAGCGCGTGTCGACTCCTTTCCCTGGCGTGCCGTCCAGCGCGCTATCGTCGGCGGTTTCACGATGCGAACTCCGTTCGCTCCCTCGCCGCCGTTCAGGATCATCATCGAGAAGAGCGCGAGATCCTTGGCGGTGGAGAAGAGTCCGGCGTGTCCCGCAACGCCTCCCATCGCCCACGCATTCTCATCGTGCACGGTTCCCCACAGGAGGCCGCCGCGCGCTTCGTCGACCTGCGTCGGCGCGATGCGCGGACGCAGCGCGATTGCCGGCTGGAACTGCGTGTCGATCATGCCGAGTGGCTTGAAGATCTTTTCGTTGGCGAGGACATCCAGAGTTTTGCCGGTGATTCGCTCCATCACCAGCTGGAGCAGGATCATATCCCAGTCGCTGTAGATCATGTTCGAGCCGGGGGTGTACTCCAGCGGCCGGGCGTTGATCTGATAGAGGTACTGGTCGCGGCCGCGTGCGGTGGAGTAGATATTCGCGCCCGCCTCGAGTCCGCCGCTGTGTGTAAGGATCTGCTTCACCGTGATCTGCGCCTTCTCCGGTGAATTGAACTCGGGGAGGTACGATACCACGGTGCGGCTGATGTCGAGCTGACCGCCTTCCTCGAGAATCATGGCCAGCGTCGTCGTCGCGATAACCTTCGTGAGCGAGGCAAGATCGTAGAGCGTGTTGGTGTCGACGGCCGGCGAACCCGGCTGATTCCAGTCGATGTAGCCGTAGCCCTTCATGTAAGCGATGTGTCCGTTGCGTCCGACGGCGATTGCTACGCCGGGGGCGACCGCTTCCTCGATCGCTGTCTTGACGATCTTATCGAGCTTGCCCGCGAGGGCGGTATCCAGTCCGGAATTGTTGAGGCCGAGCTCGGGGGCCACATACTTGATCGGGGGTGGCGGTGCGGCTGCGGAGACGCGGGCTTGAGGGGGCGGGCCGCAAGCGACCAGCGCAACGATAAAGAAAACGGCAAAAGAGTTGAAAGACTTCATTAGGACGACGGTAGGGTACAGTGTGTCGGCGCCGGCGCTACGCAGGGCCCGCTGATCTTCTCAAGAAAGACGATTGTATCAGCGCTGCACAACGTCTTGTTCTATGTTCGCCGGGCGCTGGCTGTTAGCGGCCCGGCGCGCGAATGCAGTTCCTGATGAGGTCGCCCGCGGCAACGGAATCTGCCCGTGTCGTGAGCGTCGGGCAGGGCGGAGGGACCGCGCTCGTGAGCGAGCGGTGCCCGTTCGCGCCGACGGAGCGAACCGCCGCCCAACCATCGTCGAGCTGATCCGGAAGCAGAAACGACGCCGCGGAGCCGGCCTGATAGATCTTCTCATAGGTCGGCGCCATCGTTCGGCGGAAGAGAACCTCGTAACCCCCCGCGCCCGGGACTTGGCCCCAGGTGATCATCCACTTCTGCCCGCCCGATGCCTGGTCGCGACGAGCAAGCGCGGCCGGTGGCGCCGGAGCGTTGGCGAGTGTCCCCACGACAGATGCGTTGAGTCTGGCGACATTCGCGACATAACCGAAGTTCACATGCGCGAAATCGTCTGTCGGCAGATGCTGGCGCTTGTAGTTCTCGAGTCTCTCGGTGAAGCGAAGGCCCGGATCACCCAGACTCACGTAGGGACTGTGGTCTCCGCCGCGAGAGATGCGATCCAGTCTGAACACGGGGAGAATCTGAAACGACGGATTGTAGATCGTTCCCGTCGCCCACGCGTAACGCGCCAGCTCTCTGCTCGGTCCGTTGTCCGGTTCGGCGCCAAAGATTCTGACGCTCGTCGAATCGACGCTTCCATCTTCCGCTACTACGTTGCCGACGATGTCGTCCGTAAATGCCGAGACGATCTTGTAACCAGCAGCGTGAAGTCGCTGCGCGAGGTGCGTCGAGCCGTAGAGTCCCTCTTCCTCTCCGGAGTAAGCGACGAAGATGACCGATGCTTCGAGGCCGCGCGGGAAATGTTTCGAGAAAACGCGCGCGAGCTCGACGATGGTGGAGGTACCGGTTCCATCGTCGTCGGCGCCCGGTGCGTCCTGTGTCGCCTCGAATCGCGCCAGCGGCCCAAGATCACTGCGCGCACAGATGCACGAATCGTAATGGCCTCCCATCACCAGCACCCTCGTGGTGTCGCGGCCCGGCAGCCATGCGACCACATTGACGACGTTGACCATTGGCCGCTGGGGATGACCGCGCATCTCCATCATTGCCGGATCGTACTCGATGCGGAGACACCCGCCGCATGCCTTGCTGTAGCCCTCCAGCTTGTTGAACAGATATCGGCGCGCCGCTCCGATTCCGCGGGTGTTGCTCAGCGTATCGCTCATAGTGTGGCGCGTGCCAAATGAAACGAGCGTCGAGTCCGTCGCCCGGATCTCCGACGCCGAGATGTCTCCGATGGCAGCAGCGAGGGCTGGATCGCGCGCGAGGCCAAGCGTGACATCGGAAACGACTGAAACGGCGCTCGGTCGCGGCTCGACTCGGGCCGAGGGCGCCGGAGGCGAACACGATCCGGTGAGCAGAACTACGGGGACGAGAAGGCCGAACGTGCTTCTTTGCATGTTAATTTTATCCGAATGAAGACGGTTCAAGGGCTCAGAATAGGCACAGGCAATGGGTAAGACAAGCGCTCGCGCCGCGTCGAATCCCGCCATTACCTCGAGCGACTCGGACGATTTTTTCTGGCAGTGGTCCGGCTTCAACGAGCTGACGCCGGCCGATCTCTACGCCGTCGTGCGGCTCCGCGAAGCGGTTTTCATAGTCGAGCAGAACTGCCCTTATCCCGACTCCGACGGACGCGATCCCAACGCCTGGCATTTGCTCGGTTGGGAAGAACGCTCGAGCGGGCGAGCACTCGTGGCGTACGCGCGCATCTTCGAACCGGGAGTGCGCTACGATGAAGGATCCATTGGACGAGTTGTCACTGCGCCAGATGTGCGGGGAACCGGCAAGGGCAGAGCATTGATGGCTGAAGCCTTGCGACGTTTCGACTCGCTGGCGCCCGGCCAGCCCGTCAGGATCGCGGCGCAGCGCCGGCTCGAGGATTTCTATCTCGGCCTCGGATTCAGGACCGTCTCCGATCCGTACGAGGAGGATGGAATCATTCACGTCGACATGCTCCGTTAGATTGAAAATCCGATGATAACCAAAGCACGTTACTGCGCCGGAGAAACCTTCGGCGAGTTCATGGCCCGTCCGATCAAGGAACAGGCGATGTGGGACGGGATCACGCACCACGTAGTCATCCCGCTCGAGATATCCGCGCGCGTCGAGGCAATCGGGGGACACTGGCAAATGCTGGTGCTGAGCGAAGACTGGTGCGGCGATTCGGTGAACATCGTTCCGATCGTCGCCAAACTCGCCGAGTCGGTGAGCAACATGGACATGCGGATTCTCGCGCGCGATCAGAACCTGGACATCATGGACACCCATCTGACAGGAAAATCGCGATCGATCCCGATCGTGATCCTGTTGAACAACAAATTCCAGGATTGCGGCTGGTGGGGGCCGCGCCCGAGTCCGCTACAGAAATGGGTGCTGGAGCAGGGGCTGCTTTTGCCCAGGGCGGATCGATACAAGGAGATCCGAAAGTATTACGCGCGGGATCGCGGGCTTACGACGATGCACGAACTGGTGGACATGCTCGAACAATGTTCTGCGAACGGCCCTGTGGCAGCGACCGCTGCCTCGGCGGCGTCCTAAGCGGTCCCTGCGTCACGGCGAAAGGTTCGCCGTTTCAAGCCTTCTGGAGCCGCAGAGTGAAGGCAGAGCCCTTGCCCAGATCACTCATCGCGGTGAGTGAGCCGCCCATGGCGTTGGCGAGTCTGCGGCTGATCGCCAGTCCGAGTCCGGTGCCGTTGCTCAAGGCCTCCCTTGGCCGAATCTGAACGAACGGCTGGAACACCGCTTCCAGCTTTTCGAGGGGGATTCCAATCCCGCTGTCGATGACGTGAATCGCGACGGCATCCGGCTCGGATTCGCACTCGAGCGAAACGCTGCCACCGAAAGGCGTGAACTTTATCGCGTTGGCGAGGAGATTCAGAACGATCTGCTGCACCTTCGCCGCGTCCGCTCGCGCGGCGATAGACGCGTTGCTGCAGCGATACTGGTACCTCAGCTCTTTCGTCTCGAGCTGAGAACCGACCAATCCTTCCATGTTGAGCAGAATCTCGTTCAATGCAGTCGGAACCAGGTCCATCTCGATCGCCTGCCCGCTTTCGATCCGGGCGAAGTCGAGTATCGCCGTGATCAATCCAAGCAGAAGCTGCTGGCTCTGTTGAATCCGCTCGAGATCGCGCCGCTGCGCCTGGGTGAGCGGGCCGTGAATCTCCCGCTCGAGCAACTCGGTGTATCCGAATATCGCCTGTAGCGGCGTCCGGAATTCGTGACTCAACAAAGCGAGGAATTCGGATTTCGCGCGGTTGGCTTCCTCCGCCTCCTCACGCGCCTTGCGCTCGCTAACCAGGAGGTCGTCCTTGATGCGTTGCGCCGCGGCGAGCTGCACGGTTCCGGATCTGACTCGCAGCTCGAGCTCGCGCTTCTCTTCACGAATCGCTTCCTCTGCTTGTCGTCTGGCGCTGACGTCGTGGATGATCCAGCGATATTCAGCGGCCAGATAGTTTCTCGACGATCGGGAGATCGAGGCCGAGACTCTGGCCGTCGCCCCGCGTCGCGGATGAAGCCACATCTCCCAATCGTCGAGCCGGTCCCGGTCGCAGAGCAGGTCCAGTTGTTCAGGGTATTGCTTCCGGGCCGATTCTTCAAAGAAGGACGGCAGCAGCTTTCCGACGAGAAATTTCGGGTCGAGACCGAGCAGGCGCCCCGCGGCGACATTCGCGTCGCATATCGTTCCGTAGAGATCGGTGATCAGATATGCCTCGGGCGCGAAATCGAACAGCTCGCGAGACTTGCGGCGCTCTCGATCGAGCTCGTTACTGGTGGCAGCAAGCGCCTCGCTCTGCGCCCGGAGCTCTTCGTCGGCGAGGCGAAGCTCTTCGAAGGCCGATATCAGGTCCTCGCGCTCGTCCCGCCTCAGCGGGGCGTCCGCGATCTCCGTCGTTGCCAGTTGATTTCGGGGACTCCTTCCGGCGTCGCGCGCTTGGCGCGAAAACTCGCGGAGGTCATCGGCGGTGGGTTGTGGCCCGGGGTCCATCATTTTACGGCTGGGAGGAGTAACGAGCGGGCTTTCTCTACCAGAAACATGTGGATGCAACTAAGGGGCCGAACACCTCAAAATTCCCCCTGCAA
This sequence comes from Gemmatimonadaceae bacterium, assembly GCA_036390715.1. Classification (GTDB taxonomy): domain Bacteria; phylum Gemmatimonadota; class Gemmatimonadetes; order Gemmatimonadales; family Gemmatimonadaceae; genus UBA4720. The sequence continues at coordinate 30,766 of DASWBG010000011.1, forward strand.
TTCATTTTGGTCCTGGCATTCTGAATTGGTCTGAAAAAGCGTCCCGACTCAGTCCCGATAATTCGTCCGGGGCCTGAAATTCGGTGCTGAGAATTCGCCTGGGGCAGCCTCAAATACCGACCAGAGAATTTGTCTCGGCGCTCTGGATTCGGTCCCGAAAAAACGAAGAGGCACGGAGAGATCCGCGCCTCGTTCGCTTCCGTCCGGCTTCGTCAGTTGTTGTTGTTGTTGCCCGCTTCGCTCGACCGGCGACCGCCGCGGGATGCTTCACCACCCTTTCTTCCCGCGATTCTGGCCTCTTCGCTTGTGAATTCGTGCGCGGTTCCTTTCTGGTGGGCGGCGCGCCCACCTTTCGCCGCGATTGCGCGCTGCGCTTGAGGATCCATCGCCGCGAATCCGCGGGGAGTCTTGCGACTCACACCGCCGGCATTGCGTGTATCCGCTCCGCTCTCTCCTCTCGTCCCGCTGATCGTTCCACTGCCGCCTCCCACTCCGCTGCTGCGCATGCTTCGCTCGTCCATCCTGTCCCCTTTGTTGTCGGCCTGGTCTGCCATTATCCATCTCCTGCCGCGATTATCGAGTTTGTCAGTCATGGGCCGGTGGAAATCCATCCTGCGAGCGGTGGAATATCCGTGCGCGGACCGTGTCTGGGTGAAGTTATCCTGATGCGCAAGCGTCAGGCCGCAATTTTCGGGCGAGGACGAACTAACTGCCTCCCCAGCCGAAATTGTGGATTTCTACTTTTCTCCCACTTGTGTGAGGCTTATGTTAAAAGGGAGTGCCGCTGGAGCCCGGCCAGGGCGCGCGCGGCGAGGTGTTTGGGTAGCTTCTACGACTCCGCCGCAGGCGGCGGGGTGTCGCCGCGTCGTTAATCCTGTCAGAGGTCGCGAGTGAATCCAGTAGAAGAAGAGACGCTGTCGAAGATCGAGGTGCTCGCTGACCTCGAGCCCGTGGTGGTGGAGTTGATGGCGGCGCACGAAGCCAAACGTGTGCTTTGGTTCCCTGCGGAGCTGCTGGAGCCGCCGCCGGGAGAGGACCCTGATCGCCACCTCAAGGCACTGAAAGAACGCGCGCGAGGCATAAGCGACCCGGCGCGTGTAGCACTGGCGCTCAATCTTCTCACCGAAGAGGGACTGCCTCACTTCCATCGTCTCCTCGCGGTTTACCTCGGCACCGACAGCATCTGGGCGAAATGGAACAACCTCTGGACGGCGGAGGAGGACCGGCACGGCGCAATTCTGCACGACTACACGAGAGATGCGGGCGTGTTCGATCCCGTCGTGATCGAGAAGATGCAGTTCGATTACATCAAGGCGGGCTTCGAGCCCGAGTGGGATCGCGATCCCTATCGCGTCTTCGTGTACACCTCTCTCCAGGAGAGGGCGACGCAGGTCTCGCACGCCAACACCGGCAAGTTCGCCTCACAGTACGAGCCGACGATCGGAACAGTGCTGCAGAACGTCGCTAAGGAAGAAGCCCGCCACTACACCTTCTACCGCTCCGTATTCAAGGCGGTGATGGAGAGGGATCCGAACCAGGGCCTGGTCGCGGCCGCCAAGATCATGCCGGCGATCGACATGCCCGGTGTCAACATGCCGCATTTCCGCGAGCTCGCGGATGTCGTGCGACGGGCGGGCATTTACGGACCGCGCGATTATCTCCGGATCGTCGACGAACTGATCAAGTACTGGTCCATCGACACGATGAACGGGCTGAATGATCTCGGGCGGATGGCGCAGGAAAAAATCATGGGGATTCCCGCCCGTCTCGAGCGCATCGCTGACATTATGGAGCAGAAAACCAAGCCCAAGAGCTTCGCGTTCGACGTGATCTTCAATCGCGTCTTCGCAATGGAGTGAGGTTTGAGCGCCTGGCGTTATAGATCTAGGCACGTCGGTACGTCGGAGGGGGTCCTCTTCGGCTCCAGGCTCTCGCTCGTCGGCGCTCCACGTAAGTCTTTGCGCAGCTGATCAACCGTTCGCTCCGCAGGCGGCGTCACCGGTTACCGGTCGCTCGTGGGTTGTCGCCTACGAGGACCCCCTCCGACTTCCCTCCCACGCGTTGTGAAACGCCCGCTCCACCTCAATCGCCGCGACGCGATTGAAGGTCGAGTCGAAGCTTCGCCTCGCTCAAACCACGTCGCGCTCCCAAGGCAGCGCGGTGAGCGTCGAGACGGCCGGTGGGGAGCATGCGCGAAAACCGCACTAATGCCTCGCATCACGCGCCGCCAGGCGCGCGCAGTTACGGATCTATGCAGGGAGGTGAGGGTGTCCTCGCAGGCCGCGTCAGAGCGAGTGTGCGGCCGAAGAGGACACCCTCGCCGACCCAGTAAAGAGATGCCGACGAAGCGCGCGCCTAATAAGCGCGATGATGCGTAAGATGCGCGGCTGTCACAGCGCTACGATCCCGCCAGGCCGAGATCGGCCGAGCGCGCCTGCATAGAGGCGATGACGAACGATATGTGCTCGTCGAGATCGACACCCAGCTCGTTCGCGCCGTTCACCACGTCTTCCCGGTTGACGCCGCGCGCAAAGGCTTTGTCCTTCATTTTCTTGCGCACAGACCTGGCGTCGACTTCGTGGACGCTCTTGGTCGGACGGACCAGGGCCGTCGCCGTGATCAGGCCGGTCAGCTCGTCGACGGCGAAAAGAGTCTTCGCCATCTTCGATTCGCGCGGCGTGTTCGTGTACTGTGCGTGGCCCAGGATCGCCTGCAGAATCTCCTCGGGATAGCCCTTGGAGCGTAGAACTCTCACCCCCTCCGACGGATGCTCATCGGTCGGCGAATGGGCGTTGTTCGGGAAGCGCTCGTAGTCGAAGTCGTGAATGAGCCCGGTGATTCCCCAGCGCTCCACGTCCTCGCCGAACTTTTGCGCGTAGGCGCGCATCGCGCCTTCCACCGCCAGCATGTGCTTCCGTAGGGATTCGCTTTGCGTGTATTCGTGCATGAGGGCGAGTGTGTCCGCTCGCGACGGAATCTCATTTGTTGTCATCGTTTTCCCGGCGGATTCGGCGTGGGCGTGTCTCCCATCCTCCCGAAATCTATGAAACCCTTCTTCGGATTTGTCGAGAGGAGCTCCACCTCGATCTCATCACCCACGTCGACGCCGCGCCCGCCGCGCACCAGCATCCCTTCCACCGGCGGATTTACCACGCGCACAAATGTCCCGCTTGGCTTCTTGCCGGTTACGATCGCCTTGAAGCGCTGGCCGATCCGGTCACTGAAGAGAATCGCCGCGGCGATCTTGCGCACCGTCCTCTCCACTTTGCGCGCGGCGTCTTCCTTGAGCGTGCAATTGCGGGCGATGGCTGTCAGCTCGTCGTCGGTGTAGGGCGGGGGATCGTTCGAGAGCACCGCCTTCAGGACGCGCTGAGTAATCAGATCCGCGTAGCGCCGGTTGGGCGCGGTCGAGTGTGTGTAGTCCTGCACCGCGAGCCCGAAGTGCCCGGGCTCCTCAACGCCGGGCTGGTCAAGAATGTATTCGCCCGGCCCAAGAAGCTTGACTACCGCCAGCGAGAGATCGGGGAAGTGATCGGGATCAGACGCTCTGCGCTCGAGCATAAAGTCGTGGAGCGCCATTGCGTCCGGGGCGGCGGGAAGATTTCTGCCGTATTGCTTTGCCAACTCGACGATCCTCTCCCAGCGTTCCGGGCTGCGCACGATTCGCCTGATCGAGGAGACGTGGTGCGCCTCGAGAAATCTCGCCACCGAGCTGTTTGCGCCGATCATGAAATCCTCGATCAAGTCGGTGGCGGAATTCTTTTGCGTCCCCTCGATCGCGGTAACCTTGCCGTTCTGCGACACCGCGCGCGCCTCCACCGTCTCGATCTCCAGCGCGCCATTGTCAAAACGAGTTTTGCGCAATGCCGCTGCGATCCTTGCCTGTAGCCGGAGCTGCGCCTCGAGCTGAGGAATCTTGGAAACCTTCTCCGGGGTCGCCGCGCCGGAGTCGAGCCAGGCACCGACCGCGGAATAAGTCAGCTGCGCCTTGTTCGTAACACGCGCCCGGTAGATCTCCGCCGATTTCACCGTGCCATTGGCCCCGACGATCATGGCGACCGCGATCGCCTTCCGGTCAGCGCCCTCGAACAACGAGGTTGCCCCGCCGGAGAGCTCGGGTGGAATCATCGAAAAAATCGCCGCGCCAGTGTATACGCTGGTCGTCTGCGCGGCGGCGTGGGCATCGATCGCGGATCCCTTCGGCACCTCCGAATCGACGTCCGAAACCGCTATGTAAAGGCGCCAATCTCCACCACTCATCACCTCGGCAAACTCGATCTGGTCGAGATCACGCGTATCGTCGTTGTCGATCGACGACCAGAGGAGATCGCGCATGTCGCGGAGGGGGGCGCCGGTGTCCGGATGCTTGCCGATATTCTGCAGCTCGGCACGCACCGCGGGATCGGGGTCGGGGTCGAAACCTTCGTCGATCATCGCCTGGCGGGCGATGTCTCGCAGATCAGGCGTCAGCACTTGGGAAGTGATTTCATCAACAAGTGCGCAATGTCGATCGTAAGCTGGAGAGACAAAAGGGCGCCAAGCATAATGGAGATATCAACCCACGGACGCCGGCGCGGGGGAAGGGTCCGTCCATAAAGTAGTGCGCCAGCGAAAATCACAATCCCTTCAGCCAGGAAATCCGCGAGTGGATGATCGTATAGCTGTAGCCCGATCATCGGGCCGCCAGGCCATGTCGGTTTATAGCCAGTGACCCAGTCCAGCAATAAGTGAGACAGGATCACCGCCGCGATCACGAGAGCTCCGGTCCAGTCCCGGGTCGCGACGGCGTATGCAACGAAACCGATGAGCGCGCAGACCAGTACCGCCGGAATCGAGTGTGACAGCATCTCCCGCGAATTGTAGACGCCCGCGACGCACAGGCCCGCGTCGATCCAGTCCGGAGTGTAGGTTGCGACGAGCAGTACCAGCAGCCCGATACTTCCGCGCACGCGCTTCGCTGCCAGCGCGGCGCCAACGTGGCCGATGTACATCTAGCGGCGGAACCGGCGATCGATCAGCAGCGGAACCAATGTTGCGACCAGAAGCGCTCCGATGAGTCTGAAAGCGTACAGGAAGCGATCGGCCGAGATTCCGGCGAGCATGAGGAGCGACGCGCTGGTCGTCGCGGCAAACTGTTCGAACGTCATGTAGTTGCGTAAAGTTAAAGCACGCATCGTCAACGCGCCCGCACCCGAGTCTTTCCCGCAGTCCGCGACGAAACCAATGCACGTCAAGAATCTCCAGTGCTCCTTCTGTGGTCGCGAATACGAGGCGAGACACCTCCACAACGTCTGCACGGAGTGCGGCAAGCCGCTGTTCGTGCGCTATGACCTGAAGCGCATCGCCAAGTTTCTCACGCGCCAATCTCTCTACGCCCGGCGATCGGATCTCTGGCGCTATCGGGAGCTTCTACCTGTGAGGCGCGAGGACAACATCGTCACGCTGGGCGAAGGCTGGACACCTCTTCATCACGCCAGAAACCTTGGCACGGCGCTCGGCATGGGGGAATTGTACATCAAGGACGAGTCCCTCAATCCCACCCAGAGCTTCAAGGCGCGCGGAATGGCGGTGGCGGTGTCGATGGCGAAGGAGCTGGGGGTGAAAAAAATGGCGGCGCCGTCGGCCGGAAATGCCGCCGCGGCTCTGGCCGCCTACTGCGCGAAGGGAGGACTCCAGGCGTTCCTCTTCATGCCGCGTGACACGCCCCGCGCCAATCTCATCGAGTGCGAGGTCACCGGCGCGCAAATCACTCTGATCGACGGCCTCATCACCGACTGCGGCGCCGAAGTGGCGAAGCGGAAGGACGCGGAAGGCTGGTTCGATGTATCGACGCTCAAGGAGCCGTATCGCGTGGAAGGAAAGAAGACCCTCGGCTACGAAATCGCCGAACAGTCGGCGTGGACGCTGCCGGATGTCATCGTGTATCCGACGGGAGGTGGAACCGGGCTCGTCGGAATGTGGAAGGCGTTCGACGAAATGCAAGAGCTCGGGTGGATCGACGAGAGGCGTCCGCGCATGGTGTCCGTTCAGGCCGCGGGATGCGCGCCGATCGTTCGGGCGTTCGACAAGGGAGAGCGGTTCGCGGAAGAGTTTCCGAATGCGACGACCGTTGCCTCCGGGCTGCGCGTGCCGAAGGCGATCGGAGACTTTCTCATTCTGGATGCGCTTCGCGAATCCAACGGTACCGCCGTCACCGTCACGGACGAGGAGCTGATTGCCGGGGCGAGAGAGATGGCGCGGAGGGAAGGGATCTTTGCCGCGCCCGAGGGAGGCGCGTGCATCCCTGCGCTGCGCAAGCTCATCGAGCGCGGGAAGGTGAAGCCAGACGAAAGAGTCGTGCTGTTCAACACCGGCTCCGGCATCAAGTATCTCGATGCGTTCGACAGCGAGGTGAAGGAGCGGACACCGCGGAGTCAGCGGAAGAGCGCTCTCGGGCCGGCTCTCAGAACGTAGGAAAACTCACTGCGAGCCGGTCGGGAAGAAACCCACTGCGAGAAGAGCTAGGTAGGTGGTTCGAGGTGCTTGGTTCGGGGTGCGAGGTAGAATCGTACTAGTTTGCGCTTCTACCTCCTACCTCGGGCCTAGTACCTCGTACCCACCATCTAGCTCTTCTCGCTTTTGTGGTTTACCCCAGCCCGCGGCTATCAGCCGGCAACGCCGACAGCCCCCGGCCGGTAGTCTTCCGTTGCGGTTGTCTCTTCTATCTCAGACCAACGAGCTTGTGGGTCTGTAGGCTGAGTCTCCACCGCGGGTGCCGCAGGCAGTACTCGATCGCTAGCTCGGTGTTTCGGGCCGTGTCGGGTCCATCCAACGGCTGGAGAAAGAAGTGGCGAAACTGGAGCTGCTCGAACTTTTCCGGCGGAGCGTTGTCCTGTGGGTAAACGAGCTTGAGCTCGCTGCCCGCCGTCTGCACCAGCGGCGCACCTGCCTTCGGACTGACGCAAACCCAGTCCAGCGATGGCGGCGCTGGTCTGGTGCCGTTGGTTTCGACGGCGACCTCGAAGCCGCGCTGATGGAGCGCGGAGATCAGATCCTCATCCACCTGCAACAGCGGCTCACCGCCGGTACAGACCACGTATTTCTTTGGCATGCCCATCGACCCATTCGACAAGCCGGCTGAGCGCTGGGAAGAGACGCCCTCGTTGGCGTTACGACCTTCTCCTGCCCAGCATCGATCGATCGCGTCCGCAAGCTCCTTTGCGTTCTTGAATTTGCCGCCGTCTGGCCCGGTTCCCACGAAATCGGTGTCGCAGAACTGACAAACAGCCCTCGACCTGTCCTCCTCCCGTCCTGACCAGAGGTTGCAGCCGGAGAAGCGGCAGAACACGGCGGCGCGCCCGGTTTGCGCGCCTTCTCCCTGCAGTGTGTAGAAAATCTCCTTTACCGTGTAGGTCACCGCGCGCTCGCTCCCATAGCGCTTTTCGCGCTCACGTACCCGATCGGATCCTCGAGGCCAGCCTCGTTGAAGCCCTTCAGTCGGAGCTGGCACGCGTCGCATCGTCCGCACGCCTCGCCATTCGGCCCGGGATCGTAGCAACTCGTCGTCTGCGAGTAGTCTACTCCCAGCGACGCGCCGAGCTTGATGATCGCGGCCTTGGAGAGAGAGATGAGCGGTGTCCGAATCACAACTCGCGTTCGTCCTTCGACGCCCGCACGCGTGGCGAGATTCGCCACCTTCTCGAATGCTTCGATGTACTCCGGCCTGCAGTCAGGGTAGCCGCTATAATCGAGTGCGTTTACGCCGATGAAAATGTTGGACGCTTCGACGACCTCGGCGAGCGCGAGTGCGTAGGACAGGAAGATCGTATTCCGCGCCGGGACATAGGTGACGGGAATCTCTCGGGCAGACGGCGAGGACGGCGCAAGGTCGCGATCCTTGGGGACTGGTATGTCGGCCGTGAGCGCGGAACCCCCGAAGAGTGTCAGATCGATCTCCACCACGTGATGGCGCGCGACGCCGGCGCTGCGCGCGATTCCCCTCGCCGCATCGATCTCAGCCGAGTGACGCTGGCCGTATCCAAACGTGAGCGCGTGGATGGCAAAGCCTTCACTCCTTGCGATGGCGAGCACAGTCGTCGAGTCGAGCCCTCCACTGAGGAGGACCACGGCTGGGGACGCTGATTTGGCTTGAACCGGGGAGGATGCGGAATTCATGGGATCGGGTACTCCCCTGAAACTTACACGGCGACCGGAGTCAGAGAGCGGCGTCTAAAGCCTGGATAAGCTCCTCTGGCACGAGTGGCTTGGACAGGACTGCGGCAGCGCCACTTGAGCGCACTCTCTCCTGCCCTGCAGCATCGATACTCCCGCTCAGGATGATGACAGGAATGTCCTGCGTGTGCATCGACATCTTGATCTTTTTCAAGGTATCCTCGCCGGATCCACCGGGCATGTTGATGTCCAGGACAATCGCATCAACCGGCGGCGTCCGCTTCGCCTGCATCAGACCCTGAACCGCGTCGAAGGCGGTGAAGACCTTGTGTCCTTTCTCACGAAGAAGACTGGCGATCAGGTGGGAGACAACCCGATCGTCGTCGACCACGAGAACGGTTGCCATTAGGCCGTTCCCGCCATAAGCACGAGTCGCGGGCGCAAACTCACGAGCGCGGAATTCAGATCCGCCAGAGCGTGCTGCACTCCGCCCAGCTCGCCTGAGCGACCCATCGCCTCGAGGACGCCTGCCGCCGCCGACACGATCCCCGCCTTCAGACTCCCCGCGGAACCGCAAAGCGCGTGAGCACCAGCGCGCAGGCGCTCGGCGTCGAGGTCTGTCACCGCGGCGGTGATCTCGGTCACCCGGGGCTCGAGATCCTCGAGAAAGAGCCCGGCCAGCTCGCCAGCGAGCTTCCGGTCACCGCCAACCAGCTTCATTAAAGCCACTTCGTCGAGCGCTTCCGATTCACCCTCGCCGGCGGTCTCGGTCCGACTCGTTGCGGGCGTCGATGCCGTACAGAGACGGTCGAGCATTTCCAGGAGCTTCGCCGACTGAATCGGCTTGGGTGCGAAGCCGTCCATGCCTGCTTCGAAACAGGCTTCCCGGTCTCCCTTCATCGCATGAGCAGTGGCCGCGATGATCGGTGTTCTTCTACCTGAGCCGGATTGCCGCTCGCGTATCAGGCGTGTCGCCTCGAATCCGCCCATCACCGGCATCTGAACATCCATGAGCACTACGTCGAATTGCTCACGCTCCATCGCGTCGACCGCCTCCCGCCCATTGGTCACCAAAATAGCATTGTGCCCGGCGCGTTGCAGTATGCTCGATGCCAACTTTCGATTGACGGCATTGTCCTCTGCCACGAGAACTTTCAGCGACTTGCCTCGCGCAGGTTTAGCGATCACGGTAACCGTTTCCTCGAGTAGGGCGGATGATCCCAGCAGCGATTCCGTAATCGCCGAGAGCAGCGCTGACCGCCGGACCGGCTTTATCAGGTACGACGAAAGCTCCAGTTCGCGTGACCGTTCCACGTCCTCGACGCTGTGAATCGAGCTGAGCATGAGAATTGTGCCTGCTTTTAACGACGGCAATTGACGGATGCGCTCGACTAGCTGAAAGCCGTCCATCCGCGGCATGCGCGCGTCTGTGATTATCAGCGCGAACGGGTCTATGTCCGTGTCCGGTCCAGACAGAATCTTGAGTGCCTCACTCCCGCTTGTGGCCAGGGTGGCGCGCATGCCCCAGCTGCCGAGAATGCCATCGAGAATCCTCAGGTTGGTTGCGTTGTCGTCGACTACGAGCACGCGAACGTTGGACAATCTCGTATTGGCAACGGACTCTGGAACCATGTCCGCGGATTGAATTCCGAAGTCGGCGGTAAAATCGAACACAGTACCCTTACCGACTTCACTCGTGAGCCCAATGCGGCCCCCCATCAGCGTGACGATGCGCGACGATATCGCGAGTCCCAACCCTGTTCCACCGTACTGTCGTGTGGTGGAAGCGTCCGCCTGCTGGAAGGCCTCGAATACACGCTCCCGGTTTTCGGGCTCGATGCCGATGCCGGTGTCCGTGACGAAGAAGTGAAGGACTGCCAAGTCTTGTTCGGTGCTGTCGACTTCGACGCGCAGGTTAACCTCTCCCGATTCTGTAAACTTGATGGCGTTTCCGACGAGATTGATGATCACCTGGCGCAACCTTCCCACGTCGCCGATCAGCGCGTCGGGGACACTGGGAGCAATCTCGAATCCGAATTCGAGTCCCTTCTGATCGGCGCGGAGTCCGAGCGTGCTGATAGTGTCGGCAATGCTCTCGCCGAGCCTGAACTGTGAGGAATCGAGCGCGAGATGACCGGCTTCGATCTTGGAGAAGTCCAGGATGTCGTTGATGATGTCGACGAGTGACTCAGCCGAGCTTCGGGCGGTGGTCAGATAGTCACGCTGGTCTCGCGAGAGGTCGGTATCGAGCGCAAGCTCCAGCATCCCCAGAACGCCGTTCATCGGCGTCCGGATTTCGTGGCTCATGTTGGCGAGGAATTCGCTTTTCGCGCGATTGGCGTTGTCAGCCGCGAGCCGGCCACGCAAGAGCTCTTCGCTTCGTCCGCGCTCTTCTACCGATCTGTTAAACGACTCCGCGAGAGCCTGGAATTCGTCGCCGCTGCGAATGTCGACAGGGGGCGAAAATCCGGTCTTTCCAAACCTGTCTGCTGCGTCCGCAAGCTGCACCAATGGGCGTACGAATACACGCCTCGCGAAGATGTAAAGGAAAAGGGTGAACATCGATAGCAGCGCCACCCGCAGGCCGATGTCGCGCAGGACGTTTCGGGCAATTTCCCGATCGATCGGTGAGATCGGCATGTCGATCGAAATGGTGCCAATCACATTGCTCTTTCTGGAGGCGTCGTATGATCCGAGAAGCGGCCGCACTACGCGGTAGAATTTGCGGCCTCCTCCGACGTAGTACATCTGACCTTCTCCCGCTTTCAGCAGCGATTGCGGACCGGATTCCTTGCTGCCCGGGAAATCTCTGGGATCCGAGTTCGCGATAATTCGACCTTGCAGGTCGTATATCCTCAGGTCCCCAAGATCGGGCAGCCGTTGCTGAAAACGCCGAACTGCGCGCGGTAACGTTTCCGTGCGCAGGAGACTCGGGTCTTCGCGAACGAGGCTCTGCACCATGACCAGAAGGTTCGACGCAGAGGCCTCGACAGCCGAGTACATCTCGGCCTGCAAGGCGCGAAACTGGAAAAAGCCTGTGACCGTGACTATCGTCGCGAACACCGCGACGAAACCCAGGAGAATCTTGGTCGAAAGGGACATTCGCCAGGTCTTCACGCCGGCGATTCGTCCAGCTCCCTCATCAGCCTCTCCTCACACTGGGGACAGATGCCGTGGGTGAAATCCAGATCCGTATGAGTCGATAGGTAGGAATCGACTTGCTCCCAGTAATTCGCCTCGTTCCGCACTTTCTTGCAGTAGCTGCAAATTGGGAGCAGACCTTGTAGCCGCTGCACGTGTGCAAGTGCCTCTTCGAGCTGGGTGACGCGAGCCGCGAGACTGCGTTGCAGCTTCACCATGCGCTGTCCGACCCGGACGCGCGATTCCAGCTCGATCGGGTGAAACGGCTTCGCGATGTAATCGTTTGCCCCAGCCGTCAGCCCCATGGCCAAGTCTTCCTTCTCGCTGCGTGATGTGAGGAGAATGATGTATATGAACTCAAAGCCCGGCGTGCTTCGCAGCTTTCGACAGATCTGGATCCCATCCATGCCGGGCATCATCCAGTCGAGCAGGACGACCTCGGGAGCGTTCTTTCCACCGAGCGCCTCCAGAGCGCGCCATGCAGCGCTCCCGTCGGATGCGGTAATGACTTCCCAGCCGAGACGCTCGAGCGTGGCCTGCAGGATCCTGCGCGTTACGGCATCGTCTTCAGCAATCAGAATTTTCATTTCATCTGTGGAGTAACGATCAGAGGATCGTAGAGCCCGTTCAGTGAGAGCGATCGCGGGCAACGGGGGATCAATCCAGGCGCGGCGGGGGACAGGTGCCGACCCTGAGCGAATACACTGTGTGCGCCGATTCTGCGCCGACCCTTACAACGGCAAGTTTACGTCCAGCATTCGACAGCATTAACCCCTAGAGCGCTGACCTTCGCCTCGAAGGCGCTTCTCTGTTGGCGATCGATTGTTTGAGATCTCGGAGTCGGTCACCCTCCCTCCTTCCCGGGTCTGGCTTCTCGCAACTCTCGGCCGCCGCAAGGCGGCCGGGTCGTGACCGAAGGTCTACGCCCGCAGGCGCCTACGCAGCCAGACTCGCATCACGCGCGGCGTGAAGAATCGCAAACGCCGCCCCGAGGCCGCGCATAGGCGCACTTTTTTTGTCCCGAACCGCGACGCCGCTTCGACGAGATCTGGGCCGGGGAGGGAGGCGCGGGGGTCCTCGTAGGCGCTTTGCAAAGCGAGCGCGAGGAGGAGACCCGCGACTGAGCGGGGCGAAGGAGCGCAGTTAGGGGCTCCGACCAAGCGAGCGTAGCGCCGAAGAGGACCCCCACGCCGACCGACCGCGCGATGGACTCCAGGTCGAAGAGGCTGAGGGCTGAGAACGAAGAAGGTCGCTTACGCGACCTTCTTGGCTAACGGTGGTTGTGGGTTCGGCGGCGTCAGCCTGGGATGTGGCGGGTGTTCGGCCTCTTTCTCCGCCTCGAGCGAAGCCACCGAAGTCTCGGTCTTGAGCTCGCCGACGAGATCTCTCAACACGTGGCTGCCATGGAACAGCTGCGTGGATGCCATGCTCATCTGCTCACACGCCGCGCTCTGCTCCTCGGTCGACGCGCTCACCTGCATCGCCGCCGTCGCGTGGCTCTCCGCGGTGCGCGCGACCAATCCGAGATTCGCGGCGGCAGAATCTACCGCGCGCGCATTTTCGGTCGCCGCCGTAGTCACAGTGGCCGCGGCGGCTCGCGTTCTCTCGGCCGCGGCAAGAATCGTCGATAGCGCGCTATCAAGCTCGCGGCTCACTCGCTCGATCTCACCCACCTGTATCACGCCCTGCTCCATCGCCTTCGAGGTTGCTAGCACGCGCATCGTCACACTCTCGGTCATCTTCACGACATCGTCGGCAGCTGCCTGCGTCTGATCGGCCAGCTTTCTCACTTCGCCCGCAACGACTGCGAACCCACGACCGGCCTCGCCGGCGCGCGCTGCTTCGATCGCGGCGTTGAGCGAGAGAAGATTCGTCTGCTCGGCGATGCGGCTGACCGAGACGACGAACTTGTTGATCTCGCTCGCGCTCGTGTTGAGCTCGCGTACCTGGCCGGCGGCCTGCTCGACGATCGTGCGCACGTCGAACAGAATCTTGAGCGCGCGATCTATTTCGATTCGCTTCGCCTCGGCTTCTGCCTCGATTGCGCTGGCGAGTCCGTGCACTTCCTGCGCGCCACCAACCAGATTGTCGCCGCGGGTGCGGATTCCATCGAGCGCCTCATTCACCTGGCGCAGCTGCGCCACCTGTGACTCGGCACCGTGGGAGACTTCTTCAACGGCATCCGCTACTTCCCCTGCCGACGCCGAGATCTGCTTCGATGCCGAGAGGAGGTCGCTTGCGGACGCCGCTACTTCGTCGGCGGTCTTGGCCGCGCCGGAGGCAATCTTCGACAACGCAATCGTGGCGTGGTTCATCGCGTCGGCAAGCGTGCGGAACTCGCCCGGCATTTCGCCTTCGGTGCGCTGTTGCAGATCGCCCTGGCTCAATTGAACCGCATGCCTGACGAGCAGACGCAGAGGACGCCCGACGGCGCGGCCGGTGCGCATGACGATCATGATCGCGAGGAGCGTCGCGACGAGGATGACCGACACCAGAACGCGTGAACGCGCGGTCGCCTGACTGCGAAGGTCGGACGACATGGCGGCAAGTTGCTGCGCCCGCGAGTGCTCCAGGCCGGTCAGCTGCTCCAGCAGTCCCGGCACCATCTTGCGGGCCTTCTGCGCCTCGACGTGCGCCTCGTCGAGACGCCCCAGGTCTGTCAATCTGTGCGATAGCGCAAAGGAGGATTCAACGCGCGCGAGCGTCGTGTCGATCGCCACCGTGCGAGCGATCTGCTCGCCGAGCAGATCCCGGCGAGTGCTGAAGTTTCGGTGCAGCCTATGCGCTTCCCAGCCAAGGCGACGGAAATCCGCGTCCGACTTTGCGTCCTGATCGCTGAGGTAGGTGTTCGCAGCCTGGATTTCCTGCGTGACGACATTGGAAAAATCGGACGCCTGCTTCGCGTCCCGTTGTGCGTCAGAGAGCGTCTCGGACACCCGATTTGCCATTTGGGCCATCGAGATCCAGCCCACCGCTCCAGCGCCCAACAGCAGCAGAATGAGGAACGAAAAACCGACCGTCAGAACCTGACGAATCGTGTGAAATTTGAAGGGAAGCTTCACCTGGCCTCCGCGATGGTCAGCAGACCGTTGTGGGCGCGGAGGACGCGGAAGCGTATGCCGACAGGATCGCCGGTATCCTCAAAGAAGGCGGGACCCGTCAACCCCGCGTACGCGGTCTCCGAGTTCAGAGAACGAAGGTAGTCGCGAATCGCTCTGCGATCGGGACCCCTCTCTTTGAGCGCCTGCGCCACGAGTTGGGTCGCGTCATACGCGAGTGCGGCATGGGCGTCAGGAGCCGTATTGAATTTCTTCTTGAATGCGGCTACGAACTTGCGCGCCGCCGGCGAAGGATCTTCCGGGGTAAAGGACATCCCGACGTAAGCGCCTTCCGAAATCGCGGTGTCGGCCAGGATTCCCTGCCATCCGTCGCCACCGACGAAGATCGCGTTGAATCCCTGGCGTTTCGCTTCCTGCAGGATCTTGAGTCCAGATGCGACGCGTCCCGCCACGAACACGATCTTCGGCTTTCGCACCTTGAGGTACGCTACATAAGGCTCCGCCGTCGTCATATCCGCGTTGATGGGATCGAGGCTCAGGATGTCGCCATGGAAAGAGCGGCGGAAAGAATCGGCCAACCCGCGGCCGTAAGTGTTGTTTTCGTAGAGTACTGCCACGCTCGCCGGTGAGCGCTGACCGAACCTCGACGCGAAGTTGGCGAGCGCAATTCCGTTGAGTGAATCGCTGGAGATGATTCGAAAGACCCAGCTCGAGAGGCCGGTGAGATCAGGAGAGGTGGCGCTTGTGGCGACCGCGGCCAGCTGGCCGTCGTAAACGGGTGCTGCCGATAGCATTCCGGACGAGTTGACGTGGCCTATTACAGCCGAGATGGCGCGGGTGGACACGAAGTCCTGCGCGATTCTCGCCGCTGTGGGGCCATCGCCTTCGTCATCGCGCGGAATCACCCTGAAGGGGTGACCGTTGATGCCACCGGCTTTGTTGATCTCTTCGGCTGCGAGCTCTATTCCATGCAGGTTCTGAAGCCCGTAGTCCTGCTTCCAGGGCCCGGCTGCTCCTACCAAGTAAGGCGCCTTTGTCCCGGCGCATGCCGCAAGCGCGAGCAGCGCGATTGATAATACGACTTTGGACGACAACTTCCCCCTCCCCTCGGTTCGGGGACTTCATGTCCCCCGAATTGACGAGGCCCGCGCTCGGGCCGTCACTCATTTTCTTGACGAAAACTGATCGATCTCGCCGTCTATCTCAGAGCGAACTCCGGCAACTGCAACTTATGACTACCTGCCGGGGCTTTGAGCGGACCGGCCGGGGGCTGCGGGCCAGACCCAATGCAGGAGCCAGCCCGTAGCCAACAACTGGAAAGCCCACCGCCCCCGGCCGGTAGTCATAAGTTGCAGTTGCCAGCATGTCGGTACGGTGACTTGCAAAACCCCGGACCATGTGAAGCGTCCTTTAAGTAGTTGGCCCAGCCCGGGCCGTCTTAGTGCTCTCCGACAGCTGGACTCATGCAACTGCGGTCAATCGTTCTAACTGCGACAGTTCTGGCAGCCGGCGTTCGCGCCGGCGCACAGGACGTGCGCGTCGAAGTCGTGGAAGCAGCCACTGGTAAGCCGATCGTAGGCGCCAACATCGCCCTTCTCGATTCGGCGCAAACCATCCCCCTCGGCGGCGGCTTCAGCGATCCGAGCGGACGTACCGACCTGCGCGCTCCTTACAGCGGTAATTTTCGGGTGCGTGCGGACAAGGTCGGATTCGACACGTGGATATCGGTGCAGCTCCACCTCGGAGAACGACCGGTCTATGTTCGCGTGGGAATGACGCCAACCAGAATTCCCACGCCGATACTGGCGAGGAGCGAGACGGCCTGCCAGCAGCTCACGGGTCCCGGAACTCCAGCCGGCGACGCGTGGGTGGAGTTGAAGAAGGCGCTGACTGCCAGCGCAATGACCGAAGCACAGGGCCTCGTGCCTCTCGATGTCGATCTGTACGAGCGGGTGCTCGATCGAAACCTCGCGGTCCTCTCCGAGCGCACCGAGGCGCGCGCCAAGGTTTCGCGGCGGCCGGTGACTGGCATCTCGTGGGATCAGGTCGATTCCAGTCGGCGTGGCGAAACGTCGAACAGCGACGTCTATCGCGCACCCGATGCGGCGACGATTCTCTCGGACCAGTTCGTGAAATCGCACTGCTTCGCGGCGATTCGGGGTTACGGTCCGGAGACCGGATTGGCCGGTCTCGAGTTCAGACCTGCCAGAGTCGGCGGGCAACCCGAGCTCGCGGGAGTTCTCTGGCTCGATCCCAGGGCGAATGTACTTCGCTCCATCAGCTTCGATTATGTGAACCTGCCGGTTCCTTTGCGCATCGCAAGAACGACCGGGCGCGTCGAGTTCCAGCAGCTCCCGGGCGGGCAGTGGATCATTCCGCGCTGGTACATCAGGATGCCGCGCGTCGCGAGAACGACATCGACGGACGTGCGATCGCCGGCTGTTTCGCGCGACAGTCTCATCGGCTATCAGGAAGTCGGAGGCGCGGCGCGCCCGACCGGAACACCGCGCCCTTCAACTGGCGCGGCTGCATCGTCGGCGCCTGCGACTGCACCCGCGGCCGATTCGCCAGCCGAGAATCAGTCGATGATCAGTGGCATCGTCTACGACAGCACAAGTGGCAGAGCATTGGGCGGCGTCCAGGTCTCGACTCGCGACGGCCGCTTCAAGGCGCTCACCAGCTCCGGCGGAAGGTACGAGCTCGCAATCGATGGAGCGTTCAACGACACAATTGTCTTCGAGCATCCGCGGCTTCGGCTATTCCAGATCCCGGAGCGCTGGCAAGGTGTCTCGTTACCGAGCGGATCGCGTGCGCAGGCGTCGGTGATCATTCCGTCGTACTCAGCGCTGCGCAAACGCATCTGTGGTCAAAACGAAACGGGAACCGAAGCGCAGGGACTCATGGCCGGCTACGTGCGAGACG
>DASWBG010000012.1:0-5794 GCA_036390715.1 Gemmatimonadaceae bacterium
TTAAGAATCATTGTCGCCTCCGTTATGCGATTTGTTTCAGATTCGGTGAGCCTCACCGTCGCCCGCTAATCATCGCGACCACTCCCTGTCGCAGCACTCCTGAGTGACCTGAAGCCGTCGCGCATCGCACCCACGAAGTACTCTGGTTGCTCCCACGCCGCGAAGTGCCCGCCTTTCGGGAACTTGTTGTAGTAGATCATCCTGGGATACGCTTTCTCTGCCCAGGTCTTCGGCGCGGCGTAGATCTCGTCGGGGAAGACGGTGACGACGACTGGAAGCTGGACATTCCTGACGGTGAAAAACCCTCCTGGCGGTAACGTGTGCGCCGTATCCCAATACAGACGCGCCGAAGAGATCGCCGTGTTCGTCAACCAGTACATCGTGATGTTGTCGAGGACGTCATCGCGCGACAGGCCTTCGCGCTGTCCGGCAAAAACGCGCGCGATCATTTTCTGGCTGGCGTCGTCGTGATCCAGAATCCATGCTGCCAGACCGACCGGTGAATCGGCGATCCCGTAAAGCGTTTGCGGGCGGAGCGACATCTCGTTGGCGTAGCCGAGTCCATTCTTATAGAAGAAGCCGAGCTGATCCCACGCTCTCGATTCGTCAGCCGTGAGGTCGGCCGGCTTCGGCTTGCCGGCAGAGATCGCCGCGTCAATGTCGGGCGGAACGGTCGCCGCCATGTTGGTGGAGATCCCCAGCAGCTCGGGTGGCGCCTGCAGCGCCATTAGCTCCGAGATGGCATTGCCCCAATCACCGCCCTGTGCCACGAATTTGTTGTAGCCGAGGTTCCGCATCAGCGTCGTCCACGTCTTCGCGACACGTACCGGGTTCCAACCGGGGGCGGTCGGCTTGCCGGAGAATCCGTATCCTGGAATCGACGGGATCACGACGTCGAAAGCGTCGGCCGCGCTCCCGCCGTACTTGGTGGGATTGGTGAGCGGATCGATGATCTTCAGCTGCTCGATGACGGAGCCGGGCCACCCATGCGTGACGATCAGCGCCAGCGCGTTCTTTTCCTTCGACTTGACGTGGATGAAGTGAATGTCCAGTCCGTCGATGTTGGTGATGAAGTTCGGAAACGAGTTCAGTTTGGCTTCCGCCTTCCGCCAGTCGTGATTGTCCGCCCAATAGCTCGCGAGAGCTTGCATCGTCGCCAGTTGCACACCCTGCATATCGTCACCAACCGTCTCTTTCTCGGGCCACTTGGTGGCTTTGACGCGACGACGTAAATCCGCCAGCTGCTCATCGGAAAAGCTCACGTGAAACGGACGAATGTCGCTCCTCGGAACGCTCGTCTGCGTTGAAACTTCAGTAATCGGTTGAGTCATAGCCTCTAACCTCCTGGAAAAGGCGAGAAGACCCAGCTGCCCAGCCGCAACGGTTGCAGCCGCTGAGCCAAGAAGGCGACGGCGATCGAGATCGGGCGTTTTTGACACGAGACTGGCCTCCGCGCAGGGTTTGCGGGTTCACATGTAAATACGCTGGGGGAGGGGGAACTGAAAAGGGGAGGCGGGAGGAGGGAGGAGGGATGCGGAACGCCAGAGAACACGAGTGCGAGTGATCGAGCGCATGTTCGTTCTTTCTATCGCACCGCCTCCCGCCTCGCTCAATTCTGGCCAATCCGATTTTCTCACCGCACCTCGATCGCCGCCGTCCAACGGAATGAGCCCCACTCCAGGGTGAGCGTCCCGTGCCGCGCGTCGTTCGCGGCGACCGATATCGTGAATTGGTCGACCGGCGTCGAAAGCGCAGCCGTCTGCATGGGTGCTTTTCCCACGTCGCGCGAGCGGTCATACTCCGTGCCCCATTGCCCAGCCTGTCCGTTCACGATGAAATCCACTCCGTTTTGGTGGGGAACCGTCCACAACGTGTAGGTTCCCGCGGTGAGCTGGATGCCCGCGACTCTCACAGGTGCGGACGTAGTGAATTGTGTCGCGGCATTCGCGCCGGTCCTCCACACGCGATCATATGGAATGACGTTGCCGAGCAGGACGCGTCCTCGCGCGTGCGGTCGGCTGTAGTCGATCGTAATCGATGCGGGGCCGATGCTCGACCGCACCGTGTCTCGCGGGCTGAGCTGCGTGACGGCGCCCTTCGCTGCCTCGAGCGCTTCCCACTTGTCGGCGATGGGCTTTATATCGGGCGGCGAATTCAGACGCGCGACGTCCACCAGATACGTTGTTCGGGCACCCGAATAGCTCAACATGCGCCCAGCGGAATCGAACGTGGCCTGGCCGGTCCCGGAGAGCCAGTCGTGCTGAATTTCGGCCCGGTTACCCGACAAAAGGCGTACGACTCCGTGGTGAAGAGGAAACCGATCGAATTCCCGGTCGATGTAGAACTGCCGTAGCTGCACTGTGTCGCCCGCCATTCGTTTCAGCGCCGCGGCACGAGCGAAGGCCGCGTCGAAGTAGAGCTCGTAGAGACTGTACATCTGTGGTACGTGGGCCATGGCAACCGCGCCGTTCGTCGCAAAGTTGTGTCGCAACTTGCCCGCGTCGTCGGTCTGCAAAATGTGAACGGAGTCCGCGGTCACGTCGGCCGTCACATGCCGCTCACGCTGATTTGCCGGCTCCGACGGAGTTTGGATGTCCATCACGAGGTGGCGGATGGTGCTTCCGGCGCCGAGCTCGATCTCGGTATGCCGCCGGCGGACGCGCGGGAAGCGATCCACACCGTCGACGACGACCTTGTTTCCGCGGCGAGTTATGCTCTCAACAGAGACAGTGTCGTTGCCGAGGCGCGTGATGAAGCCATACCGCTGTTCTGGCCCGGCGGGGCGGCACGCGAAGGCTGCGAGCGCGGCGAGGAGGAGAGTCAGGGATTGAAACCGTCGTAGCTGCATAATCACGCTGATATACTGATGAATCGCGCTACTTTGCCGGCAGCCGCTCGGAGACCCAGCTCGTAGTTCTCCCGGCGGCCCTGTCCATATTCGCGAGTGCGACCACGACATATCCGGCCTGAGGGAAGATCTGCAGATCTCCATTCATGCCGGGCGCGCCGCCGCTGTGGCCGAAGCTGCGAACTCCCCCGACATGGTTGTCCTGAAAGCCGTAGGCGTAGTGTGCATCACCCGTCTCCGGCTTCGCGGTGGTTAGCAGCTCCGTGTAGTGCTCGTTGAGAAGCTTGTGTTCAGTAAGGGCGGTGGCAAAGCGAAGCAGATCCTCGACGGTTGTGTATCCACCGCCAGCGGACGTGCCGCGATATGGAAGCGTCTCCGTGTTTGGCTTCAACGAGTCCCGCTCTCTCATGTACCCGATGGCGCGGTCCGGAACCGCAACGTCCTCGGGCTCCGATGCAGTGCGGGTCATTCCCGCCGGCGTGAAGATGTGATCACGGACGTAATCGTAGTAACTCTTGCCGGAAACCTTCTCGACGATTGCGCCGAGCAGAATGAATCCGTAATTGCTGTAGTCCCATTGCTTACCGGGCTCGAAGGCGAGACCGCGTGAGGCGTAAAGCTTGATGTAGTCGTTGAGCGTACGAAGCTGGAGACGGTGGCTGTCGAACTCGGGCCCGAAGATGTCTCCGGTCCCGCCCGTGTGGGTCAGGAGATGATGGACGGTCACCTTCGAGGCGACATCCTTGTTGGGGTAGTCGGTGAGAAACTTTCCGAGCGGATCGTCGAGCTTGATCTTGCCGGCTTGAACGAGCTGCAGAATCGACGTTGCGGTGAACATCTTGTTCATCGAACCCATGCGAAAACGCGTCGTCAGCTTGTTGGGCTCCGCGGTCTGGCGATTGGCCAATCCGTAGGCACCGGTGAAAACGGGCTTCCCCTGATGCGCGACCAGAACCGCTCCGGAGAACAGACCTTTCCTGGCCTCGTCGTTCAGTTTACTCCCCAGCTCGCTTACCAATTCGGTTTCAGTGAGCCGGGGGATGGCGAATTCCGGCGGGCGTGGAATGGCGCGAAGGCCGAGGCTCAGAATCCGGTGTGGCTGGTTGGAGTCGACTGTTACGACAGCTCGCGCGAACTGATCCGAATTGCGTTCCTGAACCAGGGCTGTGTACTGAGTCGCAGTCGCGCTGACGGCTTTCCGGAAGTCGAATCCGCCCGTCCCGGAGCGGAAATTCATTTCGCCGTCGATTCTGCCGACCTCTGACGGGTAGTTGTCGTTGATGAACTTGAGGAGCGCGGCGCGATCACCCTGGTTGAACACCGCCAGCCAGGCGCGGAACTGCCGCTCGGCGGGGGAGTCGGCGACCTCGGGACCGCGCGCTATCTCGAACTCAGGCGGTGTGGGGATTGCGCGCAAGTCGAAGTCGGTGACGCGATGCGGTGGAGCATCCTCCACTTCCAACGTTGCTCGCGCGAACTGATCTGAGTTCTTCTCCTTCACTATCGAAATCAGCCGCAAAGGTTTGGAGTCTTCCACTTTCTTGAGGTCGAACCCCCCAGTTCCTTCCCGAAACCTCAGATCCTCATCGAGCTTGTTGAGACGGTCGGGAAAGTTCACTTCGAGGTATTTCGTCATTACGGCCTTGTCGCCGGAGTTAAAGGCGGCGAGCAACTGGCTGAACTGCTGGCCGGCCGGCGTGTTGGGGAACTGAGCTGCCTGCCCGGTGGTTTGGGCGCGGGCGGGGGTTGAACCCGCAACCACCAGTAACAGGGTGCCCAGCATGCGTGGCCATGAATTCGTCATTGTGTCCTCGACGCGACTAGTCAGCGAACGAAATGAATCTCTTCTGGTTGGACCAGAAACGGTACGGAAGGGATGCCGTCGTCGTTTCACTTTTACAAAGTATTCACACGGTGTTCGAACCTTCGACGGGTTCGTTGATCCAATTGTAGGGACGTCGTTGGCTGTCTCAGCACGAGCCGTTTCTCGCGAATATTCGAGACGAGCCGCGGTTTACTCGTCTGATGGGACGGGTGCGGAAAGCGTGGGAGGCGTTCGAGCCTTGAGCCCGACGCCACTGATCTTTCGCCCTACCTGGTCGGCGTGCCGTGCAGGATCGTCCCGCCATCGCCCACGACCCAGACATCGGTAGCGGAGCTTCCCCAGACCGCGACAAGAAGTGCCGAGGACTTGCCCATGCCAACGTCCGACCAGGTCGTTCCATTGTAATGGGCGATCTTCGAAACGTAGCCCGAGCCAGTGTTGACTGTGTTAACTCCGACGGCCCACGCATCGGTGCGCGAGCTAGCCCAGACCCCGAGAGCAAATTCAGGTAACGCTGACTCCTGAGGGCCACTCGACCAGCTCGTGCCGTCGTAATGACTTGGTCCGGCGTGCCCCACCGCCCACACATCGGATTGCGAAGTGCCGGAGAGTCCCATGAATTCGCCCGACAAATTCGTGACAGGCGCCCAGCTCGTACCGTTGTAGTGGAACGTTCCGTCGATCCCGACAGCCCACACGTCGGATGGGGAGCTGGCCCAAACCGCAACGAGGACTTGGTTCGCTCCCGTCGGGACATTCGACCAACTCGTGCCATCGTAGTGACTGATAAATCCACGGGGGCCCGCAGCCCACACATCTGACGCCGAGGAGCCCGAGACGCTCGTGTACTGGAGCTCGGTCGACGGACTCGGCACGCTCGACCAGTTCACGCCGTCGTAGTGGAAAATCACCGGAGTCCCGCCGGCCTGGTAGCCCACCGCCCAGATGTCAGACGCGGAGCTCCCCCAAATGCCGAAGAGCCAGATGCCGAAGAGCGTGCTGCCACTCCCGCCCGCCACCGTCGACCAGGTCGCGCCATCATAATGGAGGATCGTCTCGTAGCCGACTGCCCACACATTGGATGCAGACGTTCCCCAGACGCCATCGAGCTCATTGACGGT
>DASWBG010000013.1:0-11648 GCA_036390715.1 Gemmatimonadaceae bacterium
ACGTCGTAGCCCATGATCCACGGAAGCGGCAGGTGTGCGTGCGTCGGAACCAGGTCGCCCATGTAAAATGCGCGCTCCCCCGCCGACTCGATGAGGATGCTCTGGTGATATGGGGTGTGGCCCGGTGTCGGGATCACTCGCACACCTTTCACAATTTCCTTTTCGCGGGACACCCACTCGATTTTGTCCGCCGCTTCAAGAGGTGCGTAGTTCCGTTCGAAGTAGCTGGCCGTTGTGCGCTCGTTCGGGGTCATCGCGTAGTCGTACTCGCCGCGCCTAACGATGTAGGTGGCGTTGGGAAAGCTGATCTCCAGTGATCCGTCGGGTCGATATCGAGTATTTCCGCCCGCGTGATCGAAGTGGAGGTGGGTGTTGATCACGAGCGCGATATCAGATGGCGCCACCCCGATCTGCTTCAGACCATCCTCGAGCATCGTCGCGCCGTCCGCGCCCTCGTTCTCGATCCCGTAAATATCCTTGAACTTTTCGTTCTCTTTGTTGCCCGCACCCGTATCGATGAGGATGAGACCCGACGGATGCTCGATGAGCAAACACCGCATCCCGAGCTGGATCCTGTTCCGCGCGTCGGCCGGGATGCGCCTCTCCCAGAGCGGTTTCGGAACCACACCGAACATGGCGCCGCCGTCGAGCCTCTGGCCGCCTGCCTGAATCGCGTGAATCGTAAAGCCGCCGATCTTGCGGCGCTCCACGAGCGGACTCGGTGCCGTCACGCCGTAGTGTCGCGCGTAACGGGAGTCGGTAATCCCGATGCTCTTCGCTTCTTCCGGCGACCGGTTGGCGTTCGGAGTAACGTCTGCAGCTCTCCCCAGGTTCCACACCCGCGATCGGCAAGATCCGACATCATTCGTATCAGGCACTTGGCGGTCGCGAGCGCATCACCCCCGGCTCGATGGCGGTTGCGAATCTCGACGCCGTAGTATCTCGCTACGTGGTCGAGGGAGCGGCGGCTGAGCTGGGGAAGAACCTTGCGGGCGATTTTCACCGTGCAGAGGCGCCGCCCTCGCAATTGGCGGCCGGTTGAGCGCGACAGCTCCGTTGAGACGAAGCGCCAATCGAACGCTTCGTTGTGCGCGACGAAGACATTTCCCTCGAGCACGCGCATCACATCCGGAGCGATGCGATCGAATGTTGGCGCGTTCTTGACCATGTCCCACGTGATGTTCGTCAGCCGGGTAACGAAGGGCGGAATCGACCGCTTCGGATTGACGAGCGTCTCATAGACCTCGACGATCTTCCCGTCACGCACGACCACAGCGGCGAACTCGGTAATCCGATCGCCCAGCCCATACTGCCCGCCCGTCGTTTCGGTATCGACCACGACATATGACAGCCCGCGCAGTAGCTCGTCCGGAGAGTGACGAGACAGTCGGGGGCGCTCGCGCGTTACCTCATAAGGCTTCACCGTCAACTCGGCCAGCGTCCAGCGGCCGTCCCCGTTCCGCACGAACTGCGGCCGCCCCGCAAACATGGCGTGCGCCATGTGCTCAGCGACAATTCGTGGAGCACCGGGAAGACTGCAGACGTGCCCGATCAGATCCACCACATCGGCCGGCCCTGCCGAGAGATAAGACAGCGCGCGCGTGGTGAGGAGAGTGTCTTCGGGCTCAGAGTAGACTCCGCGCGTCAGCTCCACGGGTCGTCTCGCGTGATCGGACAGGTCATACAGTGCGGTCCACCACCGCCGCGTACGAGCTCGCCACCCTCGAACGTGATCACGGCACGCTGGTGCGCCGGAATCTCGGATTTGTCGGAAAGAAAATCGGATGCGGAAATCAGTTTGAACCCGGCCTTGTCAAGCTCTCGCAATGTCGTCTCGTTTCGTGCGTATGAAGTGACCACCCCGGGTCGAAGCGTAGTGTTATTGCACCCGGATGCCCATTGCTCACGATCCTGGACGATTCTCTTCGAGCCTCCGCAAAGAATCGGCTCCAGAGGCAACCCGCATTGCTTGAGCGCCGCGAACAGGTCCGGCTGCTGCTTCATGTGGCTGTCGCCCTTCTTCCACTGAAGTATCGGCAGACGGTACGGTCCAATGAAGTGGGGCGGATAAATTACGCACAGCTCGCGATCGACGTGGGTGAAGATCATGTCGAGGTGGATGGCGGTCGCTTCCTGCGGCATCACGACCACGATGAGGTTGGTGACCTCCGTTTGGTCAAACAGAATCGTGGCGAGGCTGTCGATTCCCGCAGGGCTCGATCTCTCACTGAAGCCGATGAGCAGCACGTCCTCGCGGAGCGGATGCACATCGCCGCCCTCGAGCGTATGGTTGAGTCGGCGCTCGACTGAGCCGTCGTAGACAATCCCCTTGTTACTGAGCTTGGGATGGGATGTGAAGAGCGCTTTCATTATCAGCTCTTCGGTCCATCGCGCGTGAAAGCGCATCGAGCCGATCATCATGTTCTGATTGATCGCCATCGCCGAGTCGCGGGTGAAGAACAGATTGGGCAACGGTGGAAGCGAGTAGCTGGATTCGTTGAGCGTTCGCGAGAGTGGGCCGGGCTCCTCCTCCTTGCCTTCGATGAGCAGGTTCACGACGGCTTCAGGTGGCAGCCCGCGCAAGTCTGAAGCGAGGGGTTCGAGCGGGACGACGTCGAGAGTCTCACGAATGATGAGCTCGCGGACTTCTGGATCCTCGAGGACGTCGGTCAGCAGGTCGCGCACGTGGAGCACTTCACAGAAGCGTTCGAGAACCTGGACGAAGCGCCGGTGCTCGCGCTTGGCGAGATCCGCGTCGACGATGTCGTCGTACAGGAAATCCGCCCGCGTGCTTGGAGTCACCGCGAGCAGCTCGTTTCCGGGGCTATGGACGAGAACGGTGCGAAGCGCGCCGATTTCGGAGGTGACATGGACTGGCATTACCGGAAAGCTAGTGGCGAAGGGCTTGGTACCAAGGGCGGGACATCGCAACTGAACGGGTGCCTGACTGGGAACTGCAACTGAACGGGTGCCAGACGTCAGTAGCATAGATGCCAGTGCCCGGTTCACTACGCCCTGACTTTCTACTGCTTGACCAGGGCATAGGCGGTTGCTGTGCCACGAACGCCGCTGAGATAAGTCCCGGCGTCGTGAACTTGTCACTCGGAACTGCGCTACTAATGTCTCGCACCCGTTCAGTTACAGTTCCCAGTCTGGCACCCGTTCAGTTGCGGTTGCCACACCGATCGATCGCCGTTTCTTGCTCTTCGCGAGCCATTCGGATTAGTTTGTGAATTACTTCACAAGCACGGTTTGAAGCGGATCGCAGAATCGACGGTCAGGCGCCTTTCCCTTTATCTGAGCTTCCTAGAGGGGATCGAGCGACAAGGTCTGAAGACCATCTCGAGTGACGAGCTTGCGCGCCTCGGCGGGACGACGTCCGCTCAGGTGCGCAAGGATCTGTCACTCTTCGGATCGTTCGGCAAACGAGGACTCGGCTACGCCGTGCCCGAGCTTTCGGAGAAGCTGCGCGAGATTCTCGGGCTCGGGAAACAGTGGCGCGTCTGCATCATCGGCGCCGGCAAGATCGGCGCGGCGTTGGCGCGCTACCGTGGATTCGCCGAGCGCGGCTTCATCGTCACCGCTGTTTACGACAACGATCACGAGAAGATAGGAAAACGGTGGGAATCGCTGACAGTAAGACCGATCTCCGAGCTGGAGAAGGACGCAGCGAAACAGCATTTCGACATCGCGGTAGTTGCGACGCCAGCTGAAAACACTCCGGCGGTGGTGAAACAAGTCGTGCGCACGGGCATCAAGGCGATCCTGAACTTTGCGCCCGTGCAGTTGTCGGTGCCGTCCGACGTTACAGTGCGGAATGTGAATATGGCGATGGAGCTCGAAGGACTGTCATTTGCGCTCAGTAACAGAGGGGACTAACTACAACTGCGAGATGATCCGGGGCATGAAAACCCACTGCGAGAAGAGCTACGTTGGGGGTGCGAGGTACTACGTACGAGGTAGGGGTAAAGCGAGACCCATCGACGTTACGGTTTTACCTCACACCTCGGTCCTAGCACCTCTCACCTCCTACCTTACTCTTCTCGCAGTTTTTGCAGTAGCCCGAACAGCGCGGCGAACTGTCCCGGACTGAGCACCTCCGGTCGCACCGACGGATCGATTCCCGCGCGATCCAGTAGCGCGGCCGCTTGTTCCGGTGACAACCCTCTCGCCGTTCGGAGCACGCGTTGCATCTGCTTTCTGCGCAGGCCGAACGCCGCCTGGACGAATGAGCGGAACGCCGGAAGTGACTCGACCGCCACGAGCGGCCGCGCGCGTGGGGTGAGTCGCACCACCGCTGATTCGACCTTGGGCGGAGGGCGAAACGCGCTGGCGGGAACAATCAGCACCTGTTCCACATTCGCGACCGCGGCGACGTTGACTGATAGCGCCCCGTAACTCTCGGTGTCCGCTTGCGCCGCCATTCTCTCGGCCACCTCGCGCTGGACGAGAAAGACCGAGCGCCTCGGAATCGGCGGCTCGAGGGCCCGGAAAACGATCGGTGTCGTGATGTTGTACGGAACGTTTCCGATGAGAAGAAAGTTTTCGCCCGCCACCCCGCGCAGATCGGACTCGAGAAAATCTCCCTCTACAATCTCTACGTTCTTCCTGTCGCTGTACTTGTCGCGCAGCTGCACGGCCAGCGCACGATCGATCTCCACCGCGACCACTCTGCCGCTCCTGGCAGCGAGTATGTCAGTGAGTGATCCGCGGCCGGGGCCGATCTCGACCACAGTATCGGCGGTGGTTGGCGCGAGAGCGTCGACGATCGCGGTGAGAATCTTCTCGTCGGAAAGAAAGTGCTGCCCGAACTTCTTGAGCGCCGGGGGATGTCGGCCACGCCCGCCCGGCGCGCGGGGCATGCTCAGCTCCTGACCACCACGAGCGTAAGGTCGTCGCGGAGGGGCACCGCCCGAGTATGGACTTCGAGCATTTTGAATACTCTGTCCACGATCACCTTCGTATCGTTGTCGCGGTTCTCTTTTATGAGCTCGAGGACGCGCTCCTCGCCGAGGCGCTCGTCACGCGAGTTCCGAGCATCACTGACGCCGTCCGTAAAAAGAACGAGAAGGTCTTTCTTGCCCACCCAGCTAAGTGAGGCCGTACTAGGAGTGTCGCTGAGCATGCCGAGCGGCGGGTTGACGGCCGACAGGCGTGTGGACGTTCCCTCCTGGCTGATGACGAACGCGTGCGGATGACCCGTGTTGGCGTAGGTGAGCCTTCCCTTCTCCGGATCGACTACTCCGTAGAACATAGAGATGAACATCTCCGTGGTCTCGAGCTCCTCGCGCAACGAATGCAGCAACGCGCCAAGCATCTCGCCGGGATTAACGAAGTTCTGCGCGTGGATCGCCGAGGCACTCATTGCCAGGGCCATGATCAGGGCGGCACGATACCCGTGTCCTGAGACGTCACCGATCATTACGCCGGTTGCTCGCTCGCGCAGTTTGAAGAGCTGATAAAAGTCACCGCCCACGCTCTCGGCGGGCACAACGCGGGCGGTCACTTCTGCTTCCGGCGACACAACGTCGGTGGACGGGAGCAGCTTCATCTGCAGATCGTGCGCGAGACTCATCTCCTGCAGCAGCCGCTGCCGATCGAGTGAGGCGCTGACGAGCCGGGCGTTCTGGATCGCGGTGCCGATCTGTGTGGCGATGGCGGTCACGAGCTTCTGATCGCCCGCCGTGAAGGGCTGCCTGGAACGGCGGTCGGCCAGATTCACGACACCGAGAGGCTGGCCTCCGGTCGGTGTCGTCCACATGATCGGCACCGACAGCATCTCGCCGCGCCCGTACGGCGATTCGCTTCCGAACGTGACACCCTTACCGACGACAATGAGCGGATGCTGCGTGCGAAACACGCGCGCCGAGACGCTCACCGGATCGTCGGCACTGATCGGCGGTATCTGGTCCTTTGGAACACCGAGCGCGGCGACGGCCTGCAGGGTATTCGTCCGCGCGTCGTGGACGAGGATCGACGCGACGCGGGCACCCACCGTCTCCGATATCTCCGTGAGGATCGTGGCGGCGGCATCTTCGAGGGTCACGGTTCGACCCAGAATCTCGCCGATCGTGTAAAGAAGATTGATTTCTTCGTACCGTTCGGCGAGTTCGGTTGCGGCGTGCTCGACTTCCAGCGCTGCCTGCGTGAACTGCGTCACGACAGGCATGAGCAGCTTGATGTGCCGGTCTTCGGGCGAGAACGATGGATCGCAGGGACCCACTGTCAGCCAGATTTTCTTTACCGACGGAACGCGGGTTACGAGCTGCGTTCCGAAATTTGTCGGAATGGATTGACCCGGCTCATCAGGCAGCACGTCCGGCATTTGGACTTTGGGACTCGAGCGCGCGATGACGGTCGGAGAGGAGCGGCCGTCGGTGGTCCCCCACACGGCGGCCTCACAGTGTGTTCCTTCACGAAACGCAATGAGGACCGCTTCGAGCTCCTTCACTCCCGGTGCAACGTCAGGCGGACGACGTTGCCTTTGTCCCGGAAGCTTTCCACCCGGTCCATCAACTGCCGCATCAGGAACAGACCGCGGCCTTCCTCTTTGGTGAGGTTCTCTTCTGTAGTGCAGTCCTGAGTGCACTCGTCGACGTCGAATCCCGGTCCGTCATCGACAACTTCGAAGATGAGATCGGTATCGCTGATGATCGCCCTCACGCGAACCTGCTTGCCACCGGTAACTTCGTTCCCGCGGAGGATGGCGTTGGAGAGCGCTTCGGAAAGCGCCACCGGGATGTTGAGGGAGCATTTGGCGGGTGAAATCTTGAGCTCGCGGCAGCGCTGCCTCGCAAGCTCTACTACGCCTTCTATGTATTCGACATCACTCGGAATCTGTAGATCGAACGCGACCCTGGATTCCGCCATTAAAAGCTCTCTAGCGCGCGCTCCCGGGTGTCGGAGATCTGGAACAGGGTGTCGAGCTTGGTCAGCTCGAAGAGCGTCTGGAGATCGTCATTGAGATTGGCCAGACGCAGCTCGCCGCCCTGCTCCCGAATCTTCTTCGACAACGAGACGAGCACGCCAAGGCCTGAGCTGTCGATGTAGCCGGTCTGGCTGAAGTCGATCAGGAATTTCTTCTCGCCCTTTTCGAGCTCATCGAGGACCTTCTGCTTCAGCTCCTGACGATTCCCCACAATCAGCTGACCTTCGACATCCACCACGACGACCTCTCCTTGTTTCTTGATCGAGAAACTCATTCAGATTATCTCCAGTGTGGTTCTGTTCTCAAGGCACGCGGTGCCCAGCGCGCCCGGCCGATTGCAGTGCTGCAATTGCGGCCACGTTAATAATGTCCTCCCGATCCGCGCCGCGCGAGAGATCGGTGACGGGACGCGCGAGTCCCTGAAGTATCGGCCCCACGGCCAGTGCACCACCCACTCGCTGCACCAGTTTGTACGCGATGTTCCCCGCGTCAAGCGACGGAAAGACCAGTACGTTGGCTCTACCGGCAACCGGACTGGACGGACATTTCCGGGCGGCGACCGTGGGAGCCAGAGCGGCATCACCTTGCAATTCTCCGTCCACTGCGAGATCGGGCACACGTACCCTGATTATGCGGAGGGCATCTCGCACGAGATCGACACTCGCACCTTTCGCGCTGCCGAACGTGCTGAAGGAGAGGAGCGCAACGATCGGCTCGTCGCCGACGATGAGCCTTCGGTCTGAAGCGGCGGCGATCGCGATGTCGGCGAGATTCTCGGCCGTCGGATACGGAATGACTGCACAGTCGGTGAAGGTCAGCACTTCGTTCACCTCAGCGCCGGGGGGCGACACCATGTAGAACGCGCTCGAAACGACTCGCACGTTGGGAGCGAGGCCGATGTTGTGAAACGCGCTCCGCAGGACATCGGCAGTCGTATACACCGCTCCGGCCACACATGCGTCCGCCTCGCCGGCCGCGACAAGCCGATGCGCGAACTCGAGCGCCGACCCATTCCCGGCTTCAACCCACTGAAGTCCCGCTCGCGTGGCGGCCTCGGCCAGAGGAGGGCCGTCGACGACGAGAATCGGAATGGCCATTCCAGCTCGGGCAATCTCGCGCGCGGCGGCAATGATTCGCTCGTCGCCGCTCTCGGGAAATACTATCCGCCGCTCGAGTGCCGTCGCGCGCTCGCGGATTCTTTCAATAAAGCTCACTCGTCTTCCCTTTTATCCCGGTCAACAGAGCTCACCCGTCGTCTCTCTTATCGCGGCTGAGCGAGCGGATCAACTCTTCGGACGAGTCGGACCATTCCTGAACTTCCTTGCCAGCGCTTTCGCGACCGCTGGATGCACCAGACCGTCGAGGTTTCCACCATGCTGCGCGACTTCTCGGACGACGCTCGAGCTGATGTAGGTCGTCTCCACCGACGGAACCATGAAGACGGTCTCGAAGTTCTCGGACATGTGTCGGTTCATCAGCGCCATCTGGAATTCGTACTCGAAGTCGCTGACGGCGCGAAGCCCGCGAATGTTGAGCCTGGCGCCGATCTTTTTCGCGAAGTCGACCAGGAGGCCTTCGAACTGAGTCACCTCGACGTGCTTGTTCTTGGAGGTAGCGGCGCGTATCAGCTCGACCCGCTCCTCAGTGCCGAAGAGTGCCTTTTTTGACGAATTCACGGCGACCGCGACGACGAGATGATCGACGAACTCGCAGCTTCTACGGATCAGGTCCTCGTGTCCCCGCGTGATGGGGTCGAAGCTTCCAGCATAGATGGCCGTGATTCCCACGTCATTCCTCGCTGCGGTAAAATGTGATCGCTGTCGAGCCATATTTTCGCGTGACTCCCCCGTCAGGCATCGCGACCTTTGCCGCGTGCTCGACGCTCAGAACCCTGCTGAAAGGCAACGACATCCAGCGCTCTGCAAGTCTCGCGGCGTCGCCACTTGCATAAGGTGGATCGGCGAAGACCACATCGTAAGCGAGCGCGCCGAGCTGCTCCGCAAAAGGGAGCGCCGGCTTTCGATGAACGGTTGTGAGCTCGGCCGCGCCCAGCGCCTCGATGTTCTCCTGCAGGGCGCGAAAGCTTTTGGGATCCTTTTCCACGAAATCCGCGGTGACCGCACCGCGCGATAGCGCTTCCAATCCGAGTGCACCGGAGCCGGCATAGAGGTCGAGCACGCGAGCGTGCGGCAGATCCCTTTGAAGAATGCTCATCCAGGCCTCGCGAACGCTATCGAGGGTCGGCCTCACGTCGGGGCCCGGTGGCGCGCTGATCTTTCGTCCCCGCCAGCGGCCCGCGACTATGCGCACTACGAATCGCTCGCCCGAATGTCTGCGATTCTCGCCTGGAGGTAGCTCTCGCCGCGATAGTCGTCGCGCTCGAGCCTGAACGCAACGTCCACCTTCGTGCCGGGTTGGAATTCGCCAACGCGACCGGCCAGTCCCCATCCAATCGCATCG
Organism: Gemmatimonadaceae bacterium; assembly: GCA_036390715.1. GTDB lineage: Bacteria > Gemmatimonadota > Gemmatimonadetes > Gemmatimonadales > Gemmatimonadaceae > UBA4720. Next base: position 9,389 of record DASWBG010000013.1, read on the forward strand.
AGTGATCCCGTTCCGGTATCGAGCACGATCTTGAGCCCGTCCTTGCCGACGGCTCGCGGCGGTCGCGCGATCGTGACGTTACGCGAGAGTAGAACCGGCGTGGGATTCCCGATCCCGAACGGCTCGAAATGACGAAAGAGCGATTCGAGCTTCCCGTCCATGCCGTCAATGCTGACCTCGAGATCCACACGTATCTCGGGGACGAGGTCTGCCGGCGTCAGCACCGATCGCGCAATCTCATTGAACCGGGCTGCGAACGCCGCGACCTTGTCGCGCGCGATGGTCACGCCAGCCGCAGCCCGATGTCCTCCGAATCGGAGCAAGTGGTCCCGCGCCTGTCCGAGCGCGCCATGAAGGTCGAATTTCGGAATCGACCGGCCAGATCCTTTGCCCTGATCACCCGAGAGTGCGATCAGCACCGTGGGCCTCCCGAATTCTTCCACGAGTCTCGACGCCACGATACCGATCACGCCCGGATGCCAGGTGTCGTCGGCAAGCACGATGGTGAACATCTCGTCAAGATCCATCGCCAGTACTTTCTCGCGCGCCTGTTCCAGCGTCGCATGATCGATATCCTGCCGTCGCTGATTCAGCTCCTCGAGCTCGCGCGCAATCGTGTTCGCCTCGTGCTCGTTCTCCGTGAGGAGAAGCTCGACTCCCCGAATCGCGTGTCCGAGCCTGCCCGCCGCGTTCAGTCTCGGCGCGAGGATAAAACCGATTCTGCCGGCGGTGAGCTGCTTGCCATCGAGACCGGCCGCTCTTAGCAGTGCGCGCATTCCAATGTTGCGGGTTTCCGCCAGCATTTTGAGACCGTAGCGGACGAAGACACGATTCTCGCCCCGAAGCGGCGCGACATCAGCTATCGTCGCCAGCGCCACCAGATCCAACATCGCCCACACGAAGTTCTCGTTGCCGCCGAGTGCACGCGTGAGCGCGAGCGCGAGCTTGAACGCTACGCCGACAGCTGCGAGATCCTTGTCCGGGTATCCGTCGCCACTTCGCTTTGGATTGAGAACCGAGAGGCAGTCCGGGAGGTCGCCACTCGGAAGGTGGTGGTCCGTGACGATGACGTCGATTCCCGACCGACAGAGGCGCGCGACGGGAGCAACGGCGCCAGTCCCGCAGTCACACGTGACGACAACCGTCGCTTTTGCCGCGATCGCGGCATCGACTCCGGCATCACTCAGATCATATCCGTCCTCGATTCGGCGTGGAATGAAAGGCATCGCCTTGCCGCCGAGTGCACGAATCACGCGTGTAAGGATCGTCGTGGAGCAGATACCATCCACATCGTAGTCGCCGTGGATGAAGACCAGTTCCTGGTCGCGCACTGCGCGGGCAAGGCGCTCGACGGCCTTGTCCATCGAGAGAAAGTCGAAAGGATCGTGGAGCCGGTCGAGCTTCGGGCGCAGGAAGAGCTTTGCGTCTTCGGCCGACACATAGCCGCGAATGAGCAGCAGCCGGCAGACGATTTCCGGCAGCGAGAGCGCCACCTCCAGCGCTCGCACCGCCTCCTCATCGGGAGATTTAGGCAGGATCCACCGTGCAGGCGGAGCAGGTCGTTCCGACGCGAGTGAAGTCACCATCGCAAGTTAGAAAGTGGAGCGGGCGCCCTCAAGCGTCGCGAAATGATCGTGGTTCGCGAATGTCGCGTGATCATCCACCTTCCGCGTACAACAGAACGCCGCACGCTTCGCACACTTCTATCTCTCCGCTGCCGGCCATCATGTTCCGGCGCTGAAGGGGCACCGCGGTATCGCAGTTCCCACAGGAGCCACCCCGGAGCGCGTAGAGGGCCATGGTTCTTTTGCCCCTGATCCGGTCGTACTTGCCCAGCATTGGTCGGGAGACGGAACCCGCCCTTCCATCGCGGTCGCGCTTCGCATCCTCGAGCTGCGACTGGAGCGCCGCCCTCTTGGCCTCTATCTCCGGCCGGGCCTCCTGCTGCTCATGCTCGACTGCCGCAAGTGCCTGCGTCGAGGCTACAATCGCTGCATTCATCTCGCTGATCCTCCTTCCGAGGATCGCCAGCTCGCCCTCGTCCTCCGCCATCAATCGCCGGGTGGATTCGACTTGCGCGGTGGCGGCGGTAGCCTCGCGCATCCGCTTCACGTCCTCTAGCTGATGGAGATTTCGCTCCTGCATTTGCTTGTGCTGGGCAAGTCGCCCTTGCAGCTCGCGCTGTTTCTTCTCCTCCGCCTGGATCAATGTCTGTGCTCGCGTGAGCGCAGCGGCCGCCTGATCGCGTTTCTTGTCGAGC
>DASWBG010000014.1:0-11676 GCA_036390715.1 Gemmatimonadaceae bacterium
CCGCTTGCCGGCATTGCAGCTCTAAGCATTCTTGCAGGCTGTTCAAGCGATCTGACCGGTGGCAACAGGCATCCCGTTCAGATCTCGTTCACGACGAACACGACCGTAACGTCCGCGGCAACGCGTGTTGCAGCGGATCTCATGGTTGGGCAGGACAACGAGCTAGTTCTCAAAAAAGTACAGCTCGTCTTCGGAAGACTGGAGCTCGATCGCACCGGGACCGCTGACTGCGTTGGAGACGTAGAATCAGACGACGATCAGGCGAACATGGGCGAAGATTGCGAAAATGTTTCACGCGACCCGCTTCTCGTCGAGGTGCCGCTGGACGACGCACTGCACCCGGTAATCAACATTCCGCTCGCGGCTGGCACCTTCTCCCAGTTGGAGGCAAAGCTGGCGCCGGCGAGGGATGGGTCGACCCTCTTCAACACGACAAACCCGAATGTCGTCGGAAAGAGCGTTCGCGTCGAAGGCACGTTCAAGGGGACACCCTTCGTGTTCACCTCGAGTGTGCGGGCCAAGCTGGAGATGGATTTCGATCCACCTCTGGTGATCGATGAGACGACCAGGAATGCGACGGTCGCCATTGATGTCCGCAAGTGGTTCCTGACATCCGACGGAGCGGTGATCGATCCCAGCGCTGCGATTCCTGGCAGCACCAGCCAGCAACAGATAGAGAACAACATCCGCCGCTCGTTCCATGCATTTGAAGACGACGATGAGCGCGGTGAAGATCATCATGAGGGTCATCACGGCAACGGCGACGGGCACGACTAGCCGGCGTCGGGGGTAGCAGGTACCTCGTCGGCCTGCTACCCCAGCCACCCCGCACCATACAAATTCATTTAATGCAGTTATTCCCCACCTCCTCGTTCGCGCCTCCAGAAAGTCTGCGCCTCAGGCGCGACCGGGCCGAACGAATACTCAATGGCCTCCGCGCCGCCGTGGTGTTCTTGCTCACCGCATCGGCGCTCATGTACGCCCCGCACCTCTCACGGGCGCTCAACACTGCCAACGTGCTGGTGTTGTGCCCGATGCTCCTCTGGACCGTCGCGCAATATCTCATATGGTATCGCCAGTCTGAGCTTCCGGCCTGGCTGTCGTCAGTGAATCCCATCGTCGACGTGACGGCCGTAACCGCCATCATTGGTGGATACGCGGTGGCGCAGTCCGGAGTACTCGCGCTGAGATCGCCGATCTTCCTCATGTATTTCGTGGTGCTCGCCGGCCGTCCGGTTGCTTCCTCCGTCCGGAAGGCGGCTTTCATCTCGGTCCTCGCGTTCGCGGAGTACCTGGTCCTGCTCGTGTGGCTCTGGTCTACCAATCGTGTGCCTTTGGTGATCAATCCGATCGATGCTGTCCAGCTGGCGCGCATCACTCCGCTCGACGAAGTAGCAAAGCTCATTCTGCTCGGCGTCTTTGGGACCGTTTCGACGTACGCCACGTCATGGGTTGAGCACCTCGTGCGCGAGGCAAGTAAGGAATCAGCTGAACGTCAGCGAGTGGTCACGCGACTCGTGCAGTCGGAGCTGGATACGCTCAAGCTGCAGCTCAATCCTCATTTTCTTTTCAATGCGCTCAATAGCGCCATGGCGCTCATCGCTACGGATCCGCCCGCAGCCGAGCGAATGGTGTCGGAACTGAGCGATTTCCTGCGTCTGGTGCTGTCCACTTCGAGCGAGCAGGAAGTGCCGCTCGAGCGCGAGCTCGGACTTCTCGACCGCTACGTGGCGATCCAGCGGGTGCGATTTCAGGACCGTCTCACTGTCAGCTGCAACATCGAGGACGGCGTTCGCGCCGCGCTCGTCCCCAGCCTCCTGCTCCAGCCCCTCGTGGAGAATGCTATAAGGCATGGAATCAGCCCCCGCGCGGGCGCGGGCTACGTTCACGTCACCGCGCGACGGTTGGGCGACAAGTTATCGATAACCATTGTCGACGACGGCGTCGGCGTGCGCGCCCGCCGATCGCGCGAGCGTTCGCGCGGAACGGGCCTCGGCCTGACGAATACAATCACCCGGCTCATCCACCTGTACGGCGACAGTCACGAGTTCGAGAGCGGCCCCCGGGACGAGGGCGGCTACGCGGTGCAAATCACGATTCCGTTCAGGCTCGGGCATCCCTCGCCCGCCCGAAACGGCGCTCATAAAGACGGCAACCTCGCTACGGTGGTGCAGGCATGATCGAGCAATCTCTGCGTGTTCTTGTGGTCGATGATGAGGCGCTCGCGCGCCAGCGGCTTTGTTCTCTTCTCGCGCGCACACCAGACGTCGAAGTCGTGGGCGAGTGCCAGAACGGACTCGAGGCGGTCGCGGCGATTCGCGCGCATCAGCCAGATCTGGTTTTCCTCGACGTGCAAATGCCGGAGCTCGACGGGTTCGATGTGATCACGGAAGTCGGCACCGACAAAATGCCGCCCGTGATCTTCGTCACGGCTTTCGACGATTACGCGGTTTCCGCGTTCGAGTTCGGAGCGTTCGACTATCTGCTCAAGCCCGTCGATCACGTGCGCTTCCACCAGACACTCGACCGCGCAAGAAAGCGGCTCAGGGAATCACCCCAGCCGAGCGTGTCGACGCAGCTGAGCGCGCTCCTCAAGTACGTCGGACAGCTCGACGCGCCAAAGAACAGGATCGGCGTCAAGGTGAACGGGAAGATCCTCTTCCTCGATCCAGACGAGATCTTCTGGATCCAGGCGCGCGACGATCTGGCCAGAATCCATCTCGCCGAGGTCGCCTACGACGTGCGTGAGCCGCTAAGCAGACTCGAGGCGCGCCTGCCGCACAATCGGTTTTTGCGCGTCCACCGCTCGACAATCGTCAATACGGCCCAGGTTCGTGAGGCGCAGCCGTTCGATCAGGGAGACCAGCTGTTGATTCTGCGAAACGGCAAACGCATCACGACTGGCAGAAGCTACCGCAAGGCAGTCCAGGAATTTCTGAAACGCGCCACGTGAAATTGATCGAGACGCGGGAGAGATTCAGCGGGACTCTCGAGGGATTCATCGAGATCCGAGAACTCATCGAGGCGGCAGGGGATTTCCTCTAGCGCCTGGCAGCTCGGAGGGCACGGATAGTCGCCCCCAGCTGTTCGATCTCGCGTCCGTACTCCGCCCAATTCCCCGACCGTTGCGCGGAGATCGCCCGGTCGTAGTGCGTCTGCGCCTGCTGGAGCAGATCGCTGACCGCGCCTGACGGTGCAGGACCGACAGGCGGAACGGGAGCGGCTCCTCCGCCGACTACAGACGCCTCAGCTCCCAGCGTGCTCAGCGAATCCTGGACACTCGTTCTCGTCTGAGCCGCGGCGCCAGAGCCAAACAGCGCATCGAGTCCTTCCTCCAGCGTCTCTCCCATGACGACCCGATTTTCGTGAGCCACCACGACGCGCTTTAGCTCCGGAATGTTGCCGCCCTCGGCGCGCAGATAGATCGGCTGCACGTAGATGAGTGATTCCTCGATGGGAATCACAAGCAGCTCTCCCCTTATTACTTCCGAGCCACGCTGATCCCAAAGCGTGAGCTGTCTCGATATGTCGGTGTCCTGATTGATGCGGTTCGCGATCTGCTTCGGTCCATAGACGAGGCTCTGCTTGGGGAAGCGATAAACCGAGAGCTTTCCGTAATTGTCGCCGTCCATTCGCGCGACCATCCACGCTGCCAGATTGTCCTTCCCCCTCGGCGTGAAGGGAGTCATGAAGATGAACTCCGGGTTCTGCTCACCAGGCAGCCGCATGATGATGTGGCGCATGAACGGATTCTCGTTCGTCGCCTTGCCGAGTCCAGTCGGGATCTGCCACTGGTCTTCGCGGTGGTAGAACGCCTCGGGCTGGGTCATGTGATAAGTCGCGTGCAACTGAGTCTGGATCCTGAAGAGATCGCCTGGATACCGGACGTGACGACGAATGTCGGCAGGCATCGCTGTGATCGGCTTGAAAATGCCGCCGAAGATCCTGGCGTACGTCCTGACGACGGGGTCGTTCGGATCCGCGATGTAGGCATCGACCGTCCCGTCGTAGGCATCGATCACGACCTTCACGCTGTTCCGCATATAGCTCGCCCCGTCCGAAGTGCGTTGCGAGTACGGATAGGCGTCGCTCAGCGTATAGGCATCGAGGATCCATTTCAATTGCCCGGCGTCGGTGATCATCAGGTAAGGGTCGTTGTCGAAATCGAGAAATGGCAGCGCCGTGGTCGCGCGTTCCATCACGTTGCGCCGGTAGAGGACCCTGGCGCTACCCTTGATGTCGTCTGAGAGAAGAATCTTGAGCGAACCGAATTGAAAGGCATATAGGACTCGTCTGATGAACGATCCAATTGGGACTCCTCCACGACCCGTATACTTGGTGTAGATGTTCTGGTCGCCGGCTGGATAATCGAACTCCTGTTGCCCTGTCCCCACGAACACGTACTCGTTGGTAAGCTCGCCGAAGTAGATCTGTGGACGGGTAAGCTTGATCGAGATCGTCGAGACGGGCGGCAAATCCTTGATGAAGAGTACGGGGAGGCCTTCGCTCGTCACCTGGTTCACGGGCGCCATCGTCACGCCCATTCCGTGCGTGAAAGTCAGCCGCTCATTTATGAATGTCCGGGTCGGCAGCGACGCGGAATTCAGCTCGCGCGCGGCGATGTGAACCTGTCGGTATCTGCCATCGATAGTGTAGCGATCGTCATCCACTGACACGAAGTCGTAGTAGGTCCGAATCTCCTGGAGCTGCTTGAAGGTCTGCATGAGCAGATCGCGCTCCCAGAGTCGCACGTTGTCGACGGTGGCCGCGTTCCGCTTGATGTCGGCCATCGCCAGCTGCACTTCACCCGACAAATCCCTGCCCTCGACCTTGTCCAGGCCCCAAGCCATGCGTGTGGCGTCGATGTGTTTCCTGATATAGGGCGTCTCGCGCGTCAGCTCGTTGGGCGAGACGACGAGCTTCTGAAAGGCGGCCGGGACGATCCCGCGCGCCAGAACACTGACTGCCACGTAGAAAACCGTCGCGAGGAGCGCGGACCAGACGAGTTTTTCGCGAACGATCCCAAACACAACCCACGCGGCAGCAACGAGACCCGCGATCGCGCAGATGTAGAGTCCCGGCAGTGCGATGTGAACGTCGGTATAGCTCGCACCTACGAGCGGGCCCGTGGTGGAGAAGAGAAGGCCTGATGTGTCAACGATCCAGCTGCGTATCGCGAGCAGAACGAACAACAGTGCCAGGAGGCCGCCGAGGTGTCGCGCCGCTTTGGGCTTTGCGGAGGCGCGGCGTGGAGGGAGCGTGATGTCGTTCCGCAGCCAGTACATCGCGGCCGTTGCGACGAGTGAGAGCAGCGTGAGCGTCGTCAACATGCCCAGCACTCCCGAGATCAGGGGCAGGCGGAAGAGATAGAAAGAGATGTCACGGCTGAAGAGCGGATCGCGGGTTCCAAGCGGCACGCCGTTCAATCCCTTGAGAAGCGTCAGCCACCAGGCGGAAAGCGAAACCGCGGTCACAAAGGAGAGAAGGAGCGCGGCCGGGAAAAAGAGCTTCGTGAACATCCGCGAGACATCCACCGTCACGCCATCCCCGCGGTTCACGAACAGAACGGGGAAAGCGGCACCTGCTCCCCGAGCGATTCGCACGTTGCCGTAGAAGTAGGCGAAGGCGAATGCGCCGCCCAGGACAAGCAGCGCGACTCGCCAGATCAGCGATGTCGCGAACACGGTCCGAAAACCGATCTCTCCGAACCAAAGCCAGTCGGTGAAAAAGCTCGCCAGCCACGGAATGACCGTGAGCACGATGAAGACGGCGGCGATGATCCACAGTACGATCCGCCGGAAGGAGCGTGGAAATGGAGGCAGGCGCGCCGGTGTAGGGCGCTCGAATGGTAAACTCATGCGGAAAAGAAAATGCCACCGGAAGCAGACGTCTGCCACTCGTCCGCTGAATTCGTGGCTTGGCGGTACACGATCTGCACTCCATGGTAATGGTCAACAAAGGAGGAAACGATGCCACGCGGGGACAAATCGAAATACTCAGAAAAAGAGAAAAGGCAGGCCGAGCACATAGAGGAAGGCTACGAGAAACGCGGCACTTCGAAGGATGAGGCCAAGCGTCGCGCATGGGCCACGGTCAATGCGGTGCACGGTGGCGGGGAGAAACCCGGAGGCGGTGGCTACGGCAAGCCCGAGAATCACGAGCCGATGCGCACGGGCGGACGAACCTCGCACAAAGGCGGTGCGCACTGATGTCTAGAACGCCCGGCACTTGAGCAAGGAAACGCAAAAGGGCATCCGATTGGATGCCCTTTTGGTTGCGATTCCATGGAATAGCTGTTCGACTATGCTCTCACGAACCAGGGGCGGCGGCGGCCTTCGTCGTGATCACGACGACACCATAGGACGCGTCCGGACCATACTGTTTTAGCGCGGCGTGTCCCTTGATCACCCGAACCTTGGAGATCTGATCGCCGGTCAGCGAAGGTACCTGATCCCGTTGGAGTCGCACACCATCGACAACGAAGAGGAGCGGCACCTGCGACATGCCCGGGGCGATGGCGGTCGCTACGGACCGTCCCGTCCCTGGTTGGGGCGAGAGGGCGCGCTCGGCCGTGCAGGCGGTGGCCCCAATGGTGATTGCGAGAGTGAGTGTCAGATGAGCCAGTTTCATGTTTTCCCCGAGGGCTGCGTCCAACCTCAGCTGTAGCAGGGGTTGTGCCAGCCCGTTAACCCCCGAAAAATAGGGTCAAGCTCATCCGTTGGCTAGGTCAAGGCTTCCAGGTCCCTTTTGCCACCGCCGAAACGAAAGATTCCAATCCCGCCGGCGGGAAGTCGAGAGTCCGCCCCGCTTCTGCGCTCATATAGGCGGCCATTAGGATCTTCACGACCTCGACGCCGTCATCGAAAGTGAGCATCGGCTTCTCACCGCTGAGAAATGCGCGAGCCATATGACGGTTCTCCGCGCTGTATCCGTACACCGATGCCTCTTCTGCTACCACTGGCATCAATCCCATCTCGGCGTTCTGCTTTTCAACCAGATCCTCGCCCGATTTTCCCTTCACTTCCCTGCTGAAAAACATCTTGAGACTCGAGTCGAGCGTATTCCACGACATCGAATATTCGGGGCCGAGCAATTCCGCCGACAGCCTCAGGCCAGCGCCGATGAAGGCCCAGGAAGTCGTCACCTCGCCAACGAGGGGTTCTCCGTCCTCCGATTCGTACTCGATCGTAGCGCGGGCAAAATCCTCCGACGGGCGCTTGGTGTAGTCGACTTCCTTTCCCATGGTTTCCGAGAGTTGCTTCGCGTACTTGGCTCGGGACCACTTGAGTGATGCTATATGGGCGCTGATTCGGACCGGCTTGATCGATGAGCGCGGAGAGCCGGGCTTGGTTAGCAGATGTCGCACGACCTCGACAGAATGGCACATCATGTCGTTGAGGACTCCACCACCCTGCAACGTCCCCTGCCAGAACCAAGGCATGTGGGGCCCGCTGTGCTCTTCAGCGGCGCGGGCGAGGTATGGACGGCCGGTCAGAGATGCGCCGCGCGCCCAAATCAATTCGCGGCCGCGGGTAATGTCGGGAGCGAACAGCTGATTCTCCAGATACCCGGTGTTCAGGCCGACGCTTCGTGCCAGATCGGCCACTTTTTTTGCCTCGGCGAGGTTACGCGCCAGCGGCTTTTCGCAGGCGATTCCCCTTAGAGTGCCGGCGCCGCCCTTGATCGCGCCGACGATCTCCTCGATGTTCGCGATCCGCGCGTGATTGGGCCCGCAAAGCCAGATAGCATTGATCGCGGGATCTGCGACCATCTCACGGATCGTTTTGTACGGGCGCGCCTCGCCGACGTCGAGCTCCCGCGCCAGGGCCGCCGAAGAGGCCGCATTCTTTTCGTTCGGACTCCACACTCCGCGGACGTCGATCTCGCGGACCGATGTGAGGGACTGGATGTGGAAGCGCGCGTTGAAGCCGCTTCCCACGAAACCGATGCCTAGGCGTTCTGAGCTCATTTGGTCGCTCAAGGTTCGCGGTCAGTTGGTCAATCGGGAGTAAGGCGCAGTTTCGTCCTGTCGAACTTTGCGTAAGTCACCCCGAGCTTCTTGAGGGCAGCCGGCGGGCATCCGTTCCAGTCGGGGGCAAAAGTATTTCCTATGTATTTGAGATCCTTCACGCCGACCTGGCTCGACCAGAATCCGGACGCTGTCATATCGCGGAAGCGGTTGAAGAAGCTGACTCCATCGGCCATTGCTGGCGTCGCACGCGACGGCCAGGCGATGTCGTTGAGAACTGCCTCCCGCTGCGATTCGGTCGCGTCGGCGAAAGCCTTGCCGAACCTCGTATTGGATTGCGCATCGATCCACGCGAGCCCCGTTCGCATCCATTTCTGGGAGTTCGGCCGATCGATCATCGTGAAGTCCATGAACTCGAGGACGCCGGCATCGCTGGCGCTGCCCGATCGCTCGTCGCGCGGGATGATCATATCGGCGAGGATGCGCGCGGTCCTGAATTCGGCCGGCGTGAAAAACTTCGGCGCGAATGAAGTCCCTTCGGCGGCCGCGCGCATGGCGTTGTCGACGAAGCGCCGAGCTTTCTCCTGATCTGCTGTGGGCCAGCTCAGAAACGCGGCGACTGGAAACGCCGCGAGAAGTTGAACCGCGTCGCGCCGACTGATCTCCTTTTTCGGCAGTCCGGGTTCAGGCTGGGGGGTGCCCCGCATCGGATCCTCGTTCTCGTCAGCCTGCGACGAGTCCCGCGCTGGATTCTTGTTCTCGTTCGACATCAGAGTGCCCCCCGCTTCCGCTCTTGTGCGATGAATTCGCTCGTCCGCATTGAGAGCGCGAGTATGGTCCAGGTCGGATTCTTGTCGGCCTGCGAGACGAACGGGCCGCCATCGGTGACGAAAAGGTTCTTCACGTCATGCGCACGGCAATTCGGATCGAGCACGGACTTGGACGGATCTGCGCCCATGCGGACTGTTCCCAGCTCGTGGATGATCTCGCCACCGCGCGCGATTCCGTACCCTCTAAGCTGCTCCGGCATCTTGTCGTACACCTGGCCGCCCATCTCGTCGACCAACGCACGGAAAGTCTGTTGCATGTGCCGAACCTGGTTGTACTCGTAATCGGTCCACTGCCAGTGGAAGCGCAGCACAGGAATCCCGTATTTGTCCTTCACGACCGGATCGATCTCACAATAGCTCTTGTCGTTCGGGATCATCTCTCCACGCCCGGCGAAATAGACCTGGGCGCCATAGTAGCGGCGGTAGTCTTGCTTGAGGGACTTCCCATATCCGCCGCCGCCGGGATACCGCTGGATTCCACCCATGAATCCGTAACTCGGCGGATTCAATCCGCCGCCGACCTCGATGTGGTAGCCGCGGGGAAAATCGAGCTTCTTGTTGTCGATCCACCACGGCATGTAGATGTGGTTCCCGCCGACCCCGTCCTCGTTGTGCGGAACGTGGTCCACCATTTTGGGAATGAAGCCCCCGACGTCGGTCCCGGTGGTATCGGTGAGGTACTTGCCCACGACGCCACTCGAGTTGGCGAGGCCGTTCGGAAACTGTGGAGACTTCGAGTTGAGCATCAGGCGCGCGGTCTCGCACGCGCTCGCGGCGAGCACGACCACGCTCGCGTCCGCGTGTCTTTCGGCGCCGGTCTTCGTATCGATGTACGTGACTCCGCTGGCGAGTCCACGATTGTTCAGTGTGACTTCGCGGGCCATAGCGTTGGTGACGAGGGTCAGGCGTCCTGTTTTCAGCGCCGGCGCAATCAGCACGTTGGTGGACGAGAAGTTCGAGTTCGTCCGGCATCCGCGTCCGCACTGTCCGCAATAGTGACATGCCATTCGGCCGTTGTGCGGCTTGGTGATCACGGAGAGGCGCGCGGCAGTGCACCAGATGTTGAGCTTGTCGGCCGCGTCCTTCACCATCAGCTCGTAGCAGCGCGGTGGAGGAGGCGGGAGAAAATAGCCGCCAGGATGGTTCGGCAGGTTGTCGTTGTTGCCGAAAACCCCGATAAGTTTGTCGATGCGATCGTAGTACGGAGCGAGGTCCGTGTACGCGATCGGCCAGTCGTCACCGAGCCCATCGCGGCTCTTGGCCCTGAAGTCCTCGGGGCCGAAGCGAAGCGATATGCGGCCCCAGTGGTTGGTGCGGCCACCGACCATTCGCGCGCGCCACCACCTGAACTCGGTGCCTTCGGCGTTGGTGAACGGCTCGCCCGGGAGGTCCCACCCACCGATGCAGCCGTCGAATTCGCCGAATGGATGATCCGGCGTTGACGCTCCTCGGCGCGGAGACTCGTACGGCCATTTGAGCATGACCGAGTCCTTCAGGTTATCCCACGGCCCGCCGGCCTCGAGCAGGAGCACGTTGGCGCCGGCACGCGTCAGCACGTAGGCAGCCATTCCACCGCCGGCGCCCGACCCTACGATACAAACGTCGTACGTCTTCCGCTGTGGCAATGGGAGAGAGGAGGAAGAGCCCAAAGTCATTGCAAATCCGCAGTTGAGGACACGAGAAAGTACGACCCGCTGTGGAAAGGCACTAGGGCCGGACGATATCATGTTTGTGTGGCCGGAACTGGGTGTTTACCCTCGATATTGATAGCTGTTTTTGCGTCAGAAACGTGACGGAGACGGGCGGGAAGCAGTCTCTCCACTGAGCGAAGTACTCACGCCCAACCCCCTTTCGCGCCTGTGCCCCAGCCCTATATAAGTGACAGCGCGAATCTCTACCGCATAGAGACCACCCAAAAGGCGGTCATTCTCACGATGCGGGACGGCGAAGTGCTCCGGGGGAACGTGTTCATTCACTTCTCCTCGTACCGGCCATTCGAGCTGGAAGACGTGTCCGAGCTGTTGAATGCCGACACCCCATTCTTCCCTCTGGAGCTCGAAAACTCCGAAGTCATCCTGATCTCGAAGGAGCGCGTCGCTGAAGCTGCGGCCGACCGCGGCGATGACGCGTTCGACCAGCCGACACGCGGAACACCAACTCCAACGGCGCTTCTCCAGATCGCTCTGGTCGGAGGCGAAATACGACTCGGCTCCATACGCCTGGATGCGCCGCCCGACCGTGCAAGAGTGCTCGATTATCTCAACGCGCTCACGTCGCGGTTTCTCACTCTCTATACCTCAAACGAAGCGCGCCTGATCAATCGTTCACTGATTGCCCGCGTTCGTCCACTGGACTGACATGGCCCAGCTAGATCGCTTTCTCAACCTCCTGAAGACCAACAACGGCTCGGCGCTCATTCTCGCCGAGGGCGACGTCGCGACCGTTACGATCAAGGATTCCCCGCGGCCCGTGATGAAGCAGGCGCTCACCAGCGCGCAGATTCTCACATTGGTGCGCGAGATTACGCCGACCGACAAGCCACATGGCCTCGACGCAAAGGGATCCGTGAGCTTCGAGTACTCCTGTGCGGACGGGACGTTCGAAGTGGCGCTGACGCAGAATGGAAAGATCGTCGCCCGGATCCAGCCGAAGGCGGCATCGACTAATGGCGCCAAGCCCAGTGCGGCTGCATCAAAGTCTGCCGCGCCCCAAGCAGCCTCGCCCACGCCAGTTCCACAATCTGCTGCGGCACCGCCACGCGTCGAGGCCCCTTCTCTAGAACAGATTTTGAGACCACCACAAGCTTCCGCGAGCGGCAACCGCGCGCTCGACAAGATAGAGACCCTTCTTCGGACGCTCGTGAGCAGCAACGCGTCT
>DASWBG010000015.1:0-23958 GCA_036390715.1 Gemmatimonadaceae bacterium
GAGCAGGTCATCATGAACCTCGTGGTGAACGCGCGAGATGCCATGCCGAAAGGCGGCACTTTGACGATCGAGACAGCCAACGTCGAGCTCGACGAGAGCTACGCGAAGACACGCCTTTCCGTCAAGCCGGGCCCGTACGTAATGCTTACGGTGAGCGACACGGGAACCGGTATGACGCCGGAGGTTCAGGCTCGTCTCTTCGAGCCGTTCTTCTCGACCAAGGAGATTGGCAAAGGCACGGGGCTGGGTCTGGCAACCGTCCACGGCGCTGTCGCGCGGAGCGGTGGGTTCGTCAATGTCTACAGCGAAGTCGGCATAGGCACGTCGTTCAAGGTGTATCTCCCAAGGGCGGATGCCACGGAGAGGATCGTGGAGGCACCGGCCCCGGTGGCGCCGTCGCACGCCGGAATACAGACGGTGCTCGTGGTTGAGGATGCGGAAGGACTTCGCGAGTTGGTCAGGAGGCTGCTGGAGAAGCTCGGGTACGTGGTACTCGTCGCCGCAAACGCCGATGAAGCGCTTCGTCGATTCGAAGAGAATCCGGCGATCGATGTCCTCCTGACCGATGTCGTGATGCCCGGTGCCAGCGGGCCTGAGTTGAGCCGACAACTTGTCCAGCGACGGCCCGCTCTGAAGGTGATCTACATGTCCGGTTACACCGATGAAGCCATCGTCCATCACGGCGTGCTCGATCCCGGGATCGCGTTCTTGAACAAACCGTTCACTGCCGACGCACTCGGACGAAAAATCCGGGAAGTGCTCAACCTATGATGGCTGCAGTGCGGACGACGTAGTGCTGGCGATAGATTTGCCCATCAGGGCGATGAGGGAGTCGAAGAGTTCCTGAAGAGAAAGCAACATGTTGACCGCGTTTTGTATGCGAGGAGAATTCATGCGAGCGGGAGGTCCCGAAGATCGAGCCGCCTATCTATCGCAAAAGATGTTGCATTTGTTGCGCTTTCCATCGCCGTAAAAAAGAGGTAGCCAGAGGTCGAATCAGCTATTGCGGATGCCAGGTCGATCATCTTCGCAACGACCACATGAGTGCCACCCCACCCGGCTCAGGAACTAATGAGCTCGGCAAAAAGATTCTGTCGAACACGTTGCCGGGATGGCCTTCGTTGTAGCGGTCGAACAACACCGCGGAGTAGGATCCTAGTCCCGCCGCAGCGACGACATCGCTAGCCCAGTGCTTGTTTTTATACATGCGCGCGAGCCCAACTAGCGTCGCCGCGGTGTAGCTGATCGGCGTGACGTATCTGGCGGTCCCAGGCCATGAGCGCCCTACTTCGCGACTCGCCGCTGTCGCGGCTGCGAACGCGACCGTTACGTGAGCCGAAGGCAGCGAAGTGTAGTCATCGCTCGAAAATCCTTTTCCTAACCGAAAGTCGTGAGCGGCATTGATGTCTCGCTGCGGTCGAGACCGACCGATCGTCATCTGTAATCCTTCCGCTAGAACGCCACCCAGGGCAATTGCTTCGCCCGTGTGCATCCCGAGTGCGGCAGTAGGACGCGAGTGTTTCCCCAACCCAAGAAAATAGGTGCCGGCAGTTATCATAGCCGAGCCGGGAAATCCGAGATTGCTGAACACGTTGCTGGTGCCTTTCAAGAATCCATTTGACTGCACCGAGGGACGTTGCAAGCTGCGCGCGACCGACTCATCGACAGACATTGTTGCCGCGGCGAGCGCAGCGACGCCGAGTGCCACCACAGCATCATGCGCACGAAATAGCTGCACGTGATCGATGTTTCCCTGGGCGAACAGCGGTTGCGAGCGAGTGAAGATTGCTAGGGCGAGTATCGTGGAACGCAAATTCATGATTAGGCGTTGGAAGATTGACGTGGCGTTGGACGCTGATCGTAAATGGATGCACACGCCCGCAGCGGCGACAGACGGATTAGTCATACCTGCATGTGAGTCATGGATTGAGGGTTGACTCCTGTTTGTGCCGCCTGTGTTGTGTGATTGCGCGTCCACTACTCGGGCAACTTACTTTCTTCCGAAGATGGCCCAGCCGGGAGCCGGCGCTTGTGCACAGCGCAGCGTCAGCACGATTCGGAGCAATCATCATTGTTTTCATACGCGACTTCTTGCTAAAAAAGATCGATCCGCACTTTGCTGCCCGCGACGGAAATCTTGGTCCCAGCCGAGCCGCTGAGGCTCAGCTCAGGGGTGTCCACTCCCGACGCTCCCTTTCCGTCGAACAGCGCTGGCGCGCCGGCGATCGCAAAGGTCACGGTCTTGGCTTCCCGATCGACGAGCACCGGCACGACGGACTTCAGGCGGAGCACTACACGATTCGCAAACTGCACCGCAACCGGCACAAGGTCGTAGATCGCCGTGTGATCGTTGACAGCCGTCACGCCGAACGGCGTATACGACATTCCCCTTATATCGCCGACTCCGCCATAGCTTATGGTGACGAGGGTCTGAGACGTGTTGACGATGCGGTCGACTCGCTGCTGGATGAGACGCCGCCCCTCCGCTTCGAGGGCTTGGCGGTTTACGAAGATGCTGTCGTATCCGTATTCGGCTTTCGACTGAGCAACAAGCCGGGCGCGTCGGTCGGTTGAGAGCGGAATCGCCGCGGCTAACAAATCGGTGAGATACACGCCTGGAGCGAAGATCCGCTGCTTCCAATCGGGCGCGACATCGTCGAGCAGCAGCGCTTGCGCTGCGCCGGAACTGTACAGGCGCCAACGCAGCGGACCTCCGCCAAACTTGTTGCCGAAGCGATCATCGCTGAACGATGCGACCTTCACCATATCGTTCATCTGGTCTTCCAATCGGCGTGCCAGCACGCCGCCGCGATAGCCGGTAAAGCCCGGGCGGAGGTACATCTCGGGAACCGGTGTCACGCGCTCGCCCAACTGTTCGAATCGCAACTGGACGTACTTTGCCGTGCCTTCCGTGAACTCATTAAGATTCTCATACGAAACCGAAGAAGTATCCAGACCGGCACGCCGCAGCGTGCGCACTGCCAGGTATTGTTCGGTGCGCGCCCGCCGTTGGGCCGCATCCTTCGCCAAGACCGCATCACGCAGAATCCGCGTCTCGAGCGCGACCAGTGCATTGTTGCTGGCGTCCATAACGGGATAGTGGGCAACCGCTGCCTCGTTGGCGTACTTGCCCGGCGCAAGGCGGCCCTGGTGAACGTGAAATGCTTCGTGGAGGATAAGCTCCACCTCATCATAGGCCGATTGAATAAAGCCCCAGTCCTTGAGGTACTTCGCCATGGTACCGAGTTTCGCATTCGTTTCGATGTCCGCGCGCTCGCGGGAATACTCATCTGCCACGACGAGCACCTGCATGCTGTCCAGAGTCAAGCTGGTGTTCTGACCGTCGGTATTCCTTTCCGTAGAGTCGTTGCGGGCGTAAATGATTTTATCGGGAAGCACCGTGCGGCCTGTGAAGTTTGCGAAACCAGGCGGACGATGTGGCGCGTTCAGGAGCACGTCCTGCACGTTTGGCCGGTAGAGCAGGAGGGGCACTGTGTTCCATTTCCAGCCCGGGTAGATCTGCGGGCCGATCGTCTCGAGGACGTTGCGGTACTCCTTTACCGACACGAGCAGCATCGGATCGATGCGCAAATCGCGCAGGGGCTCCTGGGGCCGGGCCTGTCCCTGCAGGCGCGGCTGGATCAACAAACCAATAGCTAACGGGGCGAACCAGAAGAGGCGCTGTCGCATACGTGACTCCGCGAGGTAGGCGTTGTGAAGTTGAATGGTATCCAACGACTGTTGGCTTTACACTCTAAAGGTCGTTGGACGAGCGTTGAAATACCGACCTCACGCAAATCAGGCGCAGTTAGCCAATGACCGCCTCATTACCCACTCCACCAACTCCCGGACGACTGCTACACTTGTCTAATCGACAAGATTGACAAACATTTTGCCAAGTCTACTTGTCATTCTGCCCAGTTGACCCCATATTATCGCGAGGGGATTGAAGGAGGCAACAATTAGCAATCTGCGCTTGGAGAATCGACTCAAGGTCGCTCGCGCCGAGCGAGGGCTCTCGCAGGAGCAGCTCGCCAGATTGGCAGGCGTTACCCGTCAGACAATCAGTTCGATCGAGACAGGGCAATACGTCCCTTCGGCGCTCCTCGCCTTTGTACTGGCGCAGCGGCTAGGAAAGCGAGTCGACGAGCTGTTCACCCTTCACCAAGGAGAGGACCCATGACTACCCAACCGATCATGCGCGACGAACGGACCGTCGCGACCGAGAACGCCAGCTACCGCTGGGCATACCTCGTTCTTTCGTTCGGCCTACTGGTGAGCACCGCCTACCGGGCGTTCGTGCGGCATGAGTCCGCATGGGATCTGATTGCGCTTGTGATACTCGGCGGAGCAGTCGCGACATTCTACCAGGGGAGAGCTCGAGTCCTGTCGCGGCGCTGGGCCGTCGCGTCAGCCGCGGCTGCGCTGCTCGCACTGGTTATCGCTATCGTGCTCGTCCTCGTCCGAGGTTAGGAGCACGCCGCCGTCTAAATGCACGCCGCGGTACGTGTTGAATAGCGACGTGCCGACGTATTTAGAACGCTGGCGGTTCTTGAGCGACAATCTGCTCACGCTACACACCGACTCAAGAGCACAATGAGGAGCGGTGGTTTGTCACCACTCAACACACCGCACTCAGGTCAACGGTGCCAACGAGAAACCCCGCAAACGTCTAAACTCGTTGCGGGGTTTGCTTCTCGATTTATGGGCCTGGGTAGAGTTGAACTACCGACCTCACGCTTATCAGGCGACCGAAAGGGAGTAAGAAGTCCCGCAGGAAATCGTCAAATCGCTGACGGACAGCGTGATCTGCCGTAGTTCACGCTTCGGGATGCCGGATAATGTCGGAGTTAACCGACAGCAGAATCGACAGCAGAACGCGGTGTTCCGCAGCACTCGCGGCTGCTTAAGCAGGAGATCGTTGTTGACGATAGGGAGTGGATTCACGTGAGGTTGCCGGCGGTCGCGTTGGCACAGCGGGCGTCGGAATGCCGAGGCGCTTGACCAACGCGCGATAACGTGGATCGCCGCGCACTGGGTCGAGATGCCAATCTCCTTGCAGGCTCGTCATGACAGGAACTCCCCACTTCTCGACGCGGTCGAACCAAAGAAAAGCCGAGTCCGCCTTCCCTTCTTCGGCGTACAGCATCCCGCGGTAGGCCGCGTATTGCTCGTTCGATGTGTCTGCCCGCGCAAACGCCCTTCGAGCCATGTCGCGCCGCCCCATTTTGTCGTAGATCAGTGCCAAGCTGTACAAAGCACGCGGATGGCGAGGAACAGTTTTGAGAGCTCGCTTGATGACTCGGATAGCGTTGCCGTATTGGCCGTTATCCACATACACACGCGACATGTTGTCGAGGACCCAGGGATGTCGGCTGACCCATGCGGAATCCGGCTCATCGCCGACTACGTTTTGAAACTGACGTAACGCGGCCGCGTGTTCCCCTGATGAATTGAGGAACACGGCGTAGCTGCTTTGGATCGTTAGTGAGAGAGGGTCCAGATTGGCCGCTCGCCTACTCTCCACAACCGCCTCAGGCTTGCGGCCCAGCATCATAAGTAGCCCAGCATACCACTCGCGAGCCTTCGCGTACGTCGGGTCTAATGCTATTGCCTTGCGGAATTCCGAGTCGGCGCCGGCGAAGTCCCGCTCCCACGGGAGTTCCTCCGCCAAAGCGGCGTGTGCGGACGCGAGAGTGCTGTCAAGCTGAATGCTACGGAGCGCAGCGGCCTTGGCCTTGGGAAACATCGCGTCGGTCCCTCGGTACCCGATATTGCCGAGCCCGAGATAGGCGCCGGCAAGATCTGCATAGGCCTCGGCGTATTCCGGATCAAGCTCAGTCGCCCGACGAAAGTATACAACCGCCGTATCGAGTCCTTCCTTGGATCCCTCGCCCCATGACTTGAGCCCGCGGAGATATGCATCTCGGGCCGCTGGCAACGCGATCCTCGATCCAGGGCGAACAGTGTTTTCGGCGAGGCGGGGGCGCGGATCACGCCTTTGCTCGTTCTCCATTATGACAGCACCAATCAGCAAGACGACCAGAACTGAAAAGGATGCCACCACGAACAGTCGTGAGTGCCTCTTTCGCGGGTGCTTTTGGGGCAGGTCGTGGAGAACCGTTTCGCTGGGACCGCTCTCTCGCAGTACCGATATTGATGGGCCTGAGGGAGGAAACGGCACCGTGCCAACGGTTTCGGTGCTCGCAGGATGGCTGAAAGTGTAGGCGAGCCCTCCAATCTCGGAATCCGGCTCGATCTCGAGCTCTTGTCGAACGAGTTCCCGGTAAAGGCGCGCGTGCTTCACCGCTCCGGCACGGTCTCCGGCCGCTGCGAGCGCGAGCATGAGCTTCTTCGTGGCATTAGCTGACAGCGGATCGGAGCTAACGAGTCTCCGCCACCAGGTTACGCTCTGCGAATGGTCGCCTGCCGCATCCGAAAGGTTGGCAAGGAATTCGATAGCGGTCTGATACTCCGCTAGCAGTCGCGCTTGCTCCGCGTCTATCCACGACTCGAGCTCGCGGCTGTCGGCAAAATGAAATCCATGCAGGAGCGGCCCCTTGTAGTTGCCGACTGCGGCAGCCCACTGACGGGTGCGAATCGCTTCCTCGAACTCCCATACGTCAACTCGGACCAATTCCGGATTGAGTCGGAGCTCCCGTCCCGTCGCGAGTATGAAATCGCTTCCGAGAGCGTGCCGGATAGCGTATACCGTCTGATCGAGCGCGTGCCGCGCAAGCGCCGCGGGGCTTTCCGGCCAGAGGTAGGCTTCGATACGCGCTCGAGACAGGCCTTCTCTTCCACCCAAGCCGAGGATTGCGAGCAGACCCAACGGCCGCTTTTGCTGCGCGGCTACGGGGACTAGACGTGTGTCATCTCGCAGGGAAAGCGTTCCCAAAAGCCCGAGGACAAACATTTTTCCTCTGAGGGAGCTCTCTGACTTTTGTATGAGGTTCTGCTGAGGGGAACGTTCTATCATGGGCAGCGATGTTCGCCGGGTCAAGCGCGAATGCGTTCCCGCGTCAAC
The DNA here is from genome assembly GCA_036390715.1 of Gemmatimonadaceae bacterium. GTDB lineage: Bacteria > Gemmatimonadota > Gemmatimonadetes > Gemmatimonadales > Gemmatimonadaceae > UBA4720. The sequence continues at coordinate 7,028 of DASWBG010000015.1, forward strand.
CCTCAATTCGGAATGGAGGCACAGGATGATGTCTCGAATTGCTTTGTCGCCGCTCACTCTCGTGGTGGGCGCCTTGCTAGTCGTTGCCTGTCAGGACGGCCCAGTCGCGCTTCCGGCTACGCGAGCCTCCGTGGCAGCTTCGTTGTTTGAACGCGGTGAAACACGGTCAGCGACGGCGCTCGATTTCACCACATTCGACGTACCCGGTGCGTCGACTACGCTCGCCCTCGACGTGAACGCTGGCGGTGTGATTGTCGGGCGCTACGCGATGGCCGGTAAGACGCACGGCTTCTTGCGCACGAAGGAGGGCGGTTTCACGACAATCGACTTCCCCGGGGCCGTCTTCACGACCGTGAACGGGATAAACCGCCGCGGCGACATCGTGGGCACGTACTCGCTAGCCTCGTCGCCGAGCGTGCGGCACGGCTACGTGGGAAAGAACGGTGAGTTCACCTCGATCGACCCGCCAGGATCCAATCTCACCACCGCGAACGGAATCAACGATCGGGGTGACATCGTGGGACGTTTCTGCACTCTCGCCACATGTGTACCTCTTCCTGGGAACGGCGACTTCCATGGCTTTCTACTCCGCGAAGGCGAATACACGACGATCGACTTCCCCGGGTCCGGCGAGACGAATGCGTTCAAGATCACTGATCGCGGGCAGATCGTAGGCGGTTACGGGACTCCCGACGGCAAGGAGCTGCCCTTCGTGTTAACGAGGGGCGAGTTCGCCTCGATCGCTCTCCCCGGCGGGATGCCAATCTCTCAGGACAATGGTGGAATTAATGCTCGCGGTGACATCGTGGGTGTCTTCTGCAACGGCGCACCGCCATGTTTCATCGGTCCACGTATACACGGTTACATGCTAAGCGGTGGCGACCTTACGACGATCGATGTGCCGGGAGCAACCGCTACAGCCGCCGTCGGGATCAACGCTCGCCGGGAGATCGTGGGGTACTCCTTTGATGCAAGCGGCAGTGGCCATGGCTATCTGCTGCGATGGGGGCAGCGAGACGGAAAATGAACGCAGCGTCCGGCTGCCGGCCTGAGTGGTCGAAATGATAACCTCGCGTGTCACGCGCGTCGCGCCGCCCCGGAGTTAATCAAAACAAAACCGCCCCCCAAAGGAGGGCGGTTTCGTTTCTCTTGATTTCGTGGCGGTGTTGGCGCACCGTTCTCCGCGACTGAGCTTTATGGGCCTGGGTAGAGTTGAACTACCGACCTCACGCTTATCAGGCAGCTTCATACGAACATGAAATAGAGTTCTTACTCGCCTGCCTTTCACGAATATCCTGCTCAGCATGTCGCGCATTTACGAACATCTTGCGCACTTCCGCGAACATATTGCGCATTTGAATGGACACCAGAACGGACACCATCCCGGCGACCTAGACTCGATAGGGGCGTTGATACAACACAAATAACCGCTCGCACGGGCAATCCCCCGATCGTTTTAAAGGGAATATCGGACAGATTTGGCCGACGCCTGGGTGGAATATTGATTCGATCCCTGACGGATGGAGTGCCACATGTCCGAGACAGCTCGCTTCGATCTTGTCGTGCCGTTGGAGAGATTAGAAAAAGCAATTCTGTCTGACCTGTTGTGGCAGTCGAATTGTGAGGAAGTGGACCGACCACTGAGCGAGGGCGGCACGGTTTACTGTGAGGCAAACGGTCGGATTTCCTCAGGTTGGACGAGCGTGAATGACGCGGTCTCGGTGTGGACGCGAAACCTGCGCGACGCAGGCTACTATCCGGAAACTGTGCTTGCGGCGGAAAAGCCGGCACTGCGACAGGCTGCAGGCTCGCTTGTTTCGGAATGGGCTTTGGACAACATGATCCGCGAAGCCGGGCAGGCCTGCATTGCTGCCTATTTCGACCTAAGTCCAAGCGACCTCAAAACGCTATCGCGGCGGCCGCTAGTTTCAGTTCCGAGGGGAACGTTTACACCGGGCTCGACGGAATCCGAGCCTTCAAGAAACAAGAACTCCGACCGGGGCCAACATACGGAGCCAGCGTCCTTAGCGTTTCTGCACTCTGAATGTGAGGTAGCGAAACGAATCGTTGAAGGAAGGCAAGATTTGGTTGCTACGTATTGATCCGGTTCGCCTTGGCCCAAAGTCGAGTTCGCAGGTAATGACCGGGAGCAAAACGGAAGTCACATAGAAGCGCAATCTCTGTGGGGGAACTCCCCACAACTCTTTCGCAGATCGCCTGACGGCCGGGCCTGATCTCACGGCCCAGATTCCGAGGGTGATTGAACGCATACAACGACAGCGAAATAAGATGATCCGGGGCGCGGGTAACTAGAGAGGAGTCACCATGAAAGGCTTTGTGCAAGACATCGAGGGTCTCGCCGTCAGGAATGCCGAGTTTCGCCGGGTGCTATACACAGCAAAGAATTGCCAGCTGGTCGTCATGGCGTTGGAGCCCAAGGAAGAGATCGGGGCGGAAGTCCACAAGCTCGATCAGTTCTTTCGCGTGGAGCAGGGGACGGGTGAGGCCGTACTCGATGGCGTTCGGACGGCGATACGAGCGGGCTTTGCAGTACTCGTCCCCGCCGGGGCGAATCACAACATCATCAACTCCGGGAGTGTTCCACTGAAGCTCTATACGCTGTATGCTCCGCCGAATCATCGGGACGGCGTCGTCCACCATACCCGCCACGACGCGGAAGCCGACGCCGAACACTTTGACGGCAAAACGACGGAATAGCGTCCCACCGGCTACGTGGTTTTGGGGACTACTTTAGGGATAAGCGCGGTTCAGCTCGTTTCGCCGGTCAATAACGCCCATGCTGGAAGAATCCGGCACAAAAGAGAAAACCCCGCAAGTGCCTAAACGCTTGCGGGGTAATGATCTGAAATTTATGGGCCTGGGTAGAGTTGAACTACCGACCTCACGCTTATCAGGCGACCGAAGGGGAGTAAGAAGTCCGGCAAGAAATCGTCAAATCGTTGACGGACGCCGTGATCTGCCGTTGTTCACCCTTCGCGATGCCGGATAATGTCGTGATCAATCGACAGCACGAATCGACAGCAGACCCGAGTTGGTCACCCCGGTACGGAGTCTCGTTCTTCTAAGACGGCGATCTACTGGACGGTCAGGGTCGCCGTCATACCAATGTGGATGGTGCAGTGAAACCCGTAAGTGCCGGCGGTGTTGAACAAGCGGGTATGCGACATGCCGGTGTCGAAGTTCGTCATGTCGCCGGTTCCGTCGCCCGCTAATGCGGCCGCTTTCGCCGTCGCGTTGTCCCACACGCCGTTATGCCCCATGCCGGAAGAGTTCTGCCACGTGACAGTCGAGCCCACTGCCACGGTTCGTGTAGTTGGGTTGAAGGTGCTCGCCGTCATGCAGAACGTTCCCACCGGAAGGATGTTGACGGGTTAGTAGGACGACATGTCAGCGCTTGCCACGCGTTTTGGCCAGAAATACTTTTTGAAAGCAAGTCGACCGAAGAGCTGCGCCCCGCCGTGAGACTTGCTTTGCTTTCTGCGCTAGAACGCGGCAACGATCTGTGGCCGTGAGGAAATGCTTTCATAAACGACCCATCGGGATGGTCCGTCGAGCCGGAGAGTCATGCGACTATCTGATTTCATCCTTGCGAACCGTGAGCCGATCATGGCAGAATGGGAAGCATTCGCGCGAAAGGTGCAGCCCGCCAGCGGCTCATTGGACATCGCGGCACTGCGCGACCACGCCAGCGAAATGCTCACAGTGATCGCCGACGATCTGAAAACCCCGCAGGACAAGCACGAGCAGGCTGAAAAATCGAAAGGGAATGCACCGGACGGCGATGCCAATGAGGAGACGGCGGCCGAAAAACACGGGGCTGATCGGGCCGAAAGCGGTTTTACCACCGATCAGATGGTGTCCGAGTACCGCGCCCTGCGTGCGAGCGTTGTTCGGCTCTGGACGAAAGCGCAAGGTGAACTCAAATCGGCCGACATCGATGATTTGACTCGATTCAACGAAGCTATCGACCAGTCGTTAGCCGAAGCAATTACGAGATACACGAACGACTTGGATCATTCGAAGGAAATGTTCCTCGCAATCCTGGGGCATGATCTTCGGACTCCCCTCGGAGCAGTCATGATGTCGTCCGAATTCATGCTGGAGACGCAAGAGCTAAAAGAGCCCTACTTAACACTCACACAGCGGATCTCCAGCAGTTCCAAGCGCATGAACCAGATGATCGGCGCCCTCCTGGATTTCACGCGAAGCCGCCTCGGCGGAGGCATCCCGATCGTTCGTGCCGACATGAACATGGGGAAGGTGGCGCATGATGTCGTCGACGAGATTGCGGCAGCACATCCAGATCGTACGATCAAGGTCGACGCTCGCGGTGCATTGGAGGGTGAATGGGATTGCCCCCGGATAAGCCAGGTTTTAACAAATCTGATCGGCAATGCGCTGGAACATGGCTCCGATCGGACACTCGTCACAGTCGACGTCCACGGCGATGACAAGGAACTCACTGTCGCGGTACACAACAAGGGCGCTGCTATTCCGACCGACGTGTTGAACGGGATTTTTAACCCGATGAAACGTCAGGAGATGGCCGGAAACGCCGAGGGATCGTCCGCCAACTTGGGTCTAGGGCTCTACATCGCCGACCGAATCGCGCACGCGCACAAAGGGAGAATCGAAGTGGAATCTTCAGAGGAGCTGGGCACGACCTTCACGGTGCATCTGCCGCGTCGGGGATAACTTGAATGGCGGTTCCACCGTGCCAACTCTTGCCACCGCCAGCCCAGTCACCGAGGTGCGATCAGCCCTCGTGATGCATAATCGACCAGGCGAGAAGCGTGAGAAGCGTGAGCCAAATCGTTTCCGCGGGCGCTCTAACCGGAGGTGAGCGATGCAAGCCGATCGTTGGCTGTTCGCCGTCACTGTTCTAGCTCTCTGCACGCGCGGCGCGGCCGCGCAGGCTCGACCGCACGGTGCCGCAGTTAGTACGCGGGACACTCTCCCCGAGCGCGTAGCGCAACGAACCTACGAGGCCTTTAAGCGGAGTGATCTCGACGCGACTTACGCGAACTACGACTCTGTGTTCACGTACGAGAGGTTCGGTGACCCGGCTGGCGCGCACCAGCTACGGCGCGACGACTATCTGCGGCAGATGAAGGCTGACACGGCAGTCGTGCGCATAATAAAGGGTCTGCGAATCGGGCTGGTGCGCACCGACGTGTTTGGCGCTTTCGTAAATCAGGAGTGGAGGGAGCGGTTCGCGGATGGCAGAGAGTTCAAGCACTTCGAGCTGTTCGAAGTACGCGGTGGCAAGATCGTGAGGGAGATCGAGGGAGATCGACTGCTGAACCCGAAGCGGTGACCGTCGGGCAGCTTTTAGTTACGGCACAAAAGAGAAAACCCCGCAAGTGCCTAAACGCTTGCGGGGTAATGATCTAAAATTTATGGGCCTGGGTAGAGTTGAACTACCGACCTCACGCTTATCAGGCGACCGAAGGGGAGTAAGAAGTCCGGCAAGAAATCGTTAAATCGTTGACGGACAGCGTGATCTGCCGTTGTTCACCCTTCGCGATGCCGGATAATGTCGGAATTAATCGACAGCAGAAAGTTTGCTCGTTGGTGACCGTTAAGCTCAAACTGTCAGCACAATCTTGCCGCGCTTGTGCGGCGCACCGCCAAGCATCTCGTGGGCAATGCGAGCTTCCTCAAGCGGCAAAACGGTCCCCACATCCGTAACGAGTTTTCCACTGTCGAAAAGCTCCGTGATCTTGTTCAATCGCGACGTGGTCACCGCGGCGATGAAGTAAACTGCTCGAACGCCATACACTTTGAGTGTTTCTTCGGCGACTGGCGACACAATCGACACCAGGATCCCACCGGGCTTCAGAACTCGTAGCGAGCGCTGCTGCGTATCGCCGCCGACTGTATCAAGAACGACATCCACGCGAGTCAGCGACTCGTCGAATCGTTCCTTTTTGTAATCGAGCACTCGTTCAGCGCCAAGACCTCCGACGTAGTCCAGATCGCGGGTGCCGGCAGTCGAGATGACATGAACACCAGCGTGCGCCGCCATTTGTACGGCGTACCCGCCAACACTCCCTGCGCCGCCGTGAATGAGCACCGTCTGCCCGGCAGTCACGCGCGCATATTCGAAGAGCATTTGCCACGCAGTGACGGCCACCACGGGGATCGACGCTGCTTCGATGAAATCTAGCGTCTTCGGTTTTTGCGCCATCATACTCGCGAACGGCACCGAGTATTCTGCGTAGGCGCCGCTGAACTGCTCGTTGGTCGCCCCGTATAGTTCGTCGCCAATCCTGAATCCAGAGACCCCCGTTCCGATGGCGTCGACGATTCCCGCGAGATCAGAGCCGAGTGTGAGAGGCAAGGGCTCGAGTACGACTTTACCCTCACGAATGAGTGCGTCCCAAGGGCCAACGCCCGCTGCCTTTACTCGGACAAGGAGTTGCCCAGCGGCAGGTTGTGGCCGAGGCACGTTATCGACTGTGATCACGCTCGGTGGACCGAACCGCAAAACCTGCGCTGCTTTCATATGTCTTCGACGCTCCTTTTTGCCGTAGGTGTTACGAATGGACGAGACATGAATGACGCGGCGCGACCTCGCTCATTCCATGTTACCGCTTTGTTCTTAACCTGGCAGCTCCCTTACCGAATTGCGCGAAGTGACTGAACGGCCCTAGACGGCGCTCTCCTGCTGTGTCTCTTCACCGTCGTATGCGGACGAACGACGACGGCTACGGAAATCCTGGGCACTCCGAGCTTGAAAAGTGTAGGCTGGTCGCAGCGGCGCCTGGCAAACTCCCTTCCCGGTTGGGTTCTCTTACTTAAGACTCTTAGGAAATCCCTTCTCACCACGGTGTGTGTGTATGCCGACCACTGTCGAACGTCTCGAGCGCCAACTCCGGGATCTGCGGACTTACTTAATCGCCGCCACGACCGTCGGGCTCGGGCTGACATCTTTGGGCTTCACCCAACAGCGAAATGCAAAGTTCGACGAGATCGACGTCGAGGTGAGGACGACTCACTGTGGCGTGATCTTCGCTAGCAGCCAGCGACGCGGATCGATCACCACGCGGGTCGGCGCGGCTGCCGACCAGAAACGGTACTCACGTGCCGGCTCGTTCAGCTGCACCCGCTCCATGCGCAGCCCTCCCGGCGACTCGATTCCGATCTCGAGCGGGAGGTGGTAGAGGGCGGCACTCTGCCGGAGCGACACCGCGACTCGATACCGGCCGGAATCCGGCGTGATGTCGGCGCGCCATGAAAGCTCGGGCACGCCGCGGCGCTCCAGCCACTCGGTGCGCCACCAGTCGAGGGATTGTCGCGCTCCCTCCGCCAGGGTCGCCACGAACTCCTCGAGCGTGAGCGACCGAAAGCGCCATCGGTCGAAGAGCAACCGCACCCCGCGGTTGAACGCGCTGTCGCCCACCGCGAAGCGGAGGACGTGCATCAGCCACGGCAGTCGGCCGTGCATGAAATTCTCCCGGAGCGGCCCGCGCGGCTCGGTGATCGAGAGCTCGTCCGAGGTCCCCGCGGTTCGCAGATAGCCGCGGCGGTACAGCTCGAAGTCCGGCGGCACCGGTAGTCCCCGGGCCTCGTCGTACAGCATCTCCGCGTAATCGCCGAACCCCTCGGTCCATTGGTAGCTGCCGGGGCCCCGGCCGGCGAGCGTCCAGAACCACCAGAGCAACGCGGTCTCGTGGGCATCGTGTCCGGTCGTGCGCATCTCCTTGTCCAGATAGCTCGATTCGTATATCACCCCGCCCGCGACGGCACGTCTTGCGAAGATGCCCTCCACCGTGGCGAACGTGAACGTGTCGAAGGCGTACGGCCCGAAGCGCGATGCGTAGAAGTCGAGCACATCGGCACTGGTGGTGAAGATCCGTTCGGCGTGTTGTCGGGATGCGGGATACAACAGCGTGCGCATGCGACGACCTCGCACCGCCCGCTCGCTCACTGCCCAGCGGGCATCCGCGAGCACGGACGCCGCGCGGATCGGCATCGAGGTCGCGTAGGTCTCGACACGGCGAGCACCGATGTCCTCGGCGGACACCAGACGTCCCGGCGCGAAGACCTGAAAACCTCGCGGCAGCTCGATCCGGGTGGACACCATCGCCCAGTCGTCGAAATCCACGGGATAGAAGCGGTCGGACCAGAGGAGATAGATGCTGCTGTCCGCGATGACTGGGCGATTGTCACCCGCGCTCTTGCCCGGCGTTCCGGAGAGCGTGAAGACCAGCCGTTCCTGCGCGGAGGCGTGAGGCACGCGAACGGTCACCGCGCCAACGCCGCGTTCGACCGCGGCCCGTCCCGCTCGGCCCTGCACGACGACCGAGTCATACCAATCGGCCAGAAGGAACGTGAATTCGGTCTCGCGCGACCGATTGGCGATGTCCACTGTCGCCGTGAGCCGGAGACGGCGTGTCCCGAAATCCGGCCGGATCACCAGGTCGTAGCGCTGGATGTCGGGAGACGGATCGGTGTGCGCTCCGATCTTCGCCGGGAGCAATCCAGCCGGTGGGGGCTGCGTGCGTGGGCATGGCAGCCCAGCTCTCCAGGCTCGGTCGATCGAGGCAATGTCGCGACCGTATGTTGTCTCGAAGATCCCCTCGTTACTGCGCAACTCGACAGGGTTCGTCGTGCTCCGCAAGCGGGAATACACGTCGCGGAATCGCTCGATGCCGTACTGCTCGATCAGGAACGCTGTGACGGAAGCGGCCTCGGGATAGGCAATGCTCGGGAGCGTTGAATCCGATCCAATGTCGGTGAAACGAAACAGTCTGTTGAGTGGAATGAGCTCGTTCGACCGCAGATACGCACAGACGACCTGCGTGACTGTCTTGCCGGGAGCTCCGAGATACTTCAGCGCATCGGCACCAAGCGACTGGGAAGCGTAGACGGCGAAGCCCTCGTCCAGCATAGCCGGCGGAGAGCCGCGCTCGCCGGCGACGATGTGGGCGACCTCATGGTAGGGGTCGAGCTGCACGGAGTCATTGAAGATCTCGATGATGGTGCGCCCGCTCGCGAAGCCGCTGCCGACATGCCCGGTTTGACTTGTCTTGGTCGCCGAATCCGGGTATAGGACGAGCCGGATCCGCCCGGTGAACGGCACTGCGAGAAGTTCGGCGATTCGCCGAAGGGCACGCTCTCGATCCGCTGCGATGGCCGGCATCTTCCGCGCACCAGCGGAGCCTCGCCAGGCAAAGACATCGAAGTGTTCGGTGCTCAGGGTGTCGAAGGCGAGGCGCGGGTCGGACGCCGCGGGATTGGCCACTCCGACGGCGAGCGTGGTGTCGTAGAACCGCTCGACGACGTCGATGCCGCCCTCGACGTCGCGCGGAGTGCCGAAGAACACACGCAGCGTAGCTTCCGGCGTCATGCGCCGGAAGACGTACGCTGCTTCGATCAGCCGCCGAGATGTCGCCGGGATCTCAAAGCGATAACCGTGTTGCCAGTTTGCACGAACCCAGAGCCCGGGCACCGCTCTGATACTGAGGCCGAGCATCCGGGGGAAACTGCCCTTGTTGGTGACAAGCGCCGTGAATTGGTTGGTGTCGAGCGCGATTCCACCGAGGTTCATCTGAGCGATGCTCAACTCGTTGGTCTCGACGACCCGATTGCTGAACGCCGCCGCGACCGTGTGGTAATCGGCTGGGGGCTCCTGAGCGCCTAGTGGATGAGGATAGAGAACGAGCGCCGATAATCCCAGGCAGCATAGAGCAGAGCGCATAGGAAGCCCCTCATGTCTTTACTCTCTTGGACATCTTGCGGAGTGAAAAGGTTAGAGTCGATGCGCGCATCTTTTGTATTTGCGTTCCTCCGAAATCTGGCTAAAATTAGTACCTGAATCCGCCGTGAGACATCCCGGGTTCTGCGAACGCTGGGCTCGGTATGTGGTATGGCAAGGCGTGGCAAGGCGTGGCAAGGCGTGGCTTGTTGCGGCTGGGCGTGACAGGGCTGGGCGTGTCGTGGTTCGGCAAGTTGACACGGCGCAGCTGACGAAAAGCGAACAAGCAAACAGCAACAGGCGGGGCTTTCTTAACGGGAGTCCCGCCTTCTCATTCCGCGACACAGTTAACCCATGGCGAGGCTGACTTCCACATCGTGATCAGGGGTGATGACATGGCTCCGGCGGCAGCACGCGAACGGCTGCGGCCATAAGCCGCGCGCTCTGAAGGGAGTCGGCGCTCAGTGAGGGTGGGCCTACGCGGCCGGATGGTAAGGCTGCGAGTGAGTTTGAAAGGCACCACCCTGGGCACACAGTCCAAGCTCTCCGTTCGTGACCCGAAGTGCGAGAAACGCCGACCCCGCTAAATACGTGTCGGCGTCTCTCTTTTTGATCAGGGATGCGGGCTGGTGGGAAGTCCCGCACATCAGTTACCCAATTCTGCAACGGTATCGGTCTGTCACACAATAGCAATGACAATTATCGGTACCTCTGAATCGCTCAACCCGTCGGGAAGTCAATCACCCCGCCTCGCCGACGTCAACGCATTGATGGTGATCGCGCTCACGTTCGGAGTCGCGCCGTCGGACGTGATACTCAGGCCGCGCGGTCCCGCCGTCGGGAAGATGAGTTCCGTTACCGACGTTTCGCCCCCTTGCGCCAGGACCTCGATTGACGACGCGTCAAGCAGAAACCGAACAACGACCTCACCGTTGGCGACGCGTAACGACGCGTCGTGCGGCGCAGAAAAGTCGGGGTGGAAGCCGCCCTGTCCCGAGTGGGCGCGATCCAGTACGAGTCGGTATCGCGCGGGGTCGATCACGATCGACGTGCGTTCGCCCGGCGCGGTTTGCAGCTGCACCGTGAACGGAGCCTTCCCAGTCACTTCGGTAAAACTCATTTCGACATCCAGCAGTGGCGGAAGATCGTTGTGTGCCGCAAGCCAGCGCGCGGCAGCGGCAAAGCTGCCTCTGCCAAACTGAAGCGGCGGCACCATGCGCAGTTTCTTCAACTCGCCCACCGGCTTCTGCACGAGCCGCAGACCGCCGGGTGTTCGTCGGAGGCTCAGTTCACGCGGCACCGTCATCGAGCTCCGCCAGGGCGATGTTGGAACGTCCTGCCCGTACAACCAGTTGCTCATCCAGCCTAACCAGATCCGCCGCCCATCGGATTTCGGGATGTCGTTCCACGAAACGCCGGCGTAGAAATCCGGCCCGTAGTCCGCCCAGCGGATATCCCTGGCACCCGCATCCGCGACAAAGCGCGTGCCGTCGAATCTCCCGGTGAAATACTGGGTGCCGGAACCGCCCGCCGGACCGCCGGGATTGATGTTCACAATGAGCACCCACTTTCTCCCACCCCCCTCGATGGGGAGACTGAACAGGTCGGGGCATTCCCACTGACCGCCTGTTGCGCCAGCGGGGCCGAACTCGCTGACGTACTTCCATCGCTTGAGATCGTGCGACGTGTAGAAGTTCACTTTTTTCTCGTTCGGGAGCGCGACGGCCATCACCCAGCGGGACGTGGCCTCGTGCCAGAACACCCTCGGATCGCGGAAGTCGGCCATGTGCAGATCGAGCACGGGCGCGGGCACTTTCGTCCACGTGCGGCCACGATCGTTGCTGAAGGCAATCCGCTGGTCCTGCCTTCCTTCGCGGTGTCCGGTGTAGATGGCGATGAGCGGCGGTTTGCCGTTCCTGCCAAACCCACTGGTATTCTTCCAGTCTACTACCGCGCTACCGGAGAAGATCATGATGCCGTCTTCCTCGGCGAGCGCTAGCGGCAGCTGCCGCCAGTGCACGAGATCGCGACTGACGGCGTGGCCCCAGCTCATGTGGCCCCACTTGTCGCCGGACGGATTGTATTGATAGAAGAGATGCCACTCTCCCTCGTAGAAGACCATGCCGTTCGGGTCATTCATCCAGTTCCGCTCTGGCGAGAAATGAAACTGCGGGCGAAAGGGCTCGGGCTGCGCCGGCACGACCGTGATGGGGGCGGATACGGCAGCGCAGAGTGCGACGAACACGACAAGCGGTTTCACGTGTGTTGGAGGAGAGTTTCGGGAAGGGGTGCGGGCCCAAGTTCAGCTGCAAGCACACTACAACCATTGCGGCGAAGCCGCACCCGAAAAGTGCTTGTCAGCTGCAACATTCGTTAGGCGACATCATCATTCGTCAATAAAGACCCCGACTGATATTGTCCGGTCACGACAGTACATGGGTCTCATTGCATCGCACGTTGCGCAGCGACCGGCTCCCACCGCTCGCTCGTCGGGAGAACAACACCGATAATTCCCCCAATCAGGGCGCCAAATGGTGGGCCAATGATAAATCCGAGATCCCGCATCCCGCAGACGTCGGTGTGACAGGGTTTTGCGGAGTTTAAAGCCGCGGCGATGAGGCCGCCAAATGCCCCAAACAGAAGGCCGATGCCGAAATGTCTTCCTCTCGAGGATCCGCGAAGAACTTCAAGGCGAGTGATTTCGCGAGTCCCGTATCGGAGTCGATCGCAGTTTGCGCATCGTTCTATAATGAGCGAGTCTGCGGTGAGCTTGCTCAGATGCCCGACAATCAGACGGCTATCTGTTCCTACCACGAATCGAATCGTAGCGCCTGATGCAATTGTTGATGGCGCAACCGCGCCACCAGGGGGGATACCCGTTTCCACCGGAGGCGCTCCTCCGCTACACGCCACGACTGTCATGCTAATGAAAAGAGCGACGCTGACTGTTCTGATAATCGCGGGCCTTAGCATCTCGATCTCCTGGAATAACCCGTGAATGTCCCCATCCAACTGGTGCAGAAACCCCGCTCAAGGACGTATCCTCAAGCGGGGTAATAAGTTCTGATTCATGGGCCTGGGTAGAGTTGAACTACCGACCTCACGCTTATCAGGCGACCGAAGGGGAGTAAGAAGTCCGGCAAGAAAGCAGTAAATCGTTGACGGACAGCGTGATCTGCCGTTGTTCACCCTTCGCGATGCCGGATAATGCCGGGATCAATCGACAGCGGAATCGACAGCGGAATAATTGCTTAGGCGTCGCTCTGGTTTGAGAGAATCAGCAACCGATCTCACCCTTCTAGAGCGAATTCGCTAGAGCAGTTGCCCGACGTTCCCTGTTAGCGAAAGCCTTACTGAGCTTTGACGCGTGTTCCGCGCAATTGTCGAGTCGGCCGCCCGCAATAGCAAGCGCCAATTCGTGGTAAGTCTTCGCCCGTTCCGAATAGAAATGTTTGGCCGGACTAACCACTCGAAATGTGTTCTCGCTGAGCGCTAGCGTATCCTGCCACGCCGGCTCGGCTCTTAACTCGTCTCCGATTTGCAGGGTACACGGCGCCAGGCATTCCGTACCAAACGGATATTCTGAGTGCCTAACCAAGCCGGCAAGCGTACCACTTACGGTATAACTGGTCGTTGCCGGCACGCAGGCATCCTCGGCGTCCATGAATAGCCGGCGCGCCGAAATGCCAGCCAGCGCCGCCACTTCTGTTCCCACAATGCTTTCTACAGGGTCGTTAAAAACTGTAATACGAGCTAGTCGTCCGTCCGCCAGCCGGGCTAATCTCACCGAGGGGAGCGCATAGTCACCCAAAACCATCGAATCGGGCACTTGAGCGATCTTTTCACCTTGCCGGGCCAGCGTGAGAATCAATTTCGCCGAATCGCCCGTCGCGTAAACAACAACAAAGGAATCAGTTGCAGCCAGTGTCGTGTCTAGCTCAAGGTGCCGAGCTTTGAGATACTCGCGAATGCACGCGCGGCGAAACGTCAGTCGGCACGGTCGAGATATCTGGATCCCGTCCGCGCGCGATACCGCGGGTTGTTGTTCGATGGATCTCGTGAGCGGTTTCTCCCCTACTCGGCAGCTGGTCACCAATGGCAAACCGATAATGACCATTAGGACACTGGCCAGGATGCGATTTATCACTTGAGGCGGCTCATTGGATCGATCGGAATGCTCTTGGCTCACGGAGTGTCCATAATTCAACGTGGAGGCGCGAATCTGCAGCAACCGAGCTTGCACCGGCATGCGTCTCTTCGCGAATCGAGAGCGTGCTGGAGCCTTACCTTGGGGGTGCGTCGCGTTCCTCGGTCAAACCGAGCTCCCGATGGAGGATCAGATTCGGCTGCGGTTATTGCTGCGGTTGACTTTGAAAAAAAAGGCCCAGTAGACCTCCTAGAAGCATCGAAGCAATCAGCGCCATGACCAACTGGTCTGGAAACCAAGGTGCGTCTGAGGCAATCAGTAGAAACACCATGAGAAAAAACGGAAGCGTGCCGATCGTGCCGAGCACAAAGGCTCCGGGTGCCCAGCGAGCGATCGGCAGGAGCGCACCTACGAGCGCGCCCCCAACGACGGCGCCTGCCACATAGGAGAAGACAACTTGACTCAGGGACGCATGCAAGTTTGCCAAATCGGCTGGGTCTTTGAATCGGAAAACTGCGACGGCAACGAGACTGTATACCGCTGCGTAACCCAACCCAGCGAGTATCCCTAGGCGTGCGCGCTCAAGAAGAGGCCTTTCAATCATGAGCCGGGTTCCAGCATGCCTATAAGCGTCGTAAATTCCCGCGCCCATTGCGAGGCTTGGCAGGGGAACATACCCGCAAGCCTTGTATTCCATGCTATGCATGGCTTCAGCGGTGTAGTCAAAACCAGTCCCTTCGGGCGTGGCCCGTAAAATAGGTCGTCGCGTGAATCCAGGCGGGGCTGCATCGACCGGTCGGCCTTGCCGAAGGGCCGGATGAGTCGATGTACATCACGGATGATCAGCGCGGGCGGATTTTGAGAATCGTGTACGTCGGAAAAGACTAACTGAAGACTATGTGCCCCCGGCTGTCGGCGTGCATGCCGATGGCTTAGGGTGGTTCTCTTTTGTTCCTTGGATCGCGCTCATTTGTCACCGTTTTCCAGTTTCGCTCCACACCGGGGACAGAAGTCCGCACCGGTAAGCCTAGAATCGTTGAACGAGCTCAGTCCGCACGCGTTACAGAATCGCGCTCTTTGGTTGTGGATCACTCCTGTTACAAACACAATCACCGCAATCACGAAAACCAACCATAGCGGCGCCCCCATAACGGCGACCGTCGCTACGAAGAGGGAGCCTGAAAGGATCATTGTCCCTGGAACCAACCGCTTCTTTGCAGCGGCGGATCGATTCGAAGCCATTAACCGCTGCGCCCACCAACCGGCAATCACTAGGCTGACGATTAGGCCTGCTAGGACCGGGACATACAGCCCAGCGATCACTGAATGGGCTCCGCGCTCCCCAGGAATATTCTAAGACGCTTCCCCTGCTGAAGAAGTTGAGCTGCGAGCGATCTGTCATCAATGCGCATTGCACTTCCTGAATAATGTTCTCGACGGGCGTGAAACCGAATGACTATCACGCGCTCGTCTGCTGCAACTACCGTTAGGTGGTCGGAGCCAGCGCGCGGAGCAAAACCACCGCGAGCAAGATTAATACTGCCAGAATAATCAGCACACCCCGCATTACTCGATCGCTTGATATTGCGTTAAAGTAGCGTGCCTGCCTTACAGCAGCGAAGAGACGAGGTGCGCGTCCGCTCCCAGCGATCAGGAAGAGTAACGCACCCTCCAACAAAATCATCTCTTCACCGCGCATGCCGAACCACCGTGCGCCGACGATTGCTATTCCGACGGCTAAGAGAATAGTCAACGCGTAGATCATCATGCGTTGAGGAAATGGGGGGATGCTCCGACTATCGAGAGCCATGCCGTTTGCTGAAGCTAGAAAGATCCACTTAACGCCCAAGTTCAGCTGCAAGCACACTACCACCATTGCGGCGTAGCCGCATCCGAAAAGTGTTTGTCAGCTGCAACGTTTGTTAGGCATCAACCTGAGCGTTCGCTAATGCTGCGGTGTCGGGACAGTATCAACCTTCATCGTTCCGCTTCGCGGGTCTCCTTCGACGACGATCGACGGGCCCGAGCTAATTCGATAAGAAACTCGAAAGCGATCTGGACCCAGCCACGCGACCTGATCGTATCCGACGTCTGAAGGGTAACCCTCAGATGGCGGCGTCCGCGTAACGGCCGTCATGCCCGGCCAAGACCGCACAACAGCCCACGTCTGACCCGATTGTACGTGCGCCACATACGCAACGTATTTCGCATCGCTACTCAGCTCGATTTCGTGAAAGGACCCGTTTACGTCTGAGGGCAGCGGAAATACAGTTAGTCTTTTTGTTCGCGAATCATAGTCGTAGCCGGTCTTTGCCTCCCCTCCTTCTGTCATCCCAATCCCGTGAATCGTGCCGTCGTTCGTGGCGATTGGGTTCAGTGAGGTGAATAAACCAGGAATCGTATCTACGGTGCTCCCAAAGGTGATCTCTACTTTCGCAACACTATCCGCCATGATTCCGTGAACGCCGAAATCAACTAGGCGGACACGCGGTTCGTGCTCTGCCGGCACGGAGTCCAAGGTCCTCACTACAAGGCTGCGGCTCGAGGTATCCACACTCTGCGAATCGCTCGTCGAGGGGTTCTTGCTGACGCAGGCAACTACTACAGCCGTGAGGACCCCAAGAATTATTGTGTGATTGATCGACAAACCAACCCTTTGGTTGATGCCTAACGCCGGAGTTCAGCTGCAAGCACAGTACAACCATTGCGGCGAAGCCGCATCCGAAAAGTGCTTGTCTGCTGCAACGTTTGTTAGCTAGCGAGGCGGTGATATCATGTTCGCTTGGATCGTTTCTCCCAGATCTTGTCGCTGGCGCCAATTCCGAAGCCGATACCCAATATGACCGTGATCAGCCAATATGCGGGCTCTAACGGTTTGTGCTTGAGATCTAGGTAGGTGTACACGCCCAGCGTATAGACGATTACTCCTACCACGGCGAGCACTAGCATTAAGCCCCATCGTTTATCAGTGATCGGCTTGAGCAGTCCGTACGTTAGGCCGCCGAGGATGCCGGTAACGAAATAGACTAGGGAGTAACGCCACAGCAGCGTCCATCCGTA
>DASWBG010000016.1:0-2505 GCA_036390715.1 Gemmatimonadaceae bacterium
TCGGAAAAATCTGCCGCCACGGTCGTTTTCTCCCGCGCTTGTGCGCCGTCCACGTCGCCGACCGCGAGGGCTAGAGTCGCACACAGTGCTGCTGATTGGTGTCTCGACTGCGGCGATGGCAGCCTGCGCAAAGGTCGGCGAGGACGTCTTCAATCAGGAAGCGGGACCGTTCGACGAGCCGATCAGGAACTGGGTGCTCGCGCACCAGGTTCCAGCCGTGCGAGACACTTTTCTCATGATCACGCGTGTCGCCGCACCGACTACGATCATTCCGTTGACAGCCGTCTTGGCGGCGTGGCTTTGGCGGGAGCGAGAATTGTCCATAGCCGGCGCCGTAGTGATGTCCCCGGCAGTCGCGCTGGCGATATTCAGCACCGTCAAGCGCATCTATCGACGCAAGCGGCCGGCAGGTGGCGCCCGTCTTCACGAGCTGACATATGCGTTCCCCAGCGGTCACGCAGCCGCATCGGCCGCAGTTTTCGGCACTGCCTCCTATGTCCTGTGGCGGGAAGACATGTTGTCGCGTGGTGCCGCCGAGACTTTCGCGGGCCTGGGCACGCTCCTCGTCGGAGCCAGTCGAGTCTATATCGATGCGCACTGGACGACGGACGTGCTAGGAGGATGGGCTGTTGGCGCTCTCGTGGCGGCGATGAGCGCGGCGGTCTACGAGCGAGTTCGAACCAAGACGCGCATGCATCGCTGAGCTCACCTCCAGGATCCAGTGCCTGTGCTACTGCCCGTCCGGGAAATCCGCCTCCACCGTCGTCTTCTCCCAGGCGTCGAAGTCCCTCTTCAGCATGTCGAGCTTTCCACGCGCTCCTTTGAGCGCCGCTTTTCCGAGCAGCAGCCGCAGAGGCGGATTGGGAGATTCGACGGCCGCGATGATCGCCGCCGCCGCGCGTACCGGGTCACCCGGCTGCTTGCCGCTGTAGCTGCGAAGATTTTCCAGATTCTGTCCGGCCGTCTCAGCGTAATCGGCGATGCGTGTCTTGCTCTCGGCTGCCGAGCGTCCGGCCCAATCGGTTCGGAATCCGCTTGGCTCGACGATGGTGACCTTGATGCCAAGCGGTGCTACCTCGAGCGCGAGCGACTCGGAGAACCCCTCGACTGCGTACTTGGTCGCGTGGTAATAGGCGAGCGTCGGGAAGCTTCTAAGCCCGCCGATCGAAGAGATATTCACGATGTGTCCCTTCCGGCGCTTCCGCATCCCGGGCAACACCGCGCGCGTCATGCGCGAAAGCCCGAAGAAGTTGATCTCGAACATGCGACGGACTTCCGCTTCGTCGCTCTCCTCGACCGCGCCGAAATATCCGATGCCCGCATTGTTCACGAGCACGTCGATTCCACCGAAATGCTGCTCGGCGCTCTTCACCGACGCGTCGAGCTCGACCGGGTTCGTTACGTCGAGCTGGAGCACCAAGGCGAGATCGCCCCTTCCCGACGCGATGTCCTCGACCTTGGCCGGATCGCGAGCAGTGACGACGGTGCGGAATCCGCGATCGAGCGCCTGCTGTGCCAGCTCGCGCCCGAAGCCCGTCGAGCAACCGGTGATGAACCAGACTTTGTTTGTCGTCGATGCGTTGATATCAGCTGGAGTCGGCATGTCAGTGTGCGGTGAGAGGTCTGCCTGAAATTAAGGGGAGCCCGCGCGCAGCCAATAGCCGACCCGCCGACGGCCCCCGGCCGGTCGTCATCAGTTGCAGTTCGCAAGTTCATCGCAGCACGCGCAAGGAGCGCCGGAGCGATATTAGCTTCAGGAACGATGAGCTTCGCTTTCCAGATCGAGGGCACCGCCGGCGCCGCTCGGGCCGGCGTTTTTTCAACACCCCACGGCCCCGTCGAGACGCCGGCATTCATGCCGGTCGGCACCCTCGCCACCGTCAAGGCGCTCGACCCCGACGACCTCGTCCAGATGGGCGCGTCGATGATACTCGGCAACGCTTATCATCTGCATCTGCGGCCTGGCGATGACGTCGTCCGGGAGATGGGCGGGCTCCACCACTTCATGCAGTGGGACAGGCCGATCCTTACCGACTCGGGCGGATTCCAGGTTTTCTCGCTGGAAGGTCTCCGGACCATCGACGAGGAAGGCGTCGAGTTCCAATCGCACATCGACGGCTCGCGCCGATTCTTTACGCCCGAGATCGTGATGCAGATCGAGCGCAACCTCGGCGCCGACGTCATCATGCAGTTCGATCACGTCATCCCCGGGCAATCCGAAGAAGCGTCGGCACGAGACGCGAGCGAGAGAAGCATCCGTTGGCTGGCGCGGTGTCTGGCCGAAGTGCAACGCCTGGAGCAGACCCAGGCACTCGAAGTTCCGCCCCGTGAAGTTTTTCCCGCCGACAATCCGAGAAATCACCAGGCGCTCTTCCCGATAGTGCAGGGCGGAATCCACGCGCACCTGCGTCGAGAAGCAGCGGACGCCATACGATCGATGCATGACTGGGCAGGCTTCGGCGTGGGAGGTCTGTCAGTCGGTGAGGAGAAGGACGCGATGTACGA
>DASWBG010000017.1:0-1969 GCA_036390715.1 Gemmatimonadaceae bacterium
TACGCGTCGCTCGCGGGGGATTTCGACGGCGACGGCAAAACGGATCTATTGGTCGGCGGGAATTTCTACGGCGTGCCGCCGGTCCTGGGCCGCTACGACGCCAGCTACGGCCTAATGCTGCGCGGCGATGGGAAGGGCGGGTTCACATCCGTCGACATGGAGCAAAGCAATCTCGTGATTGACGGGGAGGTGCGTGACATCAAGTCTCTGCGCGGCGCAAACGGGCAGAGATTGATCGTCGTTGCTCGCAACAATGACAGGGTGATGGTGCTGCAACGGGCAGCGGGCAAGGACTAAGTTGCAGTTATCCGATTCGCGCCCATGGCCTCTGTTCGTGCGGCCACGTGAATCGATCGGGATGAAAGAGATGAGCGAGTAGCTCCACGCCCTCCGCGACACGCGGACCCGGTCGGGCGAAGTACGCGTTCGCATCGACGGCGTACACTTCCGCATCGGTGATTCGCGGCAGACGCCTTGCTACCTCGATCGCTTCCTTCAAGCCGTATCCGCAGGGCGCCACGATGATCATCTCCGGCTCCGATGCCGCCACATCGTCCCAGGTGATTCGCTGCGAGTCGGCCCCGGGTTGCCCGAGCGGATCCTCTCCCCCCGCTGCCGTGACCATTTCCGGGACCCAGTGTCCGCCGCAGAAGAGCGGCTCCGTCCACTCGAGAAACGTGACACAACGGCGAGGCGCATCCGCGACGGCTGCCACGACTTTGTGGATGCGATCGCGACTTTCCTCAACGAGCTGCCGAGCGGCTTCATTTCTGCCGGTGGCGTCGCCGATGGCCAGGATATTCTCAGAGATCTCCGCGAGGTTGCGAGGAGTGAGCGACAGTACCTGGGGCGGCTGTGACATCTCGTTCAGTGCTCTACCCAGCTCATTTCCCGATGGCGCGCAGACCTGACACAGATCCTGGGTGAAGACGATGTCCGGATGAAGCTCGTCGAGGAGGACTTCATCGACCCGGTAGAGACTCTCACCGGTCGCGAGGTGGGTAGCGACGGCACGGTCTATCTCCTTCTGCGTCAGTCCCTCGAGCGGCAACGCAGGTTTGCTGACGACCGGAAGCAAGCGCACTTGCGGCGGGTAGTCGCACTCGTGGGATCGTCCGACGAGATCGGCGCCCGCGCCAAGTGCGTAGGTGATCTCTGTGGCGGCGGGAAGGAAGGAGACGATGCGGGGCATGAAACAAATCTATAGAGCGGCAGGAGCCTTATAACTGCAACTGATGACTACCTGCCAGCGGCTGTCGGCGGGCCAGCTGATGGCTGAGGGCGAGTTGGGGGAATCAAGTCGCCGTACGCAAAGCGTTCATCCCGAAGTACAGTCTCACCGACGGTGTATTCCACCGGCCCATCGTAACCTGGACCGTCGGATACAAAGGTGTGAAACTCTCCCCGTTCCCCGCACGGGTCCACGCCAGGCGGAAGGTCGGCGAGAAGAGAATCATCGAAAACCCGATGAGCAAATGCACCGTCCAGCTGCGTGGTGTCGACGCACACTATTCTGGCTGCGAATCCATCGCGAACGAATCTCCTGGCAAGTTCGGCAGTGTCGAGGCCCCAGATCGGAAAGATTGGCTCAAAGCCCGTCGAACCCAGCAACCTCTCGCGATATTCACGAACGTCGGCCAGAAAGAGATCACCGAAAGCTATCGCGGTGACGTCCGGCAGCTCGCGTCGCACTCGGTCGAGTGCGGAGAGGAATGCTTTCTCATACGCTTCATTCGTCGTGGCCGGCTCGAGCTCGATCGTGAAGAGAGGGAGGCGCAGCCGTTCCGCCTGGCGTTCCAGCAGCGATCGACGTACTCCGTGCACACTTATGCGCTCGTAGTCGCGGGTGACGCTGGTCAGAAGTCCCGCAACCTCGATCTTCGGGTCAGCCCGGAGCGCCTGGAGCGCGAGGGCGCTGTCCTTGCCGCCACTCCAGCTGAGAAGAACCTGCTTTCGCATCACCCAAATC
>DASWBG010000018.1:0-1838 GCA_036390715.1 Gemmatimonadaceae bacterium
GGAGACAGCGATGTGGACCACGTCGTAGGGATCCGCATTGGGATGCGGAAGCTGGAACGAGCCGGGTGGATAGTGTGACGGATAAACCATCGGCAGCACGACATCCACCGACTGCGCGATGGGCTCCCACCTCTGCCCGACCTCGAGCGTACCCCCGACGGTGGTTACGAGGCCGAAAATGTCGGCTGTCGTTCTCACGCCAAGCTTCGCGAAGCGCTCGCGTGCCGCGCTGAGGAATTCAGAGAGCACCTGTGGCTTTGACCGCCCGTTCTGCTCCGGAAATACCTGGGGCGGCAGACTCTTGTACGGCTCGGGGAATCGGATGTAATCGAACTGGATCTCGCCGAACCCCATCTTGATCGCCTCTTCGGCCACGCGGAAGTTGTACTCCCAGATCGCGTTCGCGTACGGGTTCACCCACGTCTGTCCCTTCTTGTCGTGCCAGGGAGTGCCGTCAGCCTTCCTTATGGTGTGATTCGGATTGTTCCGGGCCGTCACTGAATCCTTGAAGACAACGATGCGCGCGACGGGAAGAATTCCGTGGGCTCGAATCGTGTCGACCAGCGCGCCGAGATTGTGCACCTTGACCTGAGTCCCAGCGTTCTTTTTCACCATCGGATCGGACGAATCGAAGTTGAGTCCGAATTCGTCCTTCACATCGATGATGAGCGCGTTGATCTCGGTCGAGTCGGCGATCCCGATGAGATGCTTGAGACGGCGCGGGTTGGCACCGAAGCGGAAGACGTACAGCCCACGCACCGGAAGCGTTCCCTTGATGAGCGAGTCGAGTACTGGCGGAGTCGGATGATTCCCGACAACGACTCGCGGCCGCACCGTCGTGTCGGTGTCGGCCCGCGCGGGCATCTTGCCGACTGGCCGATCCGGCGTGTCCGCGATTGCACGAGCGGGAGTCGACATACTCCCGGCGCTCGCATTGACAGCCCGAACGGACACGGACTCGGGTGTGGGCACAGGAGTGGTGTTGCCGGCGGATGCTTCGTGCGTGCCGGTGCACGCGAGCACCGACGCCGCCATCGCCGCGACTATCGCGAGGGTGATCTTCTGAAATTGCATGCTTCTACGGTAGGATGTCGGCAGGGGACGGAGAAAATCTAATCACAGACACGAGTCGGGTCGCAAGGATGCTCAGCGACGGAGTTGGGGACCTGCTTTCTGAGTGTTACGGTATATTTGGCAACGATGCGCAAGACCAGCCTGGTTCTTATCGCCGTCCTCGGCGCCTGTGCCCTCCCGCCCCCGCCTCCGCCGGCGGCAGAGTTCCTCGTGTCCGCCGGCGACCAGACGTACTGGGTCCGCAGCGACAATTCGGGGCTCAAGATCCGCGGCTCACCGCTGATTCTCGCGCGCACCGATGGACGCTACTATGAGATCTTCGTCGGGGAGATCGATCGCTCCTTCCCTCGCGCGCTTCTGAGCGGAGAGAGGGTGTTCCGGCGCGAGCTCGCGACGGGCGACTCAGCTGTCATCTACGATGATACCGCGATCGTCCATCTGGCCGAAGAGTACCATCGCCAGCACCCGCGGGCGCCGCTACTCGGCCCTGACGATGATCCGGAAGAGGACATCGATATCACGGCGGTGGGCGAAACGGACATTCTGAACGTCCTCGGCCCCTACATCGCGCTCGAGCACCGCCTCTCAATCGAGCGCAGGGATGATCACGACCAGGACGACACGACACGTGCGGTGATCGACATCCGGAATGGAAAACCAGCCGCGCTCGATCGAATGCTCCGCGACTCCACCGTTCAGGAAGCGGCGGGCGAAGGTGGGCTCGTCAATCGCAGGTGGAGACATGATGGCTACGACGTCGTCTC
>DASWBG010000019.1:0-4313 GCA_036390715.1 Gemmatimonadaceae bacterium
GTACATCGTTGTGGAGCCGCCCAACGCGCGCGATGCCCCCGGCGTGCCGAAGTTAGGACGGGCGAATTTTACGCTGAACGAGGCGCAGAAGCGCCGTGCCAGCGAACGGCGCCGCGTCCTCTGTTAACGCGGGTTGGGCGGGGCGCCTTCTTGAGGAAGCCAGCCCAAGCCGCCGCACTGGCAGACTATTTCGCCCACGAGAGCTTGCGGAAGTGATGTGGGCACGCCTGTGCCAGCGCAGACGTCGCATGCGGTTGCAGACGGAGGGCGCCGAGGAATGAACGGAGTGAGATCCGAGTACCTCGCCGCCCCCTGCGCGAAAGCGACATTTCGAATGCGAGGATCGTTTTCAATCGCCACCTCAAAGCTGTCCCAGGCAGACGATACAACCTCGCCATTCGGCCGGATCGCATAACACCCCCCCATGTCTCTCCAGACTGGAAGCGCGTGATGACGATTCATGAATGTCGCGATCTGAGAGTCGACCTCGCTCTCACCTGGTCGATACTCGCGAATGAGATGCTCGATCGTCTGCGCGAGAGTCATGAGGCGCCCAACGTTTTGCCGCTCGCCGGCGCCGTGCTTCACACGGCAAGAGCGAGGACCAAGAATGATACGCCGAGGGCGGCAGCGAACGGCACGGCGTCCGGTGCAGCGGCCGAGTTGGGCGACGCGGTGCTACGGAATAGAAAAGCGCACGGTTGTTTGAAACTTCACATCGACCGGCTGGCCGTCTTTCTTGCCCGGCGTCCAGACCCACTGAGAAACGGCGGCGAGTGCGTATACCTCCAGTCGAGGATCGTCTGACCGAACGACATGCGGATCGCGGAGCGCACCACCTTGCTTTGGGACCGTCCCCTCGATCACGACTGATCCCGTGACCCGCTGCTGGCGAAGGCTGGCCGGATACTCCGGCTCGACCCGGTGTACAAGTTTCGGAATCTCATTTCCGCTGGACGCCACAGGCGCGGGTGCACTGCCCGCGCATCCCAGGGCTAGCCCCGTCACGAGCAAAACATCTGTCAGCGTTCGTCGCATTATCCTGTCCTGGCGTCGCCCAACGTTCTAAGGTGAGCGGCTTCGGCCCACGGGTAGAACGCGAAGTAAGAATAGCAGCTGGCGGGCCGAAGTCCGCTCCACCGCCGAGTTGGGCGGCGCTGGCTACTGCCACGGCGAACGGTCTGCCGTCAGCCTGCATGAGAGGTCGGGCCCGGTCAGTCTTCGAACACGACGTTCAAAGGTCTATCAAACTGGTCAGCCGGTACTCTGCGACTGATCATCAGTGTTCGGGTTGGGTCGGTCGGATGCCGGATGTGTTCGACCTTCATTCGCGTACTGGTCGGACAGCCTTGATCCACCTTGCTCCGCCGCACGACGCTCCGAACGAGTGCCTCGTCCGGTCCGATGACGTAACGCTCGCACTCTGCTGCGATGGCGAGGTTGATGTCACGGACTCTGTCGCGACCGACCCGGAAATGACCGAAGTGGGCACCCTTCTGGCCGATGACAAGGGCGGTCCGACAGGACAGCGTGACCACCTTCACGATCTTCTCCGATGCAATACCGTACACGGGCTCGCAACTTCGACGGACCTCGTCCGGGACCAAATATCCCCACGATGAATCCGTCGTGATGAACGCGGATCGGTCGTCAGCATGCACAACCATCCAATCCATGAATGCCAGCTCTTGCGCGAGCACAGGCGTCTGCTCCAGCATCGTTCGCACCGTGTTGTTCCGATTGCCTTGTAGCGTGAACTTCTCCTCGTGAATGAAATGGAAGAAGTCCTCAGCTGAATACGAACGCGGCTCATCGTCGGGAGAAGATGCGAGGTGCTCGGCAGCCGCTTCCACCGTCGGAAACATCTCCTTCAGAATCGCCTTCGCTGTTGCATCGGCAATCTCGTCAATCTCGCGTTCGAACCGCGGAACGCGGTTGAAGAGGAGTGCTATGAAGAACGCGAGGTTAACTCGCTCCTCGGGCTCGATTTGCTCTCCCCTATCGAGCCTCCGAACTACAGGGGCGCCGATACCTTCGAGCGTGGAGAGCATCTCTTCTACACTGTAGTCTTTCTCGCCTTGCTCATTCAGAACGGCATAGTAGTGCCCCATGACGGCCGTGTTCTTTGTTGTCTGAGCGCGATACTCCTCAGTAGAGCGGTCGTAAACCCACAGCAACCCGTCACGCGTGAAACCGTCCAAATAGCACTCGGGCACGATGTGGTGGCGCTTGGGCTTTGCCATGAAGAACGAAACATCTTCAAGCTCGCGCGATCTTCCCGCCCTTCGTCCGCCCAACGTTCAGAGCTGAGCGGCTTCGGCCCGCTCGCTACGCATGAAAGATAGCCTACCAGCGCGGCGGGCCGAAGTCCGCTCCAGCGCGGAGTTGGGCGACGGTTAGTCACTTGTATTCGCGACGAATTCGATCGCCAAAGAGAATCGACTGCTTTCGCGCGGCACGAAACACGAGAAGACAGATACCGAACGCCATCAGAAAGAGACCATTGCCCCATCCAAAGGCTTCCCACCATGCGAGTTGCCATGGTGCTGGAGAAGTGTGTGGGACAAGTGGTGTTGCGTGTTGGCCAGCAAGCATGCCGATCGATACCCAGAGCAACCCGAGCAAGATGAGGGACCATCCGAGCCTTGCGTAAAGCGCGAATAGCGGATGTCTTTCCGAAAACTCCATATGATTCGTCGCCGAACGGACCGGTGCTTCAGCGGAGTGGCCCGCGACGCGAGATGGTAACGCACTTGGGAGTCGGCAACGCAGCGGGCCACGTCCGCTGCAAGCGCGAGTTGGGCGACGCGTTTTAAGTACCCCACCGATTGAACGCTAGGAGCAATGCCACGTAGGTACTCACGATAGCGATTCCACTGGATAAGGCCAGAAGCTTTGGTGCTTTCACTCGCGCGTTGCCAACGCTCCACACGAGGAAGATCGCCAACGCGCTTCCGAGTAGCGGTAATGCGAAGACGACCGCATCCGAACCAAGAAGCGTTTCCCAGGAACGAAAACGGCCCGGTGAGCGAATAAATGTTTCTCCACGAGCCCAATACAATGCGTCTTGCAGAACAATTTGGCTGACGACGACTGCGACCGTTACTAACATCTGCACGATACGCGACCGAGGACTGGGCTCATCACTCGTGATATTCACGACTCCTCCGTCGCCCAACTCAGTTGTGAGCAGCTTCCATCCGCCTTCCGAATCGCGGTGAAAGCTGCGTAATGTGCTAAACGATACCACTGGCGATGAACGCAAACGCTGTGCGGGTGGGGGATGAGGGCGGGCTCGTTCGGGCCAGGCGCGTTAGCGGACACTCGTTGTCGCCGAATCTTCCGGCTCCTCCAATCCGTCCAGCGGACTCTGCACGCCGCTCGCGCCCAGGCCGAGGACGTGCGTGTAGATCATCGTCGTCTTCACGTCGCTGTGGCCGAGCAACTCCTGCACCGTTCGGATGTCGTGGCCACCGGCCAGCAGGTGCGTCGCAAATGAGTGCCGCAGCGTGTGCGGGCCGACCATCTTCGTGATCGCCGCCGCCAGCGCCGCCTTCTGCACGGCGCGTTGGATGAGATGCGGCCCGAGATGATGTCGCCGCACGGCGCCTGACCGCGGGTCCGTGCTCCGGCGCGCCGACGGAAACACCCACTGCCAGCTCCACGATCGCTCGGCATGCGGATACTTCACTGCCAGCGCGTCCGGCAGCCACACCGTGCCGAACCCTTCCGCGATCTCCGCATCGTGCAGCTCGCGCACGCGCGCCAGACGCTCGCGCAACGCCGGCATGACCGCGCGCGGAAGCATCGTCGTCCGATCCTTGTCGCCTTTGCCGTTCCGCACGGTGATCTCGCCGCTCGCGAAGTCGAGGTCCTTGATACGCACCCGCAGTCCTTCGAGCAGACGCACGCCGCTTCCGTACAGAATCCGCGCGACGAGCTGCGCCGTCCCGCTCATCGCCCCGATCAGCATCCGCACCTCGGCCCGCGTGAGCACGGTCGGAATGCGGATGCTGCGCGGCGCCCGAACCAGGTCCTCCAGCCACGGCACTTCGTCGCCGAGCACGTCGCGATAAAGAAAGAGCAGTGCGCTGAGCGCCTGGTTCTGCGTCGATGCCGACACATTGCGGTCGACCGCGAGATGCGAGAGGAACTCGTTGATCTCCGGCGCACCCATCGAGCTCGGATGCCGCTTCTTATGAAAGAGGATGAACCGGCGCGCCCACAGGACGTACGACTCCTCGGTGCGAATGCTGTAGTGCTTCGTCCGCAGAGTCACGCGCAGGCTGTCGAGAAGCTTCACGCGCCCGAGG
>DASWBG010000020.1:0-3750 GCA_036390715.1 Gemmatimonadaceae bacterium
TGGGCTCTCGAGACTGGGATACGCGTGGGCGTACCAGTCGATCGATCTTCTGAATGATTCGGTCCCGCGACGCGCCCGGCTCGTGACCCTCCGCGACCTGCGGACCAGAATTCGCGCCCTTGCGCCGATCTTCGCGCAGGGGAGCATGGTCGAGCCGGTGTTTCACGCCGACACACTTTACTGGAAGTTGGAGCTGTACACCGCGTCGTCCAACTATCCTCTCAGCCAGCGTTTCGTCCTCGCTGGGGAGGAGCGAAGCTATTTCAGGCACGCCGCGACCGCGCTCGCAAACGCGCGCACCGCGCGAGTAACGATCGCGGCGGACCCGGCTCCCGATCCTATTGCCTTGGCGTGGATGGCTGCCTTCCCCAACTCAGCTGATTACCGTGCGCCCGGCATCGCGCGTGAGCTGACGGCAACACCGTGGTCGCCTGTTGTGGCGGCGCCGTCGTCCGTCGCCAACGACTCGACGTTCAGGGCAGCCGTTAC
Organism: Gemmatimonadaceae bacterium; assembly: GCA_036390715.1. Classification (GTDB taxonomy): domain Bacteria; phylum Gemmatimonadota; class Gemmatimonadetes; order Gemmatimonadales; family Gemmatimonadaceae; genus UBA4720. Next base: position 490 of record DASWBG010000020.1, read on the forward strand.
CCGACTCTACAATCGCATGCGCGCCGCGCTCGCCGCCGCTGATCTCAAGGCGTTCGGGATCGCATACGACTCACTGGGCGCTCTCATCTCACCCGTGCATAAATGACCGAGACACGAACCGCCGTAATCGCTGTCGGCGGTAACGCGCTTTCTCCGCCCGGTGAGCATTCGACTATCGCCGATCAGTTTCGCCACACCCGCGAAAGCCTGGGCCCGATCGTCGATTTCGCGCTCGATGGGTGGCGGGTGGTGGTCGTTCACGGCAACGGACCACAGGTTGGCGACGAGCTCGTCAGAAACGAGAAGGCGCGGAGCGAGGTCGCGCCGCTCCCGCTTGGCGTGCTCGTCGCCGGTACGGCGGGCTGGATCGGCTACATGTTGCAGCAGTCGCTCGAGAACGCGTTGCGCAAAGCGGGGAATTCGAGAGATGTGGTGACGGTCCTAACGCAGGTCGAGGTTGCCGCCGACGATCCCGCGCTCAAGGACCCGAAGAAGTTCATCGGACACGGCCTCTCGGCCGTGCGCGCCCGTGAGCTGAGGGCTCAAGGTCACGCCGTCAAGAAGGACGCGAAGGGACGCTTTCGACGGGTCGTTGGCAGTCCACAGCCGTTGGCAATCCACGAGCTTGCGACCATTCGAACGCTGGTGGAGCGCGACACCGTCGTGATCGCGTGTGGCGGCGGTGGTGTTCCCATCTATCGCGATGTGGCGCTGGGTCTGGAAGGCGTCGACGCAGTTGTCGACAAGGACCTCGCTGCGGCGGTTCTTGCGAGAGAGCTCGACGCGGAACTTTTCCTGATTCTCACGGATGTCGATGCCGTTTATACTGGGTGGGGCACCGAACAGAAGCGCGCGATCAGCTCAATGACCGTGAGTGAAGCCGATCACCTCGCACGCGAAGGGGCGTTCGGCGAAGGAAGCATGGCTCCGAAAGTTGCGGCTGCCGCGGATTACGTGCGTCGAACAAAGGGTCGTGCCATTATTACGGAGCTGAGTAAGGGCAGAGCCGCGGTGCAGGGCGTCGGCGGTACGGAAATCATTCCATAACAACGCAACATCAACATCGATAATCCGCGTGCGAGCACGCGTTCGGAGCAAGAGTGAACATCCACGAGTACCAGGCAAAAGAAATTTTCCGGAATTACGGCATACCGATCCCGCCAGGCGAAGTTGCCACGACGCCGGAGGAAGCGGAATCAATCGCTCGAAAGTTCGGCACTACGGTCGTCGTGAAGGCACAGGTCCACGCCGGTGGTCGCGGTAAGGCAGGCGGTGTAAAGCTCGCCAAAACGCCTGCCGAGGCGAAGAGCATCGCCGCCCAGATTCTAAAGCTCACGATCAAAGGCCTACCCGTGCAAAGGGTTCTGGTCACACCGGCCGCTGACATTGCGAGCGAGGCGTACGTCGGCATTATCGTCGATCGGGCGTCGAAGCGTCCAGTTGTGATAGCAAGTCCGGCCGGCGGAATTGACATCGAGGAAGTCGCGGCCAAAACACCCGACAAGATCCTCCGCCACGCGGTCGATCCGCGTTACGGCTTGCAGACGTTTGAAGCGATGCAGGCCGCCTTCTTCCTCTATTCCGACATAAAGCACGTTCGCGCCGCCGCCAAAATCCTGCAGCAGCTCTATAGAGCCTTCTCCGAGAACGGTGGATCCCTGGCCGAGATCAATCCATTGGTGACGACACCCGCTGGAGAGATAGTCGCGCTGGACGCGAAGATGGTGATCGACGACAATGAGCTCGATCGGCGCCCCGACATCGCCGCTCTTCGCGATGTGTCGGCTGAAGATCCGAGCGAAGTCGAGGCGAGGGAGGCGAGCCTCACGTTCATCAAGCTCCACGGCAACGTGGGGTGCGTCGTCAACGGCGCCGGACTGGCTATGGCGACGATGGATCTGGTCAAGTACTACGGCGGAGAGCCTGCCAATTTCCTCGACATCGGCGGATCGTCAAACCCGGAGAAAGTCATCGCAGCCCTTCGCATCATCACGGAAGATTCCGATGTGAAGGCTATTCTATTCAACATCTTCGGCGGAATTACGCGCACCGATGACGTGGCCAACGGAATAGTGACTGCTATCGAGCAGAATCCGCTAAAGGTCCCGCTCGTCATTCGCCTCACGGGCACAAACGAAGAGATAGCCGTGGAGATTCTGGAGGAGCATGGTCTCTCCGCGATGACAGACATGGACGAAGCGGTGAAGAAGGCAGTAGCTCTTGCCACCGGAGGGAAGGCGAAGTGAGCACCTTCATCGACAAGAGCACGCGCTTGCTCGTGCAAGGAATCACGGGCCGCGACGGGTCTTTCCACACGAACCAGATGATCGAGTACGGAACGGAGGTCGTAGCCGGAGTCACGCCGGGAAAGGGTGGACAGAAATTCGATGGCACGGTTCCGATCTTCAACACTGTGGCCGAGGCGGTCAGGAAGACCGGCGCCAATACGACCGTGATTTACGTGCCCCCGCCATTTGCCGCAGATGCGATGATGGAAGCCGCCGATGCTGGAATCTCCTTCATCGTCTGCATCACAGAAGGCGTCCCGGTCCTCGACATGACTCGTGTCTATCCCTTCGTAAAGGATAGAGGCTCGCGCCTGCTCGGGCCCAACTGTCCTGGGCTGATCTCTCCCGGTCAGTCCAAGGTCGGCATTATTCCGGGACAGATTTGCGAGCCGGGACCAGTCGGGCTCGTTAGTCGCTCCGGCACGCTTACCTACGAAGTCGTGTATCAGATGACTCGCGCCAAAATCGGTCAAACGACATGTGTCGGAATTGGCGGCGATCCGATCAACGGCACGAACTTCATCGATTGCCTCGACGCTTTCGAGAAGGATCCGGAGACGGAGGCGGTCGTCATGATCGGGGAGATTGGGGGAACGGACGAGCAGGAGGCCGCGCGCTTCGTCCGCGAGAAGATGAAAAAGCCCGTCGTCGGCTTCATCGCCGGCCAAACCGCACCCCCCGGACGCCGCATGGGACACGCCGGCGCCATCATCTCCGGCTCGGCTGGCACCGCCGCGGAAAAGATGGAGGCGTTCGAGGAGAACGGAGTGGGCGTGGCCAAGCGTCCCATCGATGTCGTCGATCTACTCAAACGCGCCATGCGCTAAAAAAGAAAATGGCTGGCACCAGAACTCTCACGATCATCAAGCCCGACGCTTTCAGTGCCGGACGGGCTGGGCAGATCCTCGCGCATCTCGAGAAGGCAGGTTTCAAGGTGATCGCCTCGCGCGTAATGCGCCTCACCGAAGCGCAG
>DASWBG010000021.1:0-18395 GCA_036390715.1 Gemmatimonadaceae bacterium
ACGCCGGGAACTAGCGGAATGCCGGGCCGTCGGGCTGCAAGATCGAAGTCTATGTGGCCATCTGCGGGAATCGAGAGCGCAACGATCGCACCGGTGTCCGGAACAGCCCAGTATTCCATGACCCAGTCCCGCACGCGATGGCGGTATCGCGTCGTGTCGACGACGCGTCCGTCGATCGACGAAGCGAGAACTTTGACGCCGCGCGCGCGCATCACCAGCGCAGTTGTGCCTGCCGGCGCGGTCACACGCAGCACGACGTCCCGGGCTCCGTTGATCAAAGTGTCACCAACCAGAATGGCGTTTGGAGCGCTCAGCGGCATGCGTTGGACCCTTCGGCCAGTGTAGGAGCCCCCGTCTGACAAGCGCGACGTCCACACGGGAATTGGCCCCGACGTTCCTTGTCTGATCACTTCGCGCGTCCATGCATTTGATGAGCTGCCGAGCGTACCGAGCCACGCATCGCTCGAGTCAGCGTTCTCGGCGTACACCAGGGCGCTGCGCAGGGGATGGTCTGCGCTCGGATGCACGGTGAAAGCGGCGATCACGAGACATACTACGCCCGCGCCAGCGAGCCATGGCGTGCCCGACCAGCGCGCGTCGCCGGCGATGAGCTCGAACTGCGGCGCGAGCAGAAGTGTAACGAGCGACGCGACCACACACAGCGCAATCGCACCCGTACCGACGACACCGAGCATCACTACGGAAACACCGTAAATAAGGCCGACGAGAAGTAGCAGCGTCACGACAGCGGCGGCCCACTCGCCAACCTCCCGGCCGCGCGGGAGGAGCGCCGAGCTCGCGGCGAACAGCAGCGGCCAGGTGAAGAGGTAGCCGACACCCGGAGCTCGCGCGCTCAACGCAAGCGCGAGGACCAGCCACACGATCAGAGCGCCGACGTGCAGCCCACGCGGAGTGGACCATCGCTTAGAAGCCGCGTAGCACGCGGCTGTCACAGATAAAGAGAGCATCGCGAGCCCTGTCGCATTCAACCCGCTCCACACTGCGGGACCGGCGAACATTCTGCCGACAACCAACCCCACGCCGCCGGACACAATGACTGCCATGATCGTCGCAAGTACACCTATGCCGACTCCCTTTCGGTCGCGAATCACGAGTGTTCCGACGAGCACCAACGCGATGATCGCCAGTGGGAGCTCGAGTCCAACCGGATAAACGACGAGGCCGATGATCGGCAGGTCGAAGAACACGCCATCGCCAGTACGCGTGCGTGGCAGCGGCTCGGTGCCGAATGTGTGCACCATAGCGAGCATCTGCGAGCCGTGATGCTGCAAACTGCCCGGATTCAGGTGCGCGACATCGTCGTGGCTCGTATGGTACCGTTCGACACCGTCGGCAAATGCGAAGTTGAGCGCGGGAAGGCCGAGTACTGCGACCTCGGAGAGGTCAGTGTCGTTGGGCAGCGTGCGATAAATCGTCGCGTAGACCGATCCTGCCGTCGCATCGCGGGCGCTGCGCAGCGCTCGAGCGGCGTCGAGATTGCCCGGGCCGGTCTCGAACATGAACGAACGCCCACTAGTTCCACGGGCCTCGAAATTGAGCACCACAGCGACGTCCTTCGCCCATGGATTCTCACGTACGAATGCGGCAGCGCCAAGGAGTTCCGCTTCCTCGCCGTCGGTGAACAGCGCAATGACATCATGCGCCAACGGGCGCTTGCTCGCCCGCAACGCACGAAGCGTCTCGAGCAGCGCGGCGGATCCGGCGCCGTCATCGGACGCTGCGGGTCCAGCCTCCACGCCATCGTAGTGCGCCATGACGAGCACCGCCTTGCCGTTCGGGTCGCTGCCCGGAAGTCGGGCGAGAATGTTCTGTACGTGCCCCGCTTGCCGATAGCGCGTGCCGATCGCGGTCGCTTGCTGAATCTGTGGGCGAAGTCCCAGCGCGGAGAGCTGGCCGACGATGTAGTCGCGCACGCGATCGTGATCCGTGGTGCCCATCGGATGCGGCCGCTGCGCGATCTGCTTGACGTGCCGTATCGCGCGCTCGGCTGAGAACACTGTATCCGAGGCGGTCGCTGAAACGGCACGCGGAGGCCGCGCAACCCGGAGAATCGAGATCGCGCAGAGAACGAGAAGGCCTAGGGCGGTACCGATTCGTCTGAGCAAGAACCTCCGGCGAGAATTTGACGCTTGGCTACAAATTCATTTCCCACCATTCATTCGATTTACGGCGCTCTCCAGAGCTTCAATTCTCCTCTTGAGTGAGACATTGATAGCGAGCGAACATAAAAGGCCAATGCCTGTGGCGGCGATGAAGAATGCGTGGTGATTGATGTAATAGCTAACCGGATGAAAGCCACTCCAGATTCCCCAGCTCAGGCTAAAAGACGTGGTTAAAATTCCAATGCCCGCGAGGAGGGAATAGGCGAATTCCAAGTTTTTTGGTGATTCCATGATTGATCCTTAGTTGCGTGCGGCCGATTGTTGTTGGTTTCAGGCATTCAGGGTCGGATCAGCCGGAACCCTCGGACTTCGATAGTGGACCAGGCGTCCGGGCCGGGAAGCACGACGGAATAGACGTACTTGGGAAAATGCCAACGCGGATCGAAGGCGATCTGAACCTGGCCGTTGATGTCGGCTGATCGTTCGAGATTGTCGTACAGGCCGTCGATGCTGAATGTGTTCCAGTCAGTGAGGGCAAAGGATCTACCCGCCCTGTCCCATGCTCGCAGGGGCTGGTTGGCCCGAACATCCATCAATAGCCAGCCCCGGGTTCCGGGACAGAAACATCCCACCCGAAGCAGGAATCTATAATCGCTCGGCTTTTTGGCGTGCCACAACTCGCGTTCCTTTCTGAGTGTCGCGCGCAGTGACTGGCGTTCCCCGGGCAGCTTGAAGGTTTGCCCTTCTGCCGATAAGACATTGACGACGCCGGTGTCCTTGAAGAACGCGATGACGCTGGGGTCCGTAATCGGAGGGGCAACACGGGCCGTATCTTTAATCCCGTGATCAATGTGAGCATCAGTCTGGACGCGGGCATTCTTGTGGCAGGCGACAGAAAAGACACCGACTATCACGCATCCCATCACAAGCCCCAACGCGACACCTCGGCGCGCAAGACTCCAGCGCCGACCAGCCTGAGAGCTCGCCGGCACTCGCCTTCTACCTCGAAGTGCCTTCTGAAGACCGCTCGGCCAGCGCGCTCTCCAATGCATTCCACGCCAGCAACGCGCATTTCACCCGCGCGGGAAATCTCGCCACGCCGGAGAGCGCGCGGAGGGAACGCATCTCTGGATCGTCGGCGGCGGAGGAATCTCCAAGCATCAAATCCCGGAATTGCTTCCTGATCGACTCGATTTCCCCCGTGCTCTTTCCCTTCACGAGCTGGGTCATCATCGACGCTGACGCCTGGGAGATAGAGCAGCCGCGACCCGAGAACTTGAGATCGCAGACACAATCGCCCTCGAACGCGACCTGAAGACCGATCTCGTCGCCACAAAGTGGATTCTTCATCTCCACGCTCGCGTCCGCATTCTCGAGCGTCCCCTTGTTACGCGGTCGCCGGTAGTGATCGAGAATCATCTCCTGATACAGCGCGCTGATCTCGGCCGAGCTCCTAGGCTGGGACATGGCACCTCCCGGTCCGTTGAAAACAGCTAGACCGGCGCATAACCGAAGATCTCCCTTGCCTTGAGAATCCCGGCGACAAGCGCATCGATGTCGCTTTCGTCGTTATACACATAGAACGATGCCCGTGCGGTCGCCGGTACATCGAGCCGCCGCATCAATGGCTGCGCGCAGTGGTGTCCAGCGCGAATGCAAACTCCCTCACCGTCGAGAATCGTGGCGAGATCGTGCGGATGCACATCACTGAGTGTGAAGCTCAGGACGCCACTCCGCTCGCTGGCCGGAGGTCCATAGATGTGAAGACCTTCGATTGCGGATAGCCGCTCCTGCGCCGCCGACATCAGCGCTCGCTCGTGTGAGCGCACGCGGTCCATGCCAATCTTGTCGAGATACTCGACCGCGGCGGCGAGGCCGACCGCGTTGGCCGCGTTTGGTGTTCCCGCCTCGAACTTATGTGGCAGCACGTTCCACGTTGTCCGATCATCGTGCACGAACTCGATCATGTCGCCGCCCGTCTGATACGGCGACATCTCCTCGAGCATCTCGCGATTACCGATCAATCCGCCAATTCCCATCGGCCCCAGCATTTTATGGCCGCTGAAGGCGTAGAAATCGACGCCGAGCGAATCAAAGGAAACCGGGAAGTGGGGAGCGCTCTGCGCGCCGTCGCAGACGAGGATCGCATCGCTCTTCTCACGCACCAGCCGCGCGATCTCGGGGATCGGACTGATCGTACCCAGCGCGTTCGAAACGTGACTGAACGCCACGACTCTCGTGCGCTTGTTCAGAAGCCCGCTCAGGAAATCGAGATCGATTTTACCATCAGGAGTAAGCTCGCAGACTCTGAACTTCGCGCCCTTCCTCATCGCCAGCACCTGCCACGGGACGAAATTCGCGTGGTGATCCATCGCCGTGACGACGACCTCGTCACCACTTGCTACGTTCGCCATTCCCCAGGAGCCGGCGACGAGATTCAGGCCTTCAGTCGTGCCGCGCGTGAAGATGAGACAGTCGGAATCCCGAACGCCAAGAAATTGCGCAATCCGAGCGCGCGACTGGTGATAGAGCTCGGTCGCCCGCACGGAAAGCGCATACGCCCCGCGATGCGGATTCGCGTTCGCCGTCTCATAGAAATCGCGCAGCGCATCGAGAACCACCCTGGGCTTCTGCGACGTCGCGGCCGAGTCGAGGTAGTGGAGGCCTGGGTTATTAATAAGAAGCGGGAAATCCTGGCGAACCTTCAAATCCGCGGGAAACTCTGAATCGGGGCGAAGCTTCATGGAACGCTCACCGTCGATGCTTCGTACTTCCCATCGATCCGCTCGCAGCGTGGTCCAACGAGGATCGTATCTCCCTCGAGCCGCACCTGATACACCGGCAGGGGAGCTGTGGCCGGTACCTGCTTCACTTCGCCCGACCTGCAATCGTACCGCGTCCCGTGCCATGCGCACTGGAGGGTCCCATCGTCGAGCAAGTCCCCCAGCGACATCGAAAAGTGCTGATGGGTGCAGATATCGCTCAACGCGGAGATCTCGCCTTTGTAGCGGACGAGACAAACCGCATCACCGCTCGGGCGCACCCGTTGCAGAACCGTTCCCTCGGTCAACTCACTCACCGATGCGACCGGTTCGAACTCCGGACTGCCCGCCGGCGAATCGAAAACGGGGCTCGATGCGCCGGTCATTCGAGGCGTTTCGCCACGATCACTCGGGTCCTCTAATGTATGAAACCGGTTGCGTGCTGCACATTTTTCGGTCGCGTAAGTGCTGACGAGGCAACGGGATAGAAACATCCTAGTTTGCTTGACTATCCCGACAGAATTGCTTTAGATTGAATCTACGCCGGGAAGTATAGAAACGCCAAGGAGTTGGAATGAGCTCGGGAATCGAGGCGCTGGTCAACCGCGAATACGCGTACGGGTTCGTCACGGATGTCGAGACGGACACCGTGCCGGCTGGCCTCAACGAGAACATCATCCGCACGATCTCGGCGAAAAAGAACGAGCCCGAGTTCATGCTGGAGTGGCGCCTCAAAGCCTACCGACGCTGGCTCACGATGAAAGAGCCCCATTGGGGCAACGTCCAGTACCCCGCCATCGATTACAACTCGCTCGTCTATTACTCCGCGCCGAAGAGCGTCAAGCCGCTCCAGAGCCTCGACGAGGTCGACCCGGAGCTGCTCCGCACTTACGAGAAGCTCGGTATCTCGCTGAACGAGCAGAAGGTGCTCGCCGGCGTCGCTGTCGACGCGATATTCGACAGCGTTTCTGTCGGCACGACGATGAGAACCGAGCTCTCCAAGCACGGAATCATCTTCTGCTCTTTCGGCGAAGCCGTTCAGAATCACCCCGAGCTGGTCGAGAAATATCTCGGCACCGTCGTCCCGCATAGTGACAACTTCTTTGCGGCTCTGAACGCCGCCGTCTTCAGCGACGGTTCGTTCGCTTACGTGCCCAAGGGTGTGAAGTGCCCGATGGAGCTTTCGACGTACTTCCGCATCAACAGCAAAAACACCGGACAGTTCGAGCGCACACTGATCATTGCCGATGAGGGTGCGTCGGTCAGCTACCTCGAGGGATGCACGGCGCCCAAGCGCGACGAGAATCAGCTGCACGCCGCGGTCGTCGAGCTGATTGCGCTCGACAACGCGACGGTGAAGTACTCTACGGTGCAGAACTGGTATTCCGGAGACGCGCAGGGGAAGGGCGGTATCTACAATTTCGTCACCAAGCGCGGCAAGGCGGCTGGCGTCAACTCCAAGATTTCGTGGACTCAGGTCGAGACTGGTTCGGCGATTACCTGGAAATACCCGAGCGTAATTCTTCAGGGGGACAATTCGGTCGGAGAGTTCTACTCGGTCGCCGTGGTCAACAGGAAGCAGCAGGCGGACACCGGCACGAAGATGATCCACATCGGCAAGAACACGAAGTCGACTATCGTCTCCAAAGGCATCTCGGCCGGCGAAGGCAACAACAGCTACCGAGGGCTGGTTCGCGTTCTTCCCAAGGCGGAAAATGCGCGCAACTACACGCAGTGCGATTCGATGCTCATCGGCAACAAGTGTGGAGCGCACACGTTCCCGTACATCGAAGTGCAGAACAATACTGCGACTCTCGAGCACGAGGCATCAACGTCGAAGATCGGCGAGGACCAGATCTTCTACTGCAAGCAGCGAGGTGTAAGCGCCGAGCACGCGGTATCGATGATCGTGAGCGGCTTCTGCCGGGAAGTGTTCAAGGAGCTGCCAATGGAGTTCGCGGTTGAAGCGCAACAGCTCCTCGGCATCACGCTGGAAGGCAGCGTCGGTTGAGACTCAGGCGCGCAAACTGAGTAAACATGGTACGACGAAATCTCAGCGACAGAATCCGCGCTGGCTGGGCCTGGCTTCGCTCCGGGCCCAGAACGCCGGGCTATCCTTTCACGGCAAACTGGACGCTGTTCAGTCAGGCAGTATACGCGATTCAAACAACATTCAATCAATGGTTTCGTGCTCGAAATAAATGATCTGCACGCCGCAATCGGCGATCGGGAAATACTCAGAGGCGTTACGCTCCGCGTGAATGCGGGTGAGGTACACGCCGTGATGGGTCCGAATGGCTCGGGCAAATCGACTCTCGCGCAAGTGGTGGCAGGGAATCCGTCCTACGAAGTCACCAGAGGAACAGTCACCTACAACGGGCAGAATCTTCTCGAGATGGCTCCGGAAGTCCGCGCACAGAACGGAATCTTCCTCGCGTTCCAGTATCCGGTGGAAATCCCCGGCGTCTCCAACGCTTACTTTCTTCGCTCCGCGTACAACGAGATCCGCAAAGCGAATGGCCAGGAAGAAGTGGATCCGCTCGAGTTCCTCGATCTGGTGCAGGAGAAGCTCAAGCTCGTCGACATGGACGAATCGTTGCTATCCCGCTCGGTGAATCAGGGATTTTCCGGCGGCGAAAAGAAACGCAATGAGATCTTCCAAATGGCGGTTCTCTCGCCTCGGCTCGCGATTCTCGACGAAACCGACTCGGGACTCGATATCGACGCTCTCCGCATCGTAGCCGAGGGCGTCAACAAACTTCGCTCGCCCGACAAAGCGACGATCGTCGTCACACACTACCAGCGGCTCCTCAATTACATCGTTCCCGATTACGTGCACGTGCTCGCCAATGGCCGGATCGTGAAGTCCGGTGGGAAAGAGCTCGCACTCGAGCTTGAAGAGAAAGGCTACGACTGGCTGCAGGACTCTGGGGCAGGGGCAGGTGCGGGGGCAGCTGCTTGAGCGAGATTGCAATGAGGAAGAGCGCTCGTGAGAATCCGGTGGTCGCGAAGGATGGCACGGCCAGGGATGTCGCGGGGAAGGACGGAGCGGGGTCTGTGAGCACGCGGGCACCGGGCTCGATCGATGTGTATCGAGAGGATTTTGAGCGCCAGTCGGCAGGGCCGGGTTGGCTTCAGACTCTGCGGGCGCACGGAATGGCGCGCTTCCAGGCGCTTGGATTTCCGACGACGAAAAACGAAGACTGGCACTTTACGAGCGTTGCCCCGATCGCGGAGCGCACGTTTCGTCTGGCGACGCGCGAATCGGCCACCGCTGCGACTGGAGTTACTGATCGCCGCGAATCATCGCGCCGGAAAAACGACGGGGCGAGCTCGCTGGGGGTCAACCGCGCCGATCTCGAGCGGTTCAACTTCGGCGAGAACGGCTGGCACACCATCGTTTTCGTAAACGGAATGTTCTCCGAGGATCTTTCGTCGAAGGCAGAACTCGGCAATGGCGTCCGAGTGAGAAGTCTCTCTGGCGCGATCAAGGCCGGATCAGCAGGCATCGAGCGCTACCTCGGCAAAATCGCGAAGTTCGAGCAGCACACCTTTACCGCGCTCAACACCGCGTTCATCGACGATGGCGCATTCATCGAGCTCGCGGCCGACGCGATCGTCGAGCAGCCGATCCATCTGGTGTTCGTCTCTGACGGAGAGGGCGCGTCCCATCCGCGGAATCTCATCGTCGCCGGCCGTCACTCGCGTGCGACCGTGATCGAGAGCTACGTCTCACTGCGGGACAGCGGTTATTTCACCAACGCCGTCACCGAGATCGCCGTTGGCGAGGGCGCGCACGTCGATCATTACAAGATGCAGCGCGAGAGCGAGAGCGCATTCCACGTCGGCACGGTACAAATCAGCCAGGCACGGGATAGCCAGCTCCACTCTTTCTCGTTTGCTGTGGGCGGCTCGCTCGCGCGGACAAATATCTACACGTCCCTCGATGGAGATGCGGCGACCTGCACGCTCAACGGTCTATATCTCACCGACGGCACCCAGCACATCGACAATCAGACGAGCATCGAGCACATCGCTCCCAACTGCCCGAGCCACGAGGTGTACAAGGGAGTTCTCGACGGCCGCTCACACGGGGTTTTCAACGGAAAGGTTTACGTTCATCCCGAGGCACAGAAGACGGACGGAAAGCAGAGCAACAACAACCTTCTGCTCTCGCCCGGCGCTCGTGTCGATACGAAGCCGCAACTCGAGATATTCGCCGACGACGTGAAGTGCACTCACGGCGCGACAGTGGGAAGGCTCGATGAGCAGGCGATGTTCTATCTCAACAGCCGCGGCATAAGCCGCGAGACGGCGCGTATACTCCTCACGTACGCTTTCGCCGCCGACGTCCTCGAGACCATCGAGCTCGAGCCGTTGAAGGTGCAGCTGGAGAAAATGGTACTCGCCCGGTTCGCGGACGACGTCTGAACTGAACTTCAGTTGTGATTAGCTGTGGAGCGAGCGGAAGCTTACCGGCCAAGCAAGTAGAGAATCACCACGATTACGGCGATTGCCCCGATGATGACATTCGTCGGCACTCTGCGCGGCGAGTCTGGATCGAGATCGCCGGCCAGGATCGGGTGCTTAATGGTGTTGCGCCGGGTGTTGATGTCCTTCTCGCGCTTGCTCGCTCCGGCGGGCTCGATCACCGCAACACCCAGAGGAAGCCGCTTCGTGGTGAAAGTCAGTATCGCTGAGCCCACTTCCACCTTGTCGCCTTCGGCGAGGGACCGGGGCTCGGCGAGCATCGTTCCGTTGACGCTCGTTGGGTTAACGCCACACGGGTGAAGAACGAATTTCCCATCCTCTGAGCGCAATTCCGCGTGATTTCGCGAAACGGCAGGCTCGCGAATGAGGATATGGCTCGCGGCGTCGCGCCCGATCGTCAGCAGAGAGTTCCTGACGGGGTAGGCGCGGCGCTCGAATTCGTATATAAGGTGGGCGCTGTCATCGCCCGGGGCTTGCAGAGCCATAAAAGCCATTCGATCTCCGTGTAATTACAGGACGAACGAGCCTTTGGGCAGGCTACATTAAACCCTCGCTAAAAGAGCGAGATGAGACGGGGGCTCGTAGGCGGGGCCCGGAGCGCGTATTATACCGCCAACCCACAATTAACTCCCCGGAGGGGGCATGGCGACAAAACTAGAAAAAACCCTGAAGCGCGAGATCGAGATCGATGGAAAAGCCTACATGGTGGCGATCTCACCCGAGGGAGTTAAAGTCACCCAGAAGGGCTTCCGGAGAGGTCCGGAGATGACGTGGCGCGCCATCATAAGCGGCGAAGCCGAGATGGGGCAGCAGCTCAAATCATCGGTGAGCGCCACCGGGGGCGGCTCGGAGGAGTAAAAACTTCAGGGGTTGCCCTGCGGTGGGTTCATGTTCATCTGGAGATTCGGATTGCTCTGCACATCCGAAAGATGCTCCTGGATGATCACCCACCGGCCGCCCCGTTTCTGAAATACCGCCGTCCACGCACCGGCAATGACGTGATTCATTCCCATTGGCGTCAGGTGCGGGACGCGATATGTGCTCGTCATCACCGCGGCATCCGGGGCGAGCACATCCACGTTCATAGAAGTCCACTGCCATTTGGGATTCCGCATGTTCTGGCCGACGTAGGTCCAGAACGCTTTTACCCCCTGCTCGAGCTGCGGGCGCGTCGTGGTTATGACGCCCCCGCTGGCTGAGATGACGCGGCCTTGGTCAGGGTACAGACTCATCAGGCTTTTCACGGGATCCGGCTTGGAGAGGTCGTAAGCCGAAACAACGAGACGCTTGAGCGAGTCCGCGATCGCTGTTTTTTCCGCCGCGGACATGTCGGCAGCGGAGCGCGGTCCGCACGCGAAAGTCCCTATCATCGCCATACCGGCCAGCAAGGTGTATCTCATTGCGGCGAAGCTATATGGCGAGCGCGAATCGCGCGAGTCTCACTCGGGGGACAGCCCCTGTCCCTCGACGATGACATGGACGACGGTAAAGTGACGTTAACCCCCTGGATAGGGGTATAACTGCGGGCGCCGGAGTTGCCTTTATAGATGGCGCTGGGCGAATCACATGTTCCTCCCCAGTGTACGAATCGAGATAGTCATCTCCCAGTCGTTGGAAAGGAGTTTATATGCGGAAGAGTTATCTGTTGCTTGCAGGAGCTGGCGCCGTGCTTCTGGCCGCTTGCAGTGGCGACAAGAAGGCGTCGATGAACGATGATCTCAAGAAGGACCTGGAGCTGGCCTCTTCGTCTGACGGGATCACGTTGGCCAACAGCTCCCCGAATGCGGGCACGCAGGTCATCTCGGCCATCGAGCGGACGACGCCCCCGGCGCGTCAGCAGGCTCCTTCGGCTCGCGTGAGACACCACAAAGCCGCTCCGAAGTCACCGCCTCAGGTCGTTCAGGCCAAGGCGCCAGCGACTGTCGCGCAGACCGAGCCGCAACCGGTTGCTTCATCGCCGTCGGCAAACGAACCAACTCCTGTCTCGCCGCGCCCTCAGCCGGTCGCGGTATCCTATCCGAGCGGTCCGTCGTCTGGTGGTGACGATGGACGTGTGAGCAGCGGCGGTTCGAGCGTTGGCGCAGTCCTCGGCACAATCCTGGGCGCGGTGATTCGCGGTGGCGTCGTCGTGGGTGACGACAATTGCGATCCACGCACGGAAGGTCGCAACGGGAGAGCGGTCAACAACCGGCTTCCGTTCCCGATCCCGGGCGGCGGAGTCTATGGTGGTAGCCGTTCCGGTGGACCTCCAATGGGCCGCTTCCCGCGCCGATAGGCGGTGGAGGGATGCGGCCGAAGTAGACCGTATCCCTTCTTCGTTTTCCCGAGATGACAACCATGCAGACCAAATTTTCGAGGATCGCGACACCGGTCCTCCTCATTGCTATCCTGGCGCTGGGCGCCTGCAAGCAGGGCGACAAGCCTGAAGACGCGCTGGCGCAAGACACTTCGCTGGCTCACGACCTCCAACTCGCTAATGCCGACACAACGGCGCAGCCGCAGCTGAAGGACGTTCCCGTGACGATCGCTCCAGCCGTGAACCCGGCCGCTCCCGAGCCCAAAGTCTCACAGCGGAAGACGCCATCCGAGATTCTCACGCCGAGCAGAAACCCTCGTCGTGTGGCGACGACTCCGCGGTCGACTCCGCAGCCTGTCGAGCAGGCGCCGGTCTCGACTTCCAATGGGAACACCGTGACCGAGGGTACCACTGGATCGGAGCGCGGCATCGGCACGATCGCCAGCGGATCCGAGATCTCTCTCTACTCCGGCCAGCGCGTTTGCACCAATACCTACGCGGTTGGGGACCGTTTCACCGCGAGCGTAGCGGAATCGGTACAGGGCTCGAACGGAGTCTCGATTCCGGCGGGCGCTACGGCGGTAATCGAGCTGACCTCGTTGAAGCGCAGCGAGAATGCGAACGACAACGTCGAGATGGAGTTCGTGGTTCGCTCGATCGCGTTCAACGGCAAGACCTATCCGGTCAATTCGTCCGTAACGTCAGCGCAGGTCGACAAGGTTCGCAACGGTGACGCGAGCAATGACGGGAAGAAGGTCGCCACCGGTGCGGTGGTCGGCGCGATCCTCGGGCAGGTCTTCGGACATCATACGAAGTCAACGGTGATAGGCGCGGCGACTGGTGCAGCGGCAGGAGCAGTGGTTGCCGGCGTGACTGGTAAGTACGACGGTTGCGTTCCAAATGGCGGACGAATCTCGCTCAAGCTCAATCAAGCTTTGGTTGTACAGCAGTCGGTTTGATTCGACGGGCTGACATGGTAAAGAAAAGGCGCGCTCACATGAGCGCGCCTTTTTTGCATCGTTCAATTGATGTCGACCTTAATCGATGTACGCCTTGGCGATGCGGCGCCCGTAGTAAATCCCGATTCCGGTGCCGACCATGCTGACCATGACCGCGGTTGTCAGTCCCACGGTCGCCCCAAGGGCCCAGCCGGCATATCCGCCGATCGTGGAACCTATGAAAGCAAATAGTTTTCCCATACCTAATAGACGAGCGCGGAGTGCGATTGGCACTCCGTTTTCTAGATCGTGGCGTCCTCGGAGTACAGTCTGGCCCCTACCCACGCCGAGAGCAGGAAGTTCACCAGTCCGATGAACGCGAATGACCACCAGAGCCCCGCTGACATCATTCCCATGTGCAAATATCCCGACAGGGAGATTCCGACGAGGACCCAGAACAGAAGCGCGGCATAAAACGCCGTCTTGATTCCGGGACCGAAACGCGGGCGAATCGCCGCGTAGGTCCACACCAGCAGAATGCCGAGTACCAGGTCCATGACGATATTGCTGACCATCGCAGAGCTGGTCATCATCGCCTGCGAGATGCCCGGCTTGAACGCTTCCGATTCCGCCATCATACGAGCGCCGAGGATGAACTTGTACGATATGAAATCGATGACGTTCATCACGACACCAGCAGCGATGCCTCCGATCAGGACCTTCGAAGTGTTTATGGCCATGCTATCCTCTGTTAGAGAATGGAGCGGGTACGCCACAGTTAGTGAGTGTCGGTACCATAAGGAGCGACGTCAAGAGGGAAACGTCGGTGTATATTGAACTGAGACAGGGGTGCCGACGCCATATGTATTGCAGCCTCACCAATGAGGCGCACCGTCGGCTGAGAAAGTCCCTCAGAACCTGATCCGGTTAGTACCGGCGTAGGGAGTCGAACGATGGAAGCACGTACGCAGATGCATTACGCGCGTCGCAGCGAGATCACCGATGCGATGCGCTTCGTTGCCCAGCGCGAAGAGCTTACTCCGGAGCTGGTGCGCGATGAGATCGCAATCGGGCGTCTCATAATCCCCGCCAACATCCACCACCTCGAGGGCGCGCTCGAGCCGATGGCCATCGGGAAAGTCGCGCGCGTGAAGATCAACGCCAACATCGGCAATTCGCAGGTCTCGTCAGACGTGAACGGCGAGATCGAAAAGCTCCAGATCGCGGTCAAGTACGGCGCCGACACCGTGATGGATCTCTCCACCGGCGGCAACATCGATGGAATCCGGCGCGCGATCATTGCTGCTTCGCCAGTGCCGATCGGCACTGTGCCGATCTATCAGGCGGTACAGGGCGGACCCAACGGCAAATGGGACAAGCAGCTCGAGGAGCTTACCGCCGACGATCTGCTCGACATGATCGAGCATCAGGCGAAGCAGGGCGTCGACTACATGACGCTCCACGCGGGGATTCTGATCGAGCATCTACCGCTCGTCCATGGACGCATCACTGGTATCGTGAGTCGCGGGGGCTCGCTCCACGCGGTGTGGATGATGGCGCACCGCAAGCAGAATCCGCTGTATGAGCGATTCGACGATGTCCTCGACATCCTTCGCTACTACGACGTCACCGTCTCGCTCGGCGACAGCCTGCGACCCGGATGCATCGCCGACGCCAGCGACCGTGCGCAGTTCGCGGAGCTCGACACACTTGGCGAGCTCACCCGGCGGGCGTGGGAGCGCGACGTACAGGTGATGGTCGAAGGACCCGGACACATCCCCATGGATCAGATCGAGATGAACGTCCGCCGGATGAAGGAAGTCTGTAACGAGGCGCCGTTCTACACGCTCGGTCCACTCGTCACCGACATCTCGCCGGGCTACGACCACATCTCGAGCGCGATCGGCGCCGCGATGATCGGTTGGTTCGGATCCGACATGCTGTGCTACGTCACGCCGAAAGAGCATCTTGGATTGCCCAACGCCGAAGATGTGCGTCAGGGAGTTATCGCCTATAAGATCGCCGCCCATTCAGCCGACGTCGCGCGCGGCAGGAAGGGTTCTCGCGATCGTGATGACGCGCTATCACGCGCGCGTTACGCGTTCGACTGGAAGGAGCAATTCCGTCTTAGTCTGGATCCGGAGCGCGCGCAGGAGTACCACGACGAGACACTTCCGGCAGAATACTTCAAGAGCGCCGAGTTCTGCGGGATGTGCGGACCGAAGTTCTGTTCGATGCACCATTCGAGAACCATCGAGGAAGGCATCGCGCAGATGGCTCGCGAACTGGAAGAGCGGGAAGCCGCGGAACGTGGATCGCCCGACGATATGGTCAAGGCGCAAGAACAACCGTTAGCTGGTGTTTCGGCGAGCTGAGCTCGAGCGATTCTGTGAGCGATGCGCCAGCGTTGCGCGCGTCTCCCGCTTGTGCGCGACGCTCTTCTGCGCGGTGATTGGCGCCACGACTTGCGTCAATATTCGCGCTCCGAGTGATACGGGTCCTAAAAAGGTGCCTGTCGTCGTCGGGGGTCCGGGCGGAGATGCTCCAGTCAGACTCGACATGCGGCCGATGCTTCCATCCGATTCGGCTTACTTCCGCGCGCATCCGCTGATGGTTCCGGTGGAAGGAGTCGCGCCATCGGAGCTGAGGGATACGTACCACGAGGCACGAAGTGGCGGGCGCATCCATATGGCAACAGACATTCTCGCAATGCGCGGGACTCCGGTGCTGGCTGCCGCCCCGGGCCGGATCATCAAGCTGTCAAATGGCGGCGCGGGTGGAATCACGATCTATATCGCCGATGCGAGCGGGCGCTACGTGCAGTACTATGCGCACCTCATGGGCTACGCGCCGAACACGAAGGAAGGACTCGAGGTGCAGGAGGGGGATGTGATCGGGTTCGTCGGAACAACGGGCAATGCGCCGCCCAACACGCCCCATCTTCACTTTCAGGTCATGCGGAGTGACGCCAACTACTGGAATGGGACGCCGATCGATGTTCGCACGTTCATCACGAAGCCGGGCAGGATGAGGAATTGAAAGGCAAGGAGCGTGCGGAGCTTCGCTCCGAGGCGCACCATCTCAGTCCAACTGTCCACGTTGGACAGCACGGACTCACGCCATCCCTCGTTGGCGCTCTCGACGACGCGCTGCGCACGCGCGAACTGGTGAAAGTGAAGCTGGGGAACAAGGATGATGTAAAGCCGAAGGAGATGGCGAACTCGCTGGCAACGGCGACCAATTCGGCGGTAGTGCAGGTGATCGGGCGGACGGCAACGCTCTTTCGTGAGAATCCAGATCTCGATAAGAAACGGGGCGACATTCCACCTTGGCGCCGGTAAGTTTTGCGTTGAATCATCAAGGGGGCGGGTGACATGGGCGCAGCAGTTGCCGCGGTACTGATCAGACGGGAGAAGGAGGTCGTGGACGATTTCCGCGCCGCTGGCGCTACTTCGCGCGAGACGGCCCAGTCGTACACAGCTATTGGACTCGGACAGTCAGTGGGACTCAAGCGCCTGCGCGATCGGGCCGTTATTCGCGAGGCGGCGCCGGGCACTTACTACCTGGACGAAGAAGTTTGGATAGCAGTCCGGAGGACCAGGCGGCGGATCGCGACCATCTTTCTCTTGATACTCGCCCTCGTCCTGCTGGGCGTCATGCTGGGAACCTTCAAGTGAAGAGACACGCGGTTGCTATTCAATCGGCTGGGTCTATTTTTCGGCAAGGAATCATTTCGGCGCGGCTCACCACGCTGACGCCGCCGCGGCACTATCGGGAACGACATGCCCTACGTCATAACTGAAGCCTGCAAGAATACGAAGGACCGCGCCTGCGTTGACGTGTGTCCGGTCGACTGCATCTATGAAGGACCCGATCAACTCTATATCCATCCCGACGAGTGCATCGATTGCGGCGCGTGCGAGCCCGAGTGCCCTGTCACCGCGATTTTTCCTGAAGAGGACGTGCCTGCGAACCTCAAGGAATTCGTCCAGATCAACCGCGAAGTATTCAAGAGTCCCAACCCTCCGGGACGGCCCAACCGGTAGCCATCTCCATCCGGGCGACTGGCGGAATCCAGTGTTCGGCACTCAATATCTGATCCCATGACTCCTCCCATCGTTCCCGGCAAGAACGGAATGTCCACCGTGCTGCTCTCGCATCCCTCCGGCAGCTCGGCGGATGTGTACCTCAATGGCGCGCACGTGACTTCGTGGATTCCCGCTGGCGGCAGGGAAGTGCTGTTCATGGGGAAGACGGCGACGTTCGCGCCTGGAGATCCGATTCGCGGAGGCATTCCCGTTGTGTGGCCGCAGTTCGCGAACATCGGCCCGTTGCCGCAGCACGGCTTCGCGAGAAAAACGGAATGGCAACTCGCGGAGAACGCCGATTCGTCGGATGATCCATCGTCGGTCAAGCTCGTCCTGACCGACGATCACCGCACGCGCGAGCTATGGCCGTATCATTTCCGCACCGAGCTCACGGTGGCAATCGACGACAAATCGCTCCACGTCACGCTCGATGCCTTCAATACCGGCGACGAGCTGTTCAGTTTCACCACCGCTCTTCATACGTACCTGGCAGTGGCCGACATCCGTGAAACGGCAATACGCGGCTTCACCGGAAAATGGTACCTCGACAAAACCCAGGGCGGAAACGAGACGAAAGACGAGGCTAAGAAGCTTGTGATCTCGGACGAAACCGATCGCGTCTACCTCAAGGCCCCGAAGAAGGTAGAGGTGGAAGACCGTGGGAACGAGCGCAGGATCGAGATCCGCTCGGCGGGCTTCAAGGATGCCGTCGTCTGGAATCCGTGGGCCGAGAAGGTGACGGGATTCATCGGGCTCGACACGGAAGACTATATGAGGATGGTGTGCGTGGAGGCGGCGCAGATTGGATCCCCAGTGGAGCTCAAGCCCGGCGCGTCTTGGAGCGGCTCTCAAACTCTGGCGATCGTGTAAGTGCCGATTTTTCGCCCGTCCGCGTTCAGCTGGCAGTGCGACAGGTGCAAGGCGTTTTTCAGGGTTGGTAAGGGGGGCGTGTGCACGACGTGCAAAAGATCCCTATGCGATGAGCACCTGTACGGCTCTCTCCTCGAGAAAATGAAGGCTCGGTTCTCGAGTGAAAGGCCGGCTTGCGTGGAGTGCCGCTCCAAGGGCTAAACCGACTGCGAGAAGAGTAAGGTTGGAGGTGCGAGGTACTGGGTGCGAGGCATGAGGTAACGCGCACCACATTGCGCTTCTACCTCCAACCTCATACCTAGCACCTCGCACCACCTACCTAGCTCTTCTCGCAGTTGCAGTTGACCTAGAACCGCACGGTAAACCCACCCGACCCCCAAGCAAAGCATGAAGTCACAGTAGTCCCGGCGACGCATCCCACCATCACCTTGCTCTTGATCCAAAACGCGAGCAGCAGCACCGCGTACTGTAGAAAAGTGCTGATCTCGCTCCGAAACGCCTCACCCCAATGGTACTCGCCCTCGGGTTGTGGGCCTTTCGGCGGACGGGGAATCCAGCGCGGCGTCTCGTTCTTGTAGTCGAGGTACTCGCGGCCGAAGATCGACTCGAGCACACCTTCCTCGTAGCGAACGATCAGCTCGTACTCGACCGCAAAGAGCAGCACCGCAATCGGCAGGAACCAGAGTACGCCAGAGATGGTGACGAACCCCAGCCAGATCAGAAAGTTGCCGATGTAGAGCGGGTTCCTCGCCCACGCGAAGATTCCGTACGTGACCAGCCGCTGCACGTTGCGTGAGCGGCGGCGCGTCACGGTGCCGGCCGCGGCA
>DASWBG010000022.1:0-3411 GCA_036390715.1 Gemmatimonadaceae bacterium
CGCGCGCGCTGGCAAGCACTCCGACGCGGTCGTACTTTTCGCTCGCATGGGTCGTCGCGCTCTGCTCAATCTTCCAAATACGATGTCGCTGTCGCGAGTGGTTTTGGCGCTCGCATTCGTGCTCGTATCGGAACCGTGGGATCGAATCGCCCTCATCGCGGTCGCCGGATTGACGGATTTCATGGACGGCTGGCTCGCCCGCCACAAAAAATCGGAGAGCACGGCGGGTGCCCTCCTGGATCCAATCGCCGACCGCATCTTCGTCTTAGTAGCGATTTCGACCTACCTCGTTGAAGGCCAGCTCACTACCACCCAGTACTTCGTGTTTCTGACGCGCGACCTGGCCACGGCTTTGGGATTCGTGGTCGCCAAAATTATTCCAACGCTGCGACCCGCCGTGTTCAGGGCGAGAATGTTAGGCAAGATTGTCACCGTCCTGCAGCTGGTCACGCTGGTGGCCATCATCCTCATGCCGGAGCTGACCCAGGTTCTGGTCGTTACGATCGGGGTCGTCTCTGCCGCATCGATCGTCGACTACACGATCGCGCTGTGGCGGGAACGCGCCCGCTCGAGCGCGGCCTTACCGCGATAGACGCAAATCGTGCGGTTGGTTCTTCGCATTACGCTTGGCCTCGCGCTGGCACTGGCGCTCACACTCGGGCTGCCAGCGAGCGGCGCCGCCCAGACCAACCAGCAGCCTCTGCAAGCAGAAGCAAGGCTGGACGCTATCGTCGCGCACACCGCCGGCGTCGAAGCTGGATTCGGCCTGAGCGTTCCCGCCGGGATCTACATGCGCACCGGTCTGGTCGCCGGAATCGGTGCTGGGCGCCACGGACTGGAAGGACGGACCGATCTGATCTCGAGGTTCAGCCTCGACCCGTTCCGGCAGAGTAGCTGGGCGCCGTACGGGGGAGCCGGAATATCGGGGCGGTACCGTTCGAGGCTCGACGGCGGCTCCCGCGCTTATCTGCTTGTCGTACTCGGTGTCGAGGGTCCGTTGCCGTTGGGCCACACCTCCGGGATCGTGCCGGCGTTCGAGGTTGGGCTCGGGGGCGGGGCGCGATTCGGAGTAATTCTCCGACGGGGGATCAACGCTCGAAGGTGACCGAGGACACCAGCGTAGTTGGATCGACAGAGTAGGATTGCAGCTGGGTCAAAAAAAGAGGGGCGCCCGTCGGGCGCCCCTCTATCAAACTGCCTTTCTAACCTTGGGCGGTTGAGCGAATCGCTCTCCCAGCACCCTTAGCTCGCCTATCTCCGACGGCGCCAGCTCATGGTAGCGCTCCGCCAGGTAATCCATCGTGTTGTTGAACCAATCCTTCTGGTCTTCGGGCGCCGAGCCGACTACGCCGCAGCGCATGATCTGCTGGAACAGCTCGTCCCGGGCCTCCGCAAACGGAGTTGCCGATCGGACTGGCTCCTTCCGGAATCTGTTTTTCTGAGTGTTCATCAATTCGGTTGGAGTAAAAACGTCTATGAAAATCGTGATCTACAATCTACCCGTATTAGACACCATTTCATAGAAGAAAGGTTCATGCAGCTGCTCTTTTCTCCGTGAAATCGAGCTGCGATTCCAAAGATTCACGCGGCAGCCCTTCTTTTGATGAAATCGAGCAGCAATTCTGAAAGATGCTCGGGGTTTTCCTCAGGAACGAGGCGCGCCACTCCCGCGAGCCTCACGAGCCGGGCCTCGGGGATGGCATTGACGAGCCTCTCGGCGAGCTTGGGCTCGACCCATTTGTCCTCGTCACCCCAGATGATGAGCGTCGGCGCCTTGATCTCTCCGTACTCGTCCTCATCCAAATCAGCCTTGTTCACCGCGCTTGCCAGAGTAAGAAGGTGCTTGGCGCCATCCTTTCCGACGAACGGAGCGAGGTAGCGCGCGATGAGCTTCATCGGCATGTGTTCCTGATCCGCGACGCTGCCTTTCAGAACGCCTTCCAGCAGAGGTGCTGCTCCCATCACCCCGCGAGTGAGGCTGAACGCGAAGCGCGCCGTGCGCCGCTGCATCTGCGTTATCTCCTTCGCGGGCAGCTCCTCGAACGCGGGCGTGTTGATCAACACCAGCTTCTCGACACGCTCGGGACGGTTTGCGGCGAGCTTCATTGCTACATCGCCACCGAGGTCCACGCCCACTATGACCGCGCGTGAGACGCGCAGCACCGTCATGGCTGCATCGAGATACTCAGCCTGAGCCGCGATTCCGAAGTCGGCGTCCAGCGGCCGATCGGACTGTCCATGCCCGAGCAGATCCACCGAATACGCCGTGTGCCCCGCCGCCGTTATAGCTGGGGCGATGGCTCGCCACAGAAAATTGCACGTGCCGAATCCGTGCAGGAGAATGACGGCGGTTCCTCCATGCCCGTACCGCTCGACGTGCATCGCTCCCGGACCCACTGGAGCTCTCAGGACATCAGCTTGCATCTGTATACCCCTCTCTTAGCTTTCGCGTCACAGCTTACTCAGCCGTCAACGCACGAAATCGACCACGGAAGATGCCTCCAAACAACGAGCCACCGAGAGACAGGAACGCACCCCCGAAAAAGTTCGTCAAGACCGCCCGTGCATCAAGTCGGCCAAAGGCGTTTTTCTGGGTACTCGGTCTCATCGCACTCATTGGCGTTGCCGCGCTGGGATACGTGGCGAGCAAGCCCAAGTCCACATCAGCAGACGTTCATGATGTGGCCGACACGACCAATGCCGGACCCGCTCAGGGTTATCTGATAGGCAAGGTCGATGCCCCGGTCAAGATTCTCGAGTACGCCGATTTCGAGTGCCCCCAGTGCGGCGACTTCGCCACGGTGACCGAGCCCGATGTGCGAACCAGGATCATCGACCCTGGGCTCGCGAACCTCACCTACTACGATTTCCCGCTGACCCAGCACCGCAACACGCTGGCGGCATCAAACGCCGCCGCGTGCGCGGATGAGCAGGGCAAGTTCTGGCCGATGCACGACCGGATCTTTCAAGGGCAGGACGAGTGGAACGGCGAGGCGACCGACGCTCCAAAGCCGTTCTTCAAACGTTACGCCGGAGAGGTCGGCCTCGACGTCGCGAAGTGGGAGAGCTGTTACGACGCGCGCAAATACCAGAAACGCATCGCCGCGAATCTCGCCGACGGCCTGAGGCGCGGAGTGAACTCCACGCCGACGTTCGTTATCGGCGACAAAATGTACCCCGGCCGGCGCCCCTACGATGAGTTGAAAAAGCTCGTCGACTCGATCGCGAAAACTACGACCCCACCGATCGCGACGGCCGGCCCCACGGCACCAGCGCCGAAGAAGTGACGAAGCGGATGATCGTGGCCGCGCTCGCGCTGGCCGGGATCTTCATCAGCCTCTACCTAACGCTCTACAAGCTCGGCGTCATCGGGGAGCTGAGCTGCAGCATCGGCTCGTGCGAAACCGTCAA
>DASWBG010000023.1:0-1925 GCA_036390715.1 Gemmatimonadaceae bacterium
GGCCGGAGGACTTTCCGCCCTCCTCACGCTCGCTGTTTATGCGTCGGAAGATTCCTTCGCGAAGCTGCCGATCCACTGGATGTGGTGGCCGGCGATCGGCGGCCTGGTGATCGGCATCGGCGGTCTCGTCTGTCCGCAGGCGTTGGGCGTCGGCTACGACACGATCGGTGCGATGCTGCAGGGGACGATCACTCTGCGGCTGATCATCCTCATTCTCATCGTCAAGTCGATCATCTGGTCGGTGTCACTCGGCTCGGGCACGTCCGGAGGTGTCCTCGCGCCGCTTCTAATGATGGGTGGTGCTCTAGGTGGTCTCGAGTCGCTGGTGCTGCCGGCGGAAGGAACCGGATTCTGGGCGCTCGTGAGCATGGGCGCGATACTCGGCGGAACGATGCGATCGCCGTTCACTGGCGTGATCTTCATGCTGGAGCTCACGCACGACGTCAACATGATGCTGCCGCTGTTGGTCGCCGTGACGATCGCGCACGGCTTCACCGTGCTCTTCCTGCGCCGTTCCATTCTGACAGAGAAGGTCGCGCGCCGCGGGTTCCATCTGAGTCGCGAGTATGCGGTCGACCCTCTCGAGATTCTCTTCGCCAAGGAAGTCATGCGGCCCAACATCATGGCGCTGCCGCCGACCGCGGCATCGGCGCTGCTGGTGGAATCGCTGCGCGTCGATCCAGGGAAGGGCCCACAGCGCCTGTATCCGGTAGTCGATGAATCACAGCGCGTGGTCGGCGTCGTCACTCGCGTGGACCTGCAGAAGCTTATAGACGATGGCGCCTCTACTGCCGGGGAAAAATTTCCGACGATCATCCGCTCGACGCCTACGTTTGCGTATCCCGACGAACCGCTGCGCGTGGTGGTGCACCGCATGGCTCACACCGGACTTACGCGTTTCCCGGTCGTCTCACCCAGCGCTGGCCGCGAGCTGCTCGGATTGATCGCTCTCGAAGACTTGCTCCGCGCCCGCTACCTGAATCTCGACGCCGAGCGCAGGCGAGAGCGGGTGCTCAGCATGCGCTTCCCGCTCCCATTCGGCTTTGGTCGAAAGCGCGCCGTTGTGACGAACGGGGCGGAGGAGGATAATGGCGATTAAATACTGGGCTAGCGATCTGGTTTTCGAAGCCTAGAATAGACTGCCAAGGAGGGCTCCGAATGAGAAGACGGCTTCACTTCTCTACCCTACTGGCACTGACTCTGGCACCATGGGTGGTCGCGGCACAATCCGCGGCCACCGCCCCGCCGAGTCGGATAGTCAACGGCTTCGATGCGAATCGACTGGCGCGCATCGATCAGGCGCTTCAGAGCTACGTCGACAGAAATGAAATCGCCGGCGCCGTCGCGCTAGTGCTGCGCGACGGCCGTCCCGTCTATCAACGAGCGGTGGGCTGGGCGGACAGGGAATCGCGCAAGCCGATGACCATGGATGCGATCTTCCGCATCGCGTCACAGTCGAAGGCGATTACCAGCACCGCCGTGCTGATGTTGTTCGAGGAAGGAAAGATCGGACTCGGCGATCCGGTGAGTCGGTTCATTCCCCAGTTTGCGCACACTACCGTCGCGACGCGCTCCGATACGGGCCGCGTCATCTCGCCGGCGAAGCGCGAAATCACCATTCACGATCTGCTGACCCACACCGCCGGGATCTCGTACGGGACCGACTCGATCGTCGCCCCGCTCTACGCTGCGAAGGGACTGGGCCCCTCGGCGGGGTGGGGCTGGTACACCGCCGACAAGGACGAGCCCGTTTGCGCGACGATGGAGCGTCTCGCCTCTGTCCCCTTCGTCGCGCAGCCGGGCGAGAAGTGGGTCTACGGCTACAACCTCGACATACTCGGCTGCGTCGTAGAGCGGGCGTCGGGGATGCCGTTAGATCAGTTCGTCCGCACCCGCATCACCGAGCCGCTGGGCATGAAGGACAC
>DASWBG010000024.1:0-9218 GCA_036390715.1 Gemmatimonadaceae bacterium
TGTTCGACCAGCCCCATCGCTACACCAGCGCGCTCGACCTTGGCATGGAGGCCGGCATCGCTATCGTGAGCGTGTACAGAAACCTTGACTCCGCAGAGCTTGGCTCCCCGAAACGTCTGCTGATAGCCGCGAAGGTCTTGCGCGGCTTCAGCTACCTGCGTGATCCCGGCTACTCAGTGCTTGATGTCTCGATCAAGCTCGGATACAAAACCGCCCGAATCTTCTCGCAACACTGGGTGGGCATATTTGGAGTCACGCCCGCGCGAATTCGAACTCGTCTCAGTGACGAAGCCGCGATCGAGCATGTGCTGCGTTGGTTGGGAGCCGGCGACGATGATTCGTCTCTTGCGGACGACCTGGGACACGTGCCGGGGCACAACGCACCGCGCCCGCGCCGTCGCCGGAAGCCCGAGCCCAGCTAGTTCAGGGCGTGCGTCGAGCTAGTCCCAGTGCAGGACGCCCTTCATGTCATCGAGAAGGGGTACGGTCGGGGTCGATTCCTTCGGTGTTTCCGGATCCCGCGCCCGATTCGCCGCCCTCATGAAATCGGCCCATAGATCCCCAAGCTTTACCGTCAGCGGCTCTGCACCCAGCTCGCCGCCGACGGAGTCGGCGACGGTCGGGTGCTGTCTCTCAACGTCGCCCACAGCGGGCGATAGATCTCTGCGCTTGGTCATTGGGATGGAGGAGGGGCGCTGTCAGGCGGATCGAGGTGGTCAAAGGCAATCACAGGACCGCCCGTAAAAGCGTTAACCAATATGCGGCCATCACCCGCCACTCGTCTAGCGGCAACCATATGATCCGCGAACCAGCGGCCTCGGCGGGTCCCCAGATCGTCATAACGGACTCCGTTCCCGCTGGACGAGGAGTGGATGAACCGGCCGTTTCCCGCATAGATCGCGACGTGACTGATCCTGCCGCCTTGAGTAAACAGCATCAGATCCCCAACCTCAAGCGAGCGCCGCGACGGCTCGACGGCGATTCCCGAGCCCGCCATCTGCCGTGATGTTCGCGGCAGGTCGATGCCCTGAATTCCGTAGACGTACTGAACGAATCCGGAACAATCGAACCCGGTTCGCGGTGAAGTTCCCCCATACCGATACGCCACGCCGATGTACTGTTCCGCAGTCGGCACAACCCTGCGAGCGGCTCCGCTCGCAGAGGTGGTGCTGACGGGCCAGGTCGTGCGCGATGTCCGGCTCGGTCGTGGAGCACTGGGCGGCACGCTCGCGGTGCGCCTCGAGTAGACCGAGGAGCGTGAGCGACCGCCGCCGAAATGAATGCCGATACCCACGCGGTATTCGATCCCGCGAACGAATTGTGAATCGGCCGGCGTAGCTGGCGCGGCCAAGCGGCGTGATCGCGCCTCGCCATTTACCGATAGCAAACTCCCGAGGGCGAGCTGTAGCCCACCTCCGTAACTCCACGTCCGAATTGCGTCCGTAAATCCCGTGGGCTGGGCGCTGCTCTCGAGCCCAAGGCCGGCGAAGGCATACGGCATGATGCCTTCCCCGAGTCGGGCATTGACGGGTCCGAAGAGCAGGTCCGCGTTGGTGGCCCAGACCAGATTGGAGGGACTCTGATTGAGCCCGCTACTCTGGCTAGTCAGCGAGGAGATTCCGAGCCCCCCGCTGCCCCGGATTCCGACGTACGGTGTCCCCACGCCGAGGGATAGCCCTCCAATTGTCCTGGTTATCGGGGCAGCGTTATCGAGAGCTCCGTAGAACTCGACACCGCCAGCCACCTGGGCAGCCAGGCCTACAGGTAAGGCCAAATACGATAGGGCTCCAGAGAGACCTATCAAGCGTCGCAGGTGCATAAGCGACTCCACTGAAGAGGTTGGCCCTTACAAAGGCATTAGAGATACCAAGCTGTGCCATATTGCTAAGCCTATGATCCACAGTGTCTTAAGAGCGAGAGCCTATGCCGAGATGATCGAGTTGTCACCTTTCTCGGACAGATATTGAGGTCAGAGGAACGATCCCGATTGACCGGGTACGATCACGTGGACCAGGAATCAGGCCTTAACGTTCGGCCGCGAAGCCGGTCAATCAGAAGTTCGGCCAGGGACGCCCTCAGGGACGCTCGTCCAGTCGTGCCTGTTACGCGGGTAGCGTGAGCCCATCACCTCTAAGCTGGAGACGCGGAATGCCGAAGCTTGAATGGCGCTCGATCCTGGCTTTACTCACGGCCGGACTCATAGTGAGTACGCGCTCGCCAATCGAGGCGCCATCGATCGGAGATGCCGTCGCGTCTGCATCGGCCAATATCGCCGGTGATCTTTCAACAGGACCGCACCTTGGCTTCGATACTTTTGCCTACCCCGGGGACGATGCGATGCACGCCTGGGCGACGGCCGACAAACCGTACAGGTGGGTAGGCTACTACCTATCCGCCCCCTGCCACAGCGACTCCTCGTGGGAAGGAAAAAGAGAAACGCTATCGAGCATGGGTTGGGGGATGGCGGTCATCTATGTCGGGCAACAGACCTGGGGGAAAACCCCCGGTCAGAAGGTGGCAATCACACGTTACATCACCAAGCGCGTTCGGCAGGTCAAGACGCGCAACGGCAGGCGCGTCGTGAACTACGTCAACAAGCGCGTTCCCGTACGCGTGCTCGTTGCGCCGCGCGCATCTCGAGGCTCGAGCTGCTCCACGCATTTCGTGAACGCCGCACGTGGAACCGCCGATGCTAATGATGCCATCTCGAAAACCGCAGCCGAGGGTTTTGCAAACGGCACCGTGATCTTTCTCGACGTCGAGCGCATGGAGACTGTGCCGCGCGCGATGCGCGACTACTACGAGGCCTGGACCAAACGCGTGATCGAGGACGGACGCTTCCGCCCCGCGTACTACGCTCACAGCTTCAACGCGGATCAGATTTACGCTGATGTGAAGCAGGTGCTCGCCGCGGCCGGTGTCTCTACCGATCCCCCATTCTGGATTGCGAGCGAGCGCGGGTTCGCCATCGACAAGGCACCCACAGAAGTCGGGCACGCGTTCGCGCAGGTCTGGCAAGGTCTCCTCGACGTCGTCGAGACCCACAACGGCGTGAGGCTGCCCATCGACGTCAACGTAGCTCAGCTCCCCTCACCGTCCGAGGATTATCCGGGCGGAGAGTAGACCGCGCTATTTGACGCGGGTTATGAAATCTTCCCGGTGCGGCGGGCGGAATATCAGGTCGACCGCCAGCCATGTCGTCTTGGCGAACGGGTAACAGAGGACAGCGCCAAGAATCGACAGCGCGACTCCGCCATATTCCAACGCGTCCCACGGCGGAGTGGGCCACGTCACGACCATGACTACGAGAAATGCGCCGGCCAACAGAATCTCGACCGCGATGAGATTGAGCGTGTAGGCACCTAAGAAATAGTCCGCTTCACCGCGCTCGAGCAGGATTCCGCAGTTCGGACAGCGCTCTTTGATCTCGAAGAAACCGGTGAACAGGCCTCTGTAACCGCAGTTCGGACAGCGGAGCAGGAGCGCGCGACCGAGAAGTCGCCAGGGCGACTGACGCGAAATGTTGGGATGCTGTGAGCCGGCCATGCGTCTCGTTTGCTCTTAAACTCTGGTCGGCGCGCACAATTCAGGCCTCTCACCCTGGAGCCGATTGTGAGTCCGTCTGTTCATTCAGTGACCGCGCACAGCGTGGGGCTGGTACGGTTCCTCGACAGCGCGGATGTATTCCTCGGTGAGTTTGATGTCGAGCGCGCGAACCGCGCTCTCGAGGTGT
Source organism: Gemmatimonadaceae bacterium (assembly GCA_036390715.1). Lineage (GTDB taxonomy): Bacteria > Gemmatimonadota > Gemmatimonadetes > Gemmatimonadales > Gemmatimonadaceae > UBA4720. The sequence goes on from DASWBG010000024.1 coordinate 3,734, forward strand.
TCGATCTTGGTGGCACCAACGATTGGTGCAGTGACCCCGGGTTTCTGCAGCAGCCAAGCCAGCGCTACTTCGGAGGGCTGGATGCCAAGCTCGCCCGCCACTTTGCGCACTGCGTCAATCACTTTCGAATCGGAAGGAGAATCATAGAGGTCGACGGCGTACGGATCGTTGTCAGCCCGGGTTGTTCCCACGGTCGGCGAGGGAGTGGTGCGTGCAAGTCGTCCGCGCGCGAGAGGCGACCACGGAATCAAACCGACGCCTTCCTCCAGACAAAGCGGAATCATCTCACGTTCTTCCTCACGGTAGACAAGGTTGTAGTGATTCTGCATCGAGATGAATCGGGCCCAGCCCCGTCTCTCCGAAACGCTGAGAGAGCGTGCCATCTGCCACGCATACCCGGAGCTAGCCCCGATGTAGCGCACCTTGCCCTGGTGAACGAGGTGGTCGAGTGCGGCGAGAGTCTCTTCAATAGGCACGCTGCTCTTGAAGCGGTGAATCTGGTAGAGGTCGATCGTCTCCACGCCCAGCCGGCGCAAGCTCGCCTCGCAGGCCTGCACGATGTGCTTGCGCGAGATGCCTCCCATGTTCGGCCCATCACCCATCGGGAAGTGGACCTTTGTCGCGAGGACGATCTCTTCCATGTTGGCCATCTCCCGCAGCGCTCGGCCGGTGACCTCCTCGCTTACGCCCATTGAATACATGTCTGCCGTGTCGAAGAAGTTGACCCCCAGGTCGAGGGCTTTCCTGTAGAACGGACGGGCATCGACCTCGTCGAGAACCCATGGTCTCCATTTGGGGGTTCCGTAGGTCATGCATCCAAGGCAAATCCGCGAAACCTCCAGACCGCTGCGGCCAAGCTGGGTGAACCTCATCTCCAATTCTCCATGTCGGGTTTGTGCCGCCTCTGGCATCCACAGAACTGAAGCAGGGAGCCTATAGCCGACCAAAGCTAGTCGGCTGGGAGCTTTCATACAGGCGTTCGCGGTAGGCGCTTAGCTGATGGCGCGGAGTCTTTACGCCGCCGGAAAAGCTCTTAGCTATAAAGCTGTAAAGCCTTTAGCTCCCTGCTTTTGTTCTGTGGGCGCCTCCCAGGCGCCCCAAACTCTACGCCGAGGGTCAGGGCTCAACCCTTTCCTGGCAACGATTGTCAGAAGGTCGACAATGGAGATGGTTGCCTACGAGTCTCGGAGCTCGGTGAACGATACCCAACTCATCACGCGCGTGGTTGCTGGCGATGCGGCCGCCGAGCGTGAGCTGTACGAGACATACGTCGATCGCATTTACCGGTTGGCGTTTCGTCTGGCTGGTGAAGACGAGCTCGCGCGGGATTTCACGCAGGCGACTTTCATCCGTGCTTTTGAAAAGATCGGAAGCTTTCGCGGCGAATCATCGCTTTCGACGTGGCTTCACTCTATCGGTGTCTCGGTAGCGCTGAATGGACTCCGAAAGACGAAGCGGCTCCGGAATCGTGAAGCGCCGATGGAAGAAGGATTGATGATCGGCGAGTCACGGACGGAAGCGGAGCCCGATCTGAAGGAAAGAATGGCCAGGGCGATCGACGCTCTGGCGGACAAATACAGGACGGTATTCGTGATGCACGACGTGGAAGGCTACACCCACGAGGAAATCAGCGGGACGCTCAACATTCCAGTAGGAACGTCGAAGTCCCATCTCTTCCAGGCACGAAGCAAGTTGCGCGTCGCGTTGGCGGATTTTGCACCGGAGTGGGCGTCATGACTGAAGACAATTTCGAGGAATTCCTTAAGAGAGCGGCGCAGGGCTACAACGCGCCGCCGGCTCGCACTCCCCGCGAGGACATGTGGAGCGCGATTCAGGCGCAGCGCGCGGCGGGACCTCGCGTCGTTTACGGCGGCGGATTACCGATGCGCGAAACGTCGGGGCGGAGATTCGGCTCGAGGATCTGGATGGGCGCGGCGGCCGCGGCGGTTCTTTTCCTCGCGATCGGTGTCGGAATCGGACGCTGGAGCGCGAAGTCGAACAGTGCTGGCTCGGTTGCGGCGGGGAATCCTTCGAAGATCGGATCAACCCTCGCTTCGACCGGCGAGCCATCGGCCACGACTGCGCCTGATGGCGGAACCAGTCAACCAAACAAGACGAGCGGCGAATTGAGGACAGTGGCTTCGCCGGGTTCAGTCCGAGGCCGGGATGGTCAACGGCCCGAAGTAATTCGCGGCCGCGAAACGCAGGTTGCGATCCAGCCACCATCGGCCAATTCGACTTCTGCCTCCGCATATCAGCTCGCGGCGGTTCGACACCTCAGTGAAGCCGAGGCGTTACTCACTTCGTTCAGAACGCGCTCGAATGCAGATCAGCAAATGGACGCGCAGCTCGGATCATGGGCGCGCGAGCTCTTGAGCAACACCCGTCTGTTACTGGATTCTCCCGTCGCCAACGATCCGCAGCGTCGTCCGCTGCTGGAAGATCTCGAGCTCGTGCTCGTTCAGATCGTCCAGCTATCGCCCGGAAGCACGCCGCAGGATCGCGAGCTGATCGAGAAGACCTTGCAGCACGACCATGTAATGACGAGGCTGCGCACCGCGATTCCCGCGGGCTCGCAGCGCGGCAGTTGAGACCACTTCAATGACAATGAGAACACTACTCACAGCAGCAGCAATAATCTCCTCGGCGGGCTTCGGAATCAGTCACTCTCCGGCCAGCCACGAGTCCGCTTACCCTTCTGTCGCTTCGCTCGGACAGGCTACCGCCGATGCGCGCCTTGGAGTGACGCTCGCCTTGCTGGATCAACAGGCGAATCCGCTCCCACCCGAGCCGTGGGCGAAAGCGGATCCGGCGGATTCTCTGTATCGGTTGGCGCGTGAGGCGCTCTCACGCGGCGACTATAAACGCGCGGCTGAGATCTTTCACCAGATTCCCGCGCGGTATCCACAATCGGCATATGCGGGACAGGCACTTTACTACGAAGCATTCGCGCTCTACCGGAGCGGCGGTGACGACGAATTGAATACCGCGCGCGACCGGTTGAACCAGCTGAAGGAGCGTTTTCCCGCCATTTCTAAGAAAGACGGCGCAAGCCTGCTGACACGCGTGTGCGGCGAGTTGGCAAAGCGCGGCGACGAGTCGTGCGCCATGTCCATTGACAGCGCTGCCCGGGGCGACAGCGAGACGGTTACGAAGCCTGGACCGCAAGGGCGCAATTGCTCTCCGGATGCGGATGACGACAACGATGACCGCATCGCCGCTCTCAACGCACTGCTCCAGATGGATGCGGACCGCGCCATGCCGATTCTCCAAAAAGTTCTCGCGCGCCGGGACGCGTGCTCGGTAGCTCTGCGTCGGAAGGCGGTGTTCCTGGTCTCCCAGAAGAGAACGGATCAGACCGCGAACATTCTAATGAGCGTCGCACGCAGCGATCCCGACCAGGAAGTTCGCGAGCAGGCCGTGTTCTGGCTCTCGCAGGTCCCGGGATCGACGGGACTCCTCGAAGAAATTCTCAAGGGCAACAGCGACGAGAACATCAAGGAAAAAGCTCTGTTTTCCCTCTCACAGCAGAACGAGCCGAGGGCGCAGCAGACTCTGCGCGACTTTGCCGCGCGTGAGAGCGAGAACGGCGATCTGCGTGAGAAGGCGATCTTCTGGCTCGGCCAGCGTCGCTCGACCGAGAACACCGAGTTCCTTCGCAACCTCTACTCGCGTCTGACCAACGAAGATCTGAAGGAGAAGATTCTCTTCTCGCTGTCGCAGCAACGCGGAGCTGGGAACGAGCAGTGGCTGATGAACATCGCAGTCAATCCAAAGGAAGACATCGAGCTTCGGAAAAAGGCGCTCTTTTGGGCGGGGCAGTCGGGCGTCGCGATATCCGAGATCTCGAAGCTCTACGACCGGATGAACGATACCGAGATGAAGGAGCAGATCATCTTCGTGCTCTCGCAGCGCCAGCACGACCCGGCCGCGATGGACAAGATGTTCGACATCGCCAAGAACGAGAAGGACGCGGAGCTGCGCAAGAAGGCAATCTTCTGGCTTGGACAATCCCGCGATCCTCGTGTGCAGCAGTTCCTCATCGACCTGATCAACAAATGAAAACGCTCCGAATCACATCGCTCGCGGGGACGACAGCCGTCGTCCTCGCAGCTCTGGCCGGTGCCGCGTCTGTCGCGCCCGCGCAGAGCATCGCCAGCAGGGTCGCCCGCGTCTCCAACGGCAGTGTCCGAATGTCGTTCACGGCGAAGCCGGGAATCTGCGGTAGCGGAAACTCCATCTGGCACACCAATGGCCGCGGCAGGACGACGTGGGGCGACAACTGGAATTCGTCGCGCGACGTCGAGTGGGAAACGGATTGCAGCATGGGACCCGCGCGTGTAGTGCTCGACCGGCGCAACGGCGAGCTGACTGATCTCAGATTCTACGTCGGCGGTCGGTGGCGGCCCGCAGCATCGGACGTCGTTGACCTCGGAACAGTGCCGGCAGGAGAGGCTGCGGACTATCTGGTCTCGATCGCGCAGAGCGAGAGGGGAAGCATGGGAGAGAAAGCGATCTTCCCCGCGACGATCGCGGACAGCGCCAACATCTGGCCCGCACTGATCAAGATCGCGCGCAATTCTGACGTGCCGCGCAATACCAGAAATCAATCCGTGTTCTGGCTCGGCCAGGCTGCCGGCGATGCCGCGACCGCGAACCTGAAGGACCTCGTGCTCGACAATAGCGTCGACCGCGAAGTGCGAGAGCAGGCAGTGTTCGCGCTATCCCAGCGTCCGCGGGACGAAGGAGTTCCCGCACTTATCTCGGTCGCGCGGACCAACAAGGATCCGGAGATTCGAAAGAAAGCCTTGTTCTGGCTGGGGCAATCTCATGATCCGCGCGCGATCGATTTGTTCGAGGAACTCCTGACGAAAAAGTAGTCTCGCCGGATGTAACTGATTGCAAAGAGGGATGCTTCCAAATAGCATCCCTCTTCTGCATTCAGGACAATCGTGGATTTCTCTCATATCTCTACTCAGCTCTCGTCGAGCCCGCTCACCGCGCTTCCGATTCTCTTCATCGCGGGCGTGTTGACCAGCCTTGCGCCTTGCATCTATCCGATGATTCCGATTACAGCGGCCATCGTCGGAGGTAGTGCTGTCGGGGACATTCCACGTCCTCGCTCGCGCACGGTGCTTCTCACCTTCACCTACGTTCTTGGGCTTGCGCTCGCGTACGCGTCACTGGGACTGTTCGCAGGGTTAACCGGCACCCTGTTCGGCTCCGTGAGTACCAATCCATGGCTGTACTTCGCGATGGCGAATCTCCTGATCATCGCGGCGCTGGCGATGCTCGACGTCATTCCAGTTCGGGTACCCACGTGGCTCCTGACGCGCGCGGCGACCGCGGGCGAAGGCGGAAGCCTATATGGCGTGTTCGTCATGGGAGCCGCCTCCGGATTGGTAGCCGCGCCATGCTCGGCGCCCGTAATGGCGGCAGTACTCACCTGGGTCACAGCGACCAAGAGTGGCGTGCTCGGCTTCAT
>DASWBG010000025.1:0-4007 GCA_036390715.1 Gemmatimonadaceae bacterium
AGTCGGCTAAGACCTGCTCGAACGCAACCGGCGTCATCGTCTGCGTGTAAGGTTTCACAGCTGGCAAGTAAAACGGGGACGGCTTCGCGCCGTCCCCGTTTTATTTGCGCGCTATCGAGGGCCGGTAGGTGAGCTTGTCACGTCGCTCTCGACGCTTCGTGGCCCAGGTCATTCTTTCGGGTCGAGAATATCTCCAATCTCGTGATCGGCTGCTTCGAGATGTAGCCGCGTTTCCCGATCTGACGCCCTCGATACCGTTCGCCGAATGTCGGCACGGAGTGACACGAGCTCTCCTCTCAATTGGCTCTTCGCCCCACTCCTGGATATCACTTTCTACCCCGCGCAACTCTCAGTGTTTCGAGCCGATTCTGGCGCACGCGTCGGTGGTTTCCTTCACCCGCCGCAGGGAAACGAGTGGAGCAATCGAACAGCGAAAAGACGGCCGCTATCCCGGATACATGCGAAAAAAAAACCTGCGCCGCCGGAGCAGTGCAGGCTTACTTGTTTAACGCGCCCGGAGAGACTCGAACTCCCAACCTTCTGATCCGTAGTCAGATGCTCTATCCAATTGAGCTACGGGCGCCCATACCAACCTTGGTGCTGTTCGACGCGATCCGAATCGGACGTTGACCCGACGCCGGACGCTCCATTCTCCGGATGCTCCTTCTACTATATGAGCGGTACAAGACTCGAACTTGTGACCTCCACGATGTCAACGTGGCGCTCTAACCAACTGAGCTAACCGCCCTCTTTTCATCGCACCGGAGAGCGGGAAACGGGACTCGAACCCGCGACCCCAACCTTGGCAAGGTTGTGCTCTACCAACTGAGCTATTCCCGCGAAATAAACAACCGTTCTGGTCCCATTACCAAGCCATGGAGGTGAGGGGAATCGAACCCCTGACCTCTTGAATGCCATTCAAGCGCTCTCCCAACTGAGCTACACCCCCGGCATTTCCCGACGGTCTATTTGCGCCCGACAGGAACCGCGAAGGATATCCAAGGGTAGTATCGATGTCAAGAAATTTGCTCTGGCAGAAAAGCCAACGGCCGGTATCTTGCAGCGCTTCGACAGCCTGAATTTTTCGGTTACACAAAAACGCTTTTGTTGTCGCTCCACAGGGCTGTAGAAACAACACTAATTCGCTTGCATTGCCGGCCCGACAAAGGCTGCATTCGCACAAGGCTTTCACAGTAGTACCCAAGAGGTTTTTATCAATGGCAGAAGTAAAGCGTCGCCGCAAAACGGCCGTCGCGGGAATCGCACCCAGCGAGCCCGAAAGGGATATTCTCGATCAGTACCTTTATGAGGTCAGCACTTATCCGCTGCTCAAAGGTACCGAGGAGATCGAGGTTGCCCGTCGGATTCGCGCCGGTGATCCGGACGCCCTCCAGGAGCTCGTGCAGCGCAACCTGCGCTTCGTGATCTCGGTGGCGAAGAAATATCAGAACCGCGGCATGCCGCTCATCGATCTGATCGGTGAGGGCAACGTCGGCCTGCTCACGGCTGCGCGCAAATTCGATCCCGATCAGGGCGTCAAGTTCATCTCGTACGCAGTGTGGTGGATTCGTCAGGCTATTCTCTCGTCGCTGGCGCGTCAGGGCCGCACCGTGCGCGTGCCGCTCAATCGCACGGCCGATCTCTCGCGCATCATCAAGGCGTCGGAGATCCTCCGTCAGAAAATGCGGCGCGAGCCGACACCCGAGGAGCTGTCTCAGCTCACCGGCCTGTCGGTCGATGTCGTGCAGTCGCTCGCCGCGCTCAACACCGGCGACGTGCGTCTGGACGCACCGATGGACCCGGAAGGCGATCGCTCGTTGATCGAGCGCTTCGTCGCTGACGAGATGCCCGACACCGAAGAGGAGGCAATGAACCGCTTCCTCAACGACGAGATCGAAACCGCGCTATCGACGCTTCCCCCGCGGGATGCAAAGGTGCTGCGGTTGTACTTCGGACTCGAAGGCGGGCGGGAGCACACGCTCGAGGAGATCGGTTCGCTGCTTGGCGTCACGCGTGAGCGCGTTCGCCAGCTTCGCGATCGCGCCTTGAAGCGCCTTCGTGAAGGTGACGTAGGGCGCGCGCTTGGAAGCTTCGCGGCGTAAGTCTCCGCTGGACGGAACGGAAAGGGACGAGCGAATGCTCGTCCCTTTTTTCTTGTCCCCGTTCAATCCTGCTCAGGGCCAGAGTCGCTTCAAGCCCTCGGCGTACGATACCAGCTGCGGTCCTTTGTTCTCTCGTTCGGCACGATAGAAAAACATCGGAGTTCTATCGGGGTAGCGCGCAATGAGCCGTGCATTCGCCTCTGGGCCCATGTCGCGGACGATCATCGTCCCGTGGCCAGGCAGTTCGGGGAGATCGGTCTGCCAGAGTAAAGATGAGATGTCGAGAATGCCGAGAGTATCGGAAGCGACCTCACGCAAACAATCACGGGGAAGCGGCTGCCCCGGATTAACCAGGATCGCGTCCCGCTCTGCGATGAAGACTTCCTTCGGACGGTTGCGGTTCGCCACATCGAAGCCGACATCCGGCCGTTGCGCAATCGGCCCGGCCTTTGACGCAGCGTACCAGTCGGCAAACTTCTGAAAGTCACACGTCGTATTCTGCCTGATGCCAACCTCGAGAGAATCCAGCCGGAGTCCATTCGCTATCAGTCGCATCACAACTCTTCCGGACCAGGCACCGTGAACGAAAACGAGTGATGGTGAGAGAGTTTGAGGAGGCTTGATTCGCACGCTCTCCATCCACGTTCCTCCATAACTCCTTAGACGGCTGGGCGCGAGATAAAAAATTCCTGCTGCCCACGCAACGATGAATGCGACGGTGAGAACGGCGCGAGGAGAGTTCCTTGCGAATTCCCGGCGAGGGGTCTGCCTTACGAGGCCGACGGCACTAATCGCAGTGAGTAAGGCCCACGCCGGTGCAGCTTCGTTGAGCATTCGCGGGCCCATGAAAATGCCGTGATGCCAGTAGAACATGTTCGCGACAACGGGCAGCAGCGCCCACAGCGCAATCAAATGCTCGCCGGCGGAGAACTTTCGCCGGAAGACCAGAAACAACCCGACGATGAGCACGACCGGCAGCGGTGTTTCCAGCAGGTAGAGGCTCAGTGTCCCCAGATCGGATGACGTGTACTGAAGCGCCTCCGCGATGCCGTAGTGATGGCCATAGGGATCCTGATGGAATCCAAGGCCGGTCAGAGGACCCTGTGCGACCACGTAACCGAATCGAAGCGGACTTCCGAAGAAGTGATTGTTGTACGCGCCGACTACCAACAAAAAGGGCAGCGCGCCGATGGCTGCGCTGATGCAGAGTCGAATCCATCCCCTGATTTCCGTGCGACGTCTGCCACGTGTGACGATCCATATCGCCAGCACGAGAAATCCGGCAACTATTGCCGCCAGGGGGCGAATCGAGAATACAAGTCCCAGCGCCGCGCCAGTGAGGAACGGCCAGCGGGCGCGTTCGTCGTCCTCGCTCCGCAAAGCGAAATAGACCGCGGCCGATGTCGCCGCGGCGGCGGAGACGTGATTCATGTAAGCGCCGGCAAGCGCGATGAAGAAGGGACTGAGCGCCAGCATGATCGCGCCGAGTCTGGCAACCGCCGGATCGTCGCGCAGCAGGCGTTGGGCGCTCAGAGTCGTGAATACCACTGTGACTCCAACGAGGACCGGACCTACGAGGATCGGCGCGTGAGCCAGGAATCCGAGGGCGAGCAGGAACACATGCCCGGGCGGGTACTGCGATACCCAGCCGTTCGGTGTGATAAGTGAATTCTGGAGCTGCCAGAATTCTGTAAAGCTGTCGGCCGGCCCGCTGAGATGTCCGACCGCGACGAACCGCGCTTGCAGCATCTGAACCATGGCGTCGATCAGCGTTGGGTTTCCGGCGAGCGCAAAGTGCGAGAAACCCAGAGTCACAAGCGCCGAGAACACGGCCAGGACCGAGACGAATCGTGCAGTGGGAATCGCCACCAGACGCCGGCCCACGGCAACGCACCATTCCTCGAT
>DASWBG010000026.1:0-10431 GCA_036390715.1 Gemmatimonadaceae bacterium
GCCGATCCTCCTCAGCATCGGCTACGCCGCCTGCCACTGGTGCCACGTCATGGCGCACGAATCGTTCGAGGACGACGAGACCGCGCGCCTCATGAATGAAAGCTTCGTGAACATCAAGGTCGATCGCGAAGAGCGTCCCGATATCGATGGGATTTACATGCAGGCCGTGCAGGCGATGACCGGACAGGGCGGCTGGCCGATGACGATGTTTCTCATGCCCGATGGCAGCCCGTTTTACGGCGGGACGTATTTCCCGCCAGATGACAGACACGGTCTGCCATCCTTCCGGAAGATCCTTCGGTCGGTGAGTGATGCCTACGCAGACAGGCGTGAAGGCGTGACTCAGAGCGCGGAACAGCTCCGGCAGATCTACGAAGGCAATCTCACCCAGACACGAAGCAGCGATAAGCTCACCCGGGAGATGCTCGAAGGCGTATCTCGATCTCTCGAGCAGCGCTACGACGCGAAGAACGGCGGATTCGGGACGGCACCCAAATTCCCGGCGACGATGGTACTCGATTTTCTTCTTCGCCACTGGAAACGGACCGGGACCAGCGAGGCTCTCGAGATCGTCGCGAATTCCTTCCGCAAAATGGCCCGCGGTGGAATCTATGATCAGATCGGCGGTGGCTTCGCTCGCTACTCCGTCGACGCGAGCTGGCTCGTCCCGCACTTCGAGAAGATGCTCTACGACAACGCCCTGCTCACGCGGCTGGGCGCGCATCTCTGGCAGGCAACAAAGGACGAAGAGATCCGTCGCGTCACGATCGACATGGTCGAATGGGTCGATCGCGAGATGACCTCCCCCGAAGGGGGATTCTACTCTTCACTCGACGCGGACAGCGAAGGGCACGAAGGCAAATTCTACGTCTGGAGCGAAGATGAGCTCGACTCCCTCCTCGGCGCCGATTCACCCGCGTTCAAGACCTACTACGGCGTGACGCGTGGCGGGAACTTCGAGGGAAAGAACATTCTCTTTGTGCCGGAGGATCACGCCGCCGCTGCCACGCGCGCCGGAATGGATGAGGAAACCCTCGATGCCATACTTGCCCGGGCACGGCGAATTCTCTACGACGCGCGGGCGCGCCGTGTCTGGCCCGCCCGCGACGAGAAGATTCTCGCCTCCTGGAACGGCTTGATGCTCCGAGGCGTCGCCACCGCCGCGAGAATCCTCGATCAAAGTGATTTCGCCAAACTTGCAGTGCGTAACGCCGACTTCCTCGCACGTGAGATGGTTCGCAAGGGACGGGTGATGCGCTCCCACAAGGAAGGCGTGACGCGGATCAGTGGATTCCTCGAGGACCACGCCGCCGTCGCCCTCGGGTTTCTCGCTGTTTACGAGCTCACTTTCGACGAGCGCTGGGTAGATCGATCTCGCGAGATCGCGGACGCGATGATCGAATGGTTCTGGGACGAGGGGGTCGGTGCATTCTTCGATACAGCGCGTGACGCGGAACGGCTTATAACACGACCGCGCGATGTCACTGACAATGCGACTCCTTCCGGGACGTCGCTCGCGATCGAGCTTCTGCTGTATCTGGGCGACCTGCGGCAGGACAGCGAGTATCGTCGTCGCGCCGTATTCTCCCTCAAGGCCCTGGCCGAGCCAATGCTTCGCTTCCCGACGGCGTTCGGCCACTTGCTCGGCTGCGCGGACATGGAAGTTTACGGCGCGATCGAGGTTGCTCTCGTCGGAGAGACTTCAGACCCGCAATTCAAGGCACTGGAGCGCACGCTAGCCGAGCGGTACGTTCCATCACTCGTCCTGACAGGCGGAGCTCCGCGATCGCGCTCCTCGATCAAGCTATTGGCGCACCGCCCGCTGCTCGACGGGAAACCGACCGCTTATGTCTGCCGGAGCTACACCTGTGACAGGCCTGTCACAGATCCCGATTCGCTTTCGGATCAACTTGAGAGCGCAGCAAAGGCCCGAGCTACCGCCACCGTTTGAAGGAGGACAAGAATGGACCGGACGAATAGTCGTATTGCGCAGGCGTATGGCTACGCGGTTTGCTTCATCACCGTCATAGTGATGCTGATCGCGCTCAAGCAGGTCGTCGATGCCGCGATCGACCTGAGCGATCCCATTCGCGCGGAGGGTAGCAGGACAGGGCGCACGCTTACCAACTTCGAGGTGTACAAGGTCGAGGCGAGACGTCAGGCCGGTGCGCGCGCCGAAGTTGGCCCAACGCCGGCGACCGTAGCTCCCGCGAAACGAGCGCCCGACACCACTGCATCCGACGCCGAGCTGCGGCGCCTTTACGACGCGGAGCGTGAAACGGCGATCGGCAACGCGCGCTTCCGCGCGACTCGCTCGCTTGTCGGCAATCTTCTTCTCATACTGCTCGCCGCTGTCCTCTTCGCCATTCATTGGCGCTGGCTGAGACAGCGCGATTCACTGCCTGCTTCGGCGTGAGCGCCACACAAGTCTCGCCGTCAGAACCGCCTCGAGCGTTGGCTGAGCAGAGATCCTCGTTCACCCGCGGAATCTTCGCGGGTGTAGTTCTCGACTCGCTTCTCTTCCCGTATCCGCGCCGCCTCGACGAGCGAAACGCTGACGAGGCGCGCACGGTCCGTCGGCTGATCAAGAGCCTCCGCGAGATGGAGGCCAGTCTGATCAACTCGGCGAAGTTCGACGAAGAAGAGACGATCCCCGAGAATGTCATTCGTGCATTCGCCGAGATCGGGATGCTCGGCCTCACGATTCCAAAGAAGTACGGTGGCCTGGAGCTGTCGTCCTCCGCTTACGCGCGCGTGTTCGAGACGCTCTCCTCGATCGATCCGTCGCTCGCCGTTCTCGTCGGTGTCCACTGCGGGCTCGGTTCCAAGGCGATCGTGCTGCACGGCAACGATCAGCAGAAGGAGCGCTACCTGCCGCCTCTCGCGCGTGGCGACTTTCTCGCGGCGTACGCGCTGACCGAGCCGGAAGTCGGATCGGATGCGCAAAACATCAAGACCACCGCGATACTGAGCAAAGATGGGTCGCACTGGCGCCTCAACGGCCGGAAGATCTGGATCGGCAATGGTCATCGGGCCGGAGTTATCGCGACTTTCGCGCAAGCGTCAGTCGAGCGCCGCGGGGAGACCGTTGAGCGCATGACAGCCTTTCTGATCCGGCCTGACATGGCGGGGTTCAAAGTAGTCGGCACAGTTCACAAGCTCGGCATTCGCGGATCGACGCAGGCGGAGCTGAGCTACGACGCGCTCGAGGTGCCCGCCGATCATCTCCTCGGCGCTGTCGGCCGCGGATTCGGCGTGGCGGTGCACGTGCTCAATGCCGGAAGATTGACTCTCGCCGCGGGCTGCACGGGCGGCACCAAGCGCACGCTGAAAGAGATGGCATCTTACGCCGAGCAGCGCGTACAGTTCGGGCATCCGCTGGCGGATTTCGAGATCACGCAGCGCAAGCTCTCGCGGATCGCGAGCGAGATCTACGCTTCCGACTCGATGCTTGGGATCCTGGCATCGCTCGTTGATCGCGGCGATAATGACTTCTCGCTCGAGGCCGCCTGCGCGAAAGTATTCGCCAGCGAGATGGTGTGGCGAGCCGCTGACGACATGGTGCAGCTCGCGGGAGGTCGCGGGTACGTGAAGCCGTACCCGTACGAGCGGTTTCTGCGCGATTCGCGCATCAACAGGATATTCGAGGGCGCGAACGAGGTTCTGCGACTGTTCATCGCACTGAACGGAATTCAGGCACCAGCGGCAGCCTTGAAGGAAGTCGGGTCGGCGTTGCGGCGTCCTCTGCGCAACCTCGGGCTGCTCGGTGGCTATGCCAGGTCACGAGTAAAACTTCGACTCGGCCAGACATCCACGCTCGACATCGATCTCCACGACCGGCTCAAGAAGCACAAGGAATACTTCGAGAAGCACGTCTCCGAGCTTGGTTCGGCGACCGACCGTGTGGTCATCCGTCACCGTGAGAAGATCGTCGACAGCCAGCTCATGCTCGAGCGTTTGGCGAACATGGCAATAGATCTTTTTGCGACTGCCGCCGTGATCGCCAGGACCCAGAGTCTCATCGACGAGCAGGGCATAGAGAATTGCGATCGGGAGATCGCGCTCTGCGATCTTTTTTGTATCGAAGCGGGGCGCCGCTTTCGAGAGAACCGCAGCATGCTCGACTCGCGCGAAGAAGGCGTCGACGACACCCGCCGCGGAATTGCCGGATTCGCGCGGGCAGGAAAGGGTTACTTCGTGACTGACGCTATTCTCGACGAATAAACTGCAAACTACAACCTACGACTACCGGCCGGGGGCTGTCGACTTAACAGCTGATGGCTCCGGGCCGGCTTCGGTCATCCTGCGTTGCCGAGCGTCGGGATGAATTCCGGAGCGCGCCGGTGTTTCGTCGCCTGCTCGTACGCGTAAGCGAGCTTGATGAGAGTCGGCTCACTGTACGCACGCCCGAAAAACGAAATACCGACCGGAAGGTTGTGTGAGGATCCCGCGGGCACGGTGATGTGCGGATAACCCGCGACCGCTGAGGCAGTCGAGTAGCCGCCGCCGTAATGATCTCCAGTGATCAGATCCGTCAGCCAGGCGGGCCCTCCGGTCGGCGTAATCAAGGCGTCGAGCTTGTTCTTGTTCATCGCGGCGTCAATCCCCTGTTCACGCGATAGCTTCTGGTCCTTTGCCAGCGCGGTGAGGTACGCTTTCTCCGTGAGCGGTCCCTTTGCCTGTGCCTTGATCATGATATCCTGGCCGAAGAAGGGCATCTCCTGATCCTTGTGCGCTTCGTTGTAATCGATGATGTCCTTTAGCGTTCGCACGGGCGCCTTTGGACCAAGTCCCGCCAGATAAGCATTGAGATCAGCTTTGAACTCGTAGAGCAACACGTCGAATTCGCTGTCGTCGAACTTCCCCTCGCTCGCTATTTCGACCGGATCTACGATCACTGCGCCCTGCTGCTTCATGACATCGATCGCGCTGCCCATCAATGCGTCGACGGCATCACTGAAGCCGAAATGCTTGCGCACGACTCCGATTCTAGCTCCCCGCAGGCCGTTGGCATCGAGAAATCGCGTGTAATCGGCTTGACCGCGTCCACTGCTCGCCGATGTCGCGGAATCACGAGGGTCGACTCCGGCGATGACACCGAGGAGGATTGCCGCGTCGCGGACGGTCCGCGCCATTGGTCCAGCAGTGTCCTGGCTGTGTGCAATTGGAATTATTCCCGCGCGACTGACCAAGCCGAGCGTGGGCTTGATGCCTACTATTCCGTTTGCGGACGACGGACAAACGATCGATCCATCGGTCTCGGTCCCAATTGCGAGCGCAGAGAGATTTGCCGAGACTGCCGCACCGGATCCGGAGCTGGATCCGCATGCGTTGCGGTCGAGCGCGTACGGATTCTTGGCGAGTCCTCCGCGCCCACTCCAACCACTCGTCGAGTGCGATGACCTGAAGTTTGCCCACTCGCTGAGATTTGTTTTGCCGAGCAGGATCGCGCCCGCTGCCCTGAGTTTCGCGGCGATGAATGCGTCCTGGAGCGGAATCGATCCCGCGAGCGCCAGTGACCCCGCGGTTGTCGTCATCCGGTCTGCAGTATCGATGTTGTCCTTGAGCAGAATCGGAATCCCGTGCAGAGGACCGCGAACTTTGCCGGCCTTCCGTTCCTGATCCAGCGAATCGGCGATCGAGAGCGCATCCGGATTCGTCTCGAGCACGTGCCGTAGCGCCGGACCATTCAGATTCAGGGCCGCGATGCGATCCAGGTACAGCTGCGTGATCGATCGCGCCGTCATCTTCCCTGTCGCCATTCCGGCCTGAAGATCTGACAGTGTTACCTCATCGAGCTCGAACGGAGGAACAGAAAAACGTCGGCCACCGCCAGCGGTCTCGGCCCCTTCTCGACCCGTCAATGTCTGCGCGGGCAGCGGTTTTCCCCGGACTGCCATGGTGCCGGCGATGGCGCTCACCCGCACGAAGTCTCTACGATCCATGTCGATTCACCTCAGTTGACTGCGTGATTGCTCCGAGATCGGCGCAGCTCCTCAAAATCGTTCCACAGTTCTGACAGACCAGCTTGCACTTGATCTCCTTGATGTTAGTCGAGCCACAGACGTCGCAAGTCTCCTCCGCCATCAGTCGAAATCCAGTGCGAGATCGAGCGCCGGCGCCGAATGCGTCAACGCACCAACCGAGATCCAATCCACACCTGTCTGCGCAATAAGTCTCACGGTGTCGAGCGTGACTCCGCCCGATGCCTCCGTAACAGCGCGGCCGTCCACCAACTGTACCGCCTGGCGCAGCTCCACCAGCTGCATGTTGTCGAGCATGATGACATCCGCGCCGGCATCGATCGCCGCGCGAACCTGATCGAGCTTATCACACTCGACTTCGACTTTGATCCCCGCGGGACCGACCGCTCGTGCGCGAGTCACGGCCAGGCCAATGTCACCGTCCACGGCCGCCAGGTGATTGTCCTTTATCAGGACCGCCGCCGAGAGATCCATTCGGTGATTGAGTCCTCCACCAGCGCGAACGGCGTATTTTTCGAGGCGACGCAGCAGCGGTGTTGTCTTCCGCGTGTCGAGAATGTGCGCGCCGGTCCCCGTTATCGCCTCGACATAGCGCGCCGTGAGCGTGGCGATGCCGGATAAGTGCTGAACGAAATTGAGCGCGACCCGCTCCGCCGACAACAGGCCGCGCGCGTGACCCGAGAGGAACATCACGGGAGTGCCCGGGTCGACACGCGTGCCATCGTCATGCTCAATACGGATGGTCACAGCCGGATCCAGCTGCTCGAACGCTTCGCAAGCGAGAGCCAGTCCGGCAATCATACCCGTCTGTCGGGCGACGAGGCGGCATCTGGCGCGGCGGTTCGACAGCACCGTCGCCGCCGTCGTGATATCGTGCCTGGTATCGTCTTCCAGGAGTGCAGCCGCGACAATCGCGGTGGTCTCTTTCTTCGTCAGCGGGAAATAAAGTCCTTCCTCCCAGAAGAACCCATGAGCGGCTAGCTCATTTCCCTGCCGTTTGATCATTCGCCAGGATCTTCCGAGGACTCAGGAAGCGGCGAGAGCGGTGTCTGCCCACCGATCGCGACCATCCTCTCGATAGCTCGGCGCGCACGCGCGGCAATCGCCGGAGGTACTGTGATACGGTGTTCCATCCGCTCCAACGAATTCAGCACCTTGGGCAGCGTCGTGACCTTCATGAACGCGCACACCGCGTCTGGGTTCGCGGGATAGAACGTTTTCTTCGGATTTTCGCGCCGGAGTCGGTGCAGAATTCCGACTTCGGTCGCGACTATGAATTCGTCGTTATCCGAAATCCTGGGACGCCTGATCATGCCTTCAGTCGAAAGAATCTGAACGCCCGCCGGATCGACGTCTCCCGCCGACACTGCCTCGACAACGCTGGTGGCGCAGCCGCACTCGGGATGGATCAGAAACTCCGCCCCTGGATGTGCCGCGCGCTGAAGTCTTATGTCCTCGGGATCGATCCCCGCGTGCACATGACACTCGCCCATCCAGACGTGCATGTTCTTGCGGCCGCTGATGCGCCGCACGTGCGCGCCGAGAAACATGTCGGGGAGAAAGAGGATCTCCTGCTCAATGGGGATGGAGTTCACGATCTCCACAGCGTTGCCGGACGTGCAGCAGTAGTCGCTTTCTGCCTTCACTTCGGCGCTCGTGTTGACATAGGACACGACGGCGGCGCCCGGATGCTCTGCCTTCCATTCGCGCAGCTGGTCCGCGTCGATGGTTGCCGCCAGCGAGCATCCGGCCGCGAGATCGGGAAGCAGCACTGTCTTCTGCGGTGAAAGAACCGCCGCGGTCTCCGCCATGAAGTGCACGCCACAAAAGACGATCACGTCTGCTTTCGTCTTGGCAGCCTCGCGGCTCAGCCCCAGTGAGTCACCAACGAAATCCGCGACGTCCTGGACCTCGGCACGCTCGTAGTTGTGCGCGATGATCACTGCGTTGCGCTCTCTCGCGAGGAGCCTGATCTCTTCCTGCAGCCCGGCGTACGGGTTGTCCGTCGTGCTCACCATTCGATGTGCTTGCCGCTCCACTTTCGTTTTGCGCGCGGAAAATCACTTCTATAATGGCCTCCCCGCGACTCCTTTCTCAACAGCGCAGCATCTGCAATGAGCAGAGATGTCTGCACCATGTTCGCTTCCTCGGTCGCCCCCTCTGGAAGCCTGGATTCGATCTCGGTGAGCTTGCTGTGGCCAAGCCTAAGCCCCTTGGCGCTCCGATCGATGCCGCAGTAGTCCCACATCACTTGCCGGATGCTGTCGGCGGCGACCAGCGCCGCGCCTCGGTCGCGCAGCGCGGGAACGTCCCACTCTTTCTTGCGCGGAAGGTTCGGCAACTTTCTCGTGTCGATCATGTCGCGCGCGACGCGCTCGGCGAATACGAGTCCTTCCAGCAAGGAGTTCGATGCGAGGCGGTTGGCCCCGTGTACTCCCGTTCGTGAGACTTCCCCGCAAGCGTACAGGCGGTTCAGGCTCGAGCGACCACGCAGATCTACGACGACTCCTCCCATCATGTAGTGCGCCGCCGGTGTGACCGGAATCAGATTCTTGGATGGATCGATGCCGCGCGCGCGACAGATGGCGAAGATACCCGGAAAGCGCTCCCGAAATTCCGGGCCCAGCATCCGAGAATCGAGCCAGACCCGCCTCCCTCCCGCCCTCTCGCGGAAGATCTCGCGCGCCACGACATCGCGGGGCGCCAGCTCCGCGAGTCGATGCTTCTTGAGCATGAAGCGTTCGCCTTCTTCGTTTAGCAGAACCGCGCCCTCACCGCGCACGGCTTCCGAAATCAGCTGCAACGGATTTTCGGGCGTATCGAGAGCGGTGGGATGAAATTGAACGAACTCCATGTCCGCCAGTTTGGCACCGGCCCGGTGCGCAATTGCGTAACCATCTCCGGTCGCGACCTGCGGGTTCGTGGTGTACCGATAGACCTGCCCACAACCGCCGGTCGCCAGCACCGTCGCGTCAGCGATGATTTCGACCGGTTTTCCCGCAACAGCAGCCTTCACACCGAAAACCACGCCGCCCTCGACGATCAGATCGAGGATGCGCGCCTTCTCGAGCACCTGGATTCGTTCGCTCTCCTTCACCTTCTTGATCAGTGTGCGCGCGACCTCGGCGCCCGTTTGATCCCCGTGCGCGTGCACGATTCGCCGTCTGGAATGCGCCGCTTCACGACCGAGCTTGAAGTTTCCTCCTGGCTCCAGATCGAACTGCGCTCCCGCAGTCGCCAGCTCACGAACACGCGCGGGACCCTCTTCGACGAGGACTTGGACTGCTTTTGCGTCAGCCAGGGCGGCACCAGCGGCCAAGGTGTCCTGCCGGTGCAGCTCGGGTGAATCTCCCGCGCCGAGCGCGGCGGCAATTCCGCCCTGAGCGTAGGCAGTTGCGCTGTCGAAAAGCGATCGCTTGGTCAGCACCATTACGTCGCCGTCAGCGGAAGCACGCCATGCAGTGTGAAGACCAGCAACTCCGCTCCCCACCACGAGAAAGCGCGTACGTATCCGCTCGGCCATGCGCTGAAATCAATGCGCGATACGATGCGTTTGAAAGGGGCAATTGACACGGTGTTCTGCGCAATACACGAGCGCTGCGGCTCGTCTTGCAACCGGCAGTGTCTTGGGCGATTCTTCTGTTCAGATGAGAAAGCTGATCCTCGTCACCTCCCTCCTGCTTGCCGTACACATTGCTCTCCTTTTCACCCGACGGAGCGCCAAGGCCGAGGGAAAGGAGACGTCTCCGATTCGCATCGGAATCGTCCTCGACGTGGGCGGCCGGGGCGACAAGTCGTTCAACGATGGCGCTTACGCCGGAGCCGATAGCGCGACCAAAATGCTTGGCTCCAATATTCGTTTCATCGAGCCCGGCGAAGGTGCGGATCGCGAAGCGGGGCTGAGACTGCTGGCGGCTGAAGGAATGAATCTCGTCATCGGCGTCGGTTTCATCTTCACCGACGATCTTGCCAATCTCGCCAAGGAATACCCGAATACCGCGTTTGCGGGAATCGACTACGCGCTCGCGACGGACAAGAACGGAAACGTCATTCCGCCACCACCGAACGTCGCCGCACTCAAGTTCCGCGAGGAGGAAGGATCGTACCTCGTCGGCGCATTGGCGGCACTCGTCAGCCACACGAAGAAAGTCGGATTCGTCGGCGGAATGGATATTCCGCTCATCCACAAATTTGAGGCGGGCTATCGTGCCGGTGTGAAGAAGGTGTGTCCCGACTGCCAGGTCATCGCGCAGTACGCGGGTGTCACGCCCGATGCGTTCAAGAATCCGGGCAAGGGGAAGGAGCTGGCGCTCAGCCAGTACAACCAGGGCGTAGAGGTGATCTTCCACGCCGCTGGTTCGACCGGACAGGGCGTGTTCGAGGCCGCTCGCGCGACCAACAAGCTCGCTATTGGCGTCGATTCCGACCAGAACGACGAAGCGCCGGG
>DASWBG010000027.1:0-10365 GCA_036390715.1 Gemmatimonadaceae bacterium
GCTTCGTATCAAGGGGCAAAGTCTCGGCGTAAAAAAAACGGCCCCCGAGGGGGCCGTTCGTCCGATCGCCAGGTGCGCCAAAAGCTGCTAATCCTGGTCGATGGAACTGCCGAAATTGATGCGGATTCCGAATTCGAAGAAGTTGAGCACGCTCCTGAACAGGAACGAGTTATTGCTCGGGATTATTGTTTCCTGGCCGAAGATCGCCGCACGCTTGGTCTGAATCTGAACGCCACCCATTACCATCGCCGTGCTCCGGCTCCGTTCCCTCTCGACCTCGTCGAGGAATGAATTGGTCGGGAAAGTGTTCGCGCTGTCGACGAACACCCGGGCATCGCCGAGTACCGCGATCATAAATCCGAGACCGGCGTAGGGAGTGATCCCGCCGAAGTGCTTGGGGAATGCCAGCCCCGCGACGGTTATGCGGCGCATGTCGTTCACTCGAATTGTCCGCTGTCCGGTATTCGATGTCGGGTCCAGGAACTCCAGGTCGCGCTCGAAGATGGATTGGTTGGCTGATACGTACAGGCCGCCCCTCGTCCTCGTGATGACCCAGTCGACGCCGAGATCTACCGTCGACGTGTTGCCATGGCCTGGCACCGCGAAGCTGTTGACTCCCGACTTGAATCCCCAGAACCACGAGTTGTCGAAGTTCTTCATTTCCTGCGCGTTCGCGCTCGCGGAAACGACGATCGTTGCGACCGCTGCCACAGCAACTGCTCTCAGCTTCTGCATTAAGGCGTCCTCTAGATTATGCCTAGCTTCGTCCCGACGGTCTTGAAGGCCGAGATGGCCTGGTCCAAATCGTCGCGTGAATGGGCAGCGCTGAGCTGACAGCGCACACGCGCCTGCCCCTGAGGAACGACCGGAAAGCCGAACCCTGTCACAAAGACGCCTTCATCCAGCAACATGTCACTCATTTGGATGGCTGTCGCCGTCTCCCCGACAATTATAGGGACGATTGGAGTCTCTCCAGGCAATGGTTTGAACCCGGCCTCGGAGATCGCACTGCGGAAGTAACGCGTGTTGTCGTGCAGCGTCTTCACCAGCTCGGGGTGGTGCTCCAGTTGCCCGATGGCTCCGAGCGCACTGGCCGCCACGGTGGGCGGGAGAGCATTCGAGAACAGCTGCGGTCGAGACCGCTGAGTGAGCAGATCGCAGAGCGACGCCGGCCCCGCTACGAATCCGCCTGCCGCGCCGCCGAGCGCCTTCCCCAGCGTCGAGGTGATGATGTCGACCTCGCCCAGAACTCCGAAATGCTCAGCCGTACCGCGTCCGTTCGCTCCGAGGACGCCGGTTCCGTGTGAGTCATCCACGGCCACGATCGCATCGTAGTCCTTCGCCAGCTCCAGGATCTCGGGAAGCTTGCAGATGCTCCCTTCCATCGAGAACACTCCGTCGGTCCAGATGATGCGCCGACGGGCGCTCTTCGCGCTCTCGAGCTTCGATCTCAGATCGTCGAGATCGGAGTGCTGGTACACCGCGGTCGTGCACTTCGTGATCGCCTTCGCGAGCCTGATTGAGTCAATGATCGAGGCATGGTTGAGCGAGTCCGACACGACGAAGTCGTTTTGCTCGACGATTGTCGCTGTGAGGCCCTCGTTGGCATTCCATGCCGAGACGTAGCTGAGCGACGCCTCGGTGCCCACGAGATCGGCGATCGCCCGCTCCAGATCGCGGTGAATCGTGAATGTGCCGCAAATGAATCGGACGCTTCCCGTGCCGGCGCCAAATTTTTTCAAGCCATCGATTCCCGCCGCCACCACCCGTGGATCATTGCACAGGCCGAGGTAGTTGTTCGACGAAAGGATCACCACCTCTCCGCGTCCTTCCATCTGAACGCGCGCGCCCTGCGGTGATGCCAGATAGTTGAGGCGTTTGTAAACGCGATCCTGCCTGAGCTTCTCGATGGCGGCCTGGAGCCCGGAATCGAAGTTCTTGTTCAGCGCCACTTGAGCCTCTCGGTGATTCTATGGGTTCAGGCGATCTCGAAAATCACTTTGCCGGCCTCGCCGGATTTGATCGCGGCGATCGCCGCATCCGCCTCGCTGAGGGGGAACCGGTGGGTGATGACAGGCGTCGGATCGAATTCCCCCGACCGCAGAAAACGCGTCATCTGGTGCCACGTCTCATACATGCGGCGGCCGACGACTCCGTAGATGGTGAGTCCCTTGAAGATGACCTCCGTCGCCAGGTCGAAGTCCACCTTCTTCGACGGAATCCCCAGCATCTGCACGCGTCCGCCGACGCGTACGAGAGCAAAGGCCTGGTGAATCGCCGCCGGCACTCCCGACATCTCGAGCACGACATCCGCCCCGAGCCCATCGGTCGCCCCCTTCACAATTCTCTCGACCTCATCCGGATGCACAGCGTCGTTGGCCCCCATGCTCTTTGCCAGCGCCAGCCTCGTGTCGTTGATATCGGTCGCGATGATTCGCGCTGCGCCCGCCGCCCTGCAAATCCCGACTGCGAAGATTCCGATCGGGCCGCAACCAGTGATGAGCACAACCGCGCCGGGAATCCCTGCTGTCAGCACGGTATGAAATGCATTTCCCATCGGGTCGTGGATTCCGCCGACGTCGTAAGAGATTTCGTCGGCCAGGTGCCACACGTTCGTTGCCGGCATCGAGATATAATCGGCGAAACAGCCGTCGCGATCGACGCCAATGATTTTGGTGAAGGGACAGACGTGCGCGTTCCCCGTTCGGCAAAGCAGGCAGCGACCATCGACGATGTGCCCCTCGGCCGTAACGCGGTCTCCTTCTTTCACATCGGTGACGAGGCGGCCGACCTGAACCACGTCGCCGGCGAACTCGTGCCCGACGACGAACGGCGGCTTGCATCGCCCTTTCGCCCAAGCGTCCCAGTCGTAGATGTGCACGTCGGTGCCGCACACTCCAGCGCGCTTCACACGAATGAGAACTTCGTCCTCACGGATTCTGGGCTCCTCGACATCCTTCAATTTGAAACCGGGTGCCGCGGATTCCTTTACCAGCGCTTTCACGAGCTGCTACTCCGTTGAGAAACGAGAAAAGTTTTTTGCGCGAGGAGTTTTAACCTGACGGTTGCGAAGCATTTTTGGAAGTGATGACCACGTCGGAGGAATCGACAGCAAAAAGCATTGCACGCACATCTCTTGCATTCTATATTCGCGACGACTTACGAGCAGAGATGCGAGCTCGTCGACGCCGTCAGTTCGATTGGTGGCTCGCGTGCCGGTCAGGACGCGGTGCAGGACTCGCCGGTTCCACCTGGGAGTTGGTGAGAGTTCTACTTCATCGTGGAGAGACAACATGGCAGCAGCGAAGAAGAAGGCCCCTCGCAGAGGAAGCAAGGCGGCCCGCAGCGCATCGGCGCGCAAGGGCGCGCGCACACGCGCGCGGAACAAGGCAGCACGCAAGGCCGCGCGCAAGCGCAGGTAGCTCGCTTCGAGACAAAGAAAACGGAAAAGCCGGCGCGAGCCGGCTTTTTTGCGGTGAAGTCGATCACCTCGAATAACGCGCGCTCGCCAATTCAACGATGCGCGAGATCAGCGCTGGATACTCCAGCCCGGCCTTCTGCGCCGAGCGCGCGAACTCGCTGTGCTGTTCGAGGTAGCAGTTCGGATTCGCCTCGATCACGAAAACCTCTTCCTCGGCCGTGACGCGCAGATCGATACGTGCGTAATCCCGCAAGCGAAGCGCCTGGAAAGAATCGATCGCGACTTGCTGGATCTTGTTCGTCAGCTCCTCCGACAGATCGGTCGGGAAAATCGACTTTGTCCCTTCGAACTGCGCTCCTTTCTCGTCACCGTCGTCACCCCATTTGGCTTCCCAGCTCGCAATCTTCGGAAGTCCGGGCGGAAACTTCGAAAAGTCGAGCTCGATTATCGGGAGTGCTTCTACTTTGCTGTTGCCAATGACGCCAACGTAGAACTCCCGGCCGTCGATGAACTCCTCGACCAGAACCGGTGACTGATACTCCTGCTGCGTGCTGCTGATTACATCGAGGAGCTCCTTCACATCGTTGACCACCGACTTCTGGGTGATTCCCAGTGATGCATCTTCCTGCGGTGGTTTTACGAGGAGAGGAAACTTGATGTCGCCCACCCAATCAGACTGCCCCCGGTACATCGTCGCGAACTTGGCGCTCAGAATCCCATGAAACGCCAGCACTTTCTTCGTCAGTGTCTTGTCGCCGGCGAGAATCAGCCCGGCGGGACTGGAGCCGGTATATCGCAGGTCGAGAAGGTTGAGCAGTGCCGCAACGTTCGATTCGAGCGCGCTCTTGCCCCTGAATGACTCGGCAAGATTGAACACCAGCTCGGGCTGCTCCTTTGTCAACTCGTCGATAAGCGGTTGCACCGTATCATCGACTGCCAACCTCCGCGTAGTGTGTCCATTTTCCGCGAGCGCGGCATCGAGCTGGCCGAGCAAGGGGTCAACCGGCGGGTCGAGCGCATCTTTACTGTGAAGAACCGTGATCTTCACGAGTCCCCTGCGGATTCGGTTCCGTCGATCGCGTTGGTGTGACGGTAGTTCATCATCACCGCGGTTCCGAACGCGGTAAGCTCGATCAATGTCGCAGCCTCCAGCCCTCCGAGCCTGAGACCCAGCACCCCCGCACGCTCGGCGAGAAAATCCACGAACTGCCGCACCACCGATGCGTTCTCCCCGGTCCAGTACGAGATACGAGTGACGATCTCACGCTGGTGCCGGGAGATGAAGTCGGCGGCCGACGCCGCACCCGGAGCATGCTCGACGGTCACGAAGATCGTGCTCAGGTCCCCGTCGAAGATCCGCTGATCGCGGATCGGAATGCTCTCCTCGTTTTCCTTATAGTGCTCGGCCACCGTGTACTGCATCGCAGTCACGGGCAGATCGTCATCCGATGGCTCCGGAACTTCCGGAATCTGGTGTGCAATCTCCTTCAGCACTTTTTCAACGTACTCGAGCTTTGCGAGCGCTCCCCATCCCTCGTACGCGCGTCGCCAATCCAGACCCGGTGTGAGCCACACCGCGAAGGTCTCCGAAAAATCCTCGTCGGGATGCTTCTGCGCATACCAGCCGTGAATGTGTCGGACGAACTCGTGAGAAAAGGGATCGGCGCGGTACCGCTCACGGTATGGGCGCGAGTACGGTCCGAACATCTTTCGCCAGTCGGGTCGGTCATATAAACGATACGCGTAGTTGAATGCATGTCCCGCCTCGTGTCGCAAATAACGCATCGATTCTTCGGCGTCCTCGACGGCCGACGAGTAGTCCTCCTCGATCCTGGAGAGTCGGGCGTCGGCCAGGTAGAATGGAACGCCGATGAGCGGCGTTCCGTCCGGACACCCCCATTGGTCGCTCAGATAGACGGGCGGCCGGAAGTCGAGACCCTTTGCCGCCAGCTCCTCATAGAGCTGGCTGACCAGCTTCTCGAGCAGCGTTCCGCGGATCTCGAGACCAATGTCGGAGATTCGCTGCGACAGGAGCGCGTGGCGCTCGCCCTCCCAGTTGGGAGCTGACTGTTCCACGAGGAGGAGTCGGGCAAGCTACGTACCGGCTGAGACTTTCTTGGCGCTGAGGTGCGGTAAACGGCACTTACGACTACTGGCCAAGGGCCGTCAGAAGCACAGGCGTTCGCTGCGGGCGCGTGATCCTTTCACATCATCTTGCGGCCGCGCGAAGGGACTAGCCCGCAGCCGCCAACTGACACGCCCAGAGCCCTTGGCCGGTGGTCGTAAGTTGATTTTTGTTTTGGATGCAAAAAAGCCCCACGATTGATCGCGGGGCTTAGAGCGGTACGCCGCTGGCCAACCCTTCCTATAGTATCGGCAGCTTAAGCGGCGCGTGTCGCCGAATCCTGAGCTGCGTCCGGCACCGGGCCCCAGATGTAGGCGGAGAAGACCGGAGTGGGCTCAGTCTTGTCTCCCCTGGAGATGATGATGCCGATGGGCTCCGATGACACTATTTCCTTACGATCCTTCTTCATTCTGCTCTCACTTTGATTGGGTGCTACTTGTTGTTCGGCCCTATAGAAGGCACCGGACATGCCAAGCAGGGCGTCGCACGCAAGTGATTGTCGCTCAACGACTTCCAAGTGCGAGCTAGATTTGAGAGCAGCGAAGTGTCGCGAAATGACACGCTGCCTGAGGACACCTGTGTCCTTATGACACCGTGGTCAGCTAGCGATCTTTCGCGCGATGAAGCTCTTGGAGGAGCTCGAATCGTCCTGGACTGAGATCGACCAGCCCTTGTACTGGCGGCGCAACTCGGCGACCGAGACACCGCGCTGGCCCCGAACGATCGTTCCGACCAGGTGAACCCCGCCGTCCCGCGTTGCGCTCTGAAGAAGCTCGAACGCTCGACCCCGCTCTTCGAGAGATAGCCCGACGAATGCGTCCGGCGTGCAGACGAGGGCACCGAGTGGCACGTCGGGTGACCAATCGCTGATGTCGGCGACATAACTCTGGATCCGGTCACCGAGGCCGGCAGCGTGGGCGGCGTTCATGACGCGCTCGAGCGGGATCACTTCGCGGTCGACCGCAGTGACATCGCAGCCGTTCGCGGCGAGATAAAGCGCAGTACGATCAATTTCTCCGCCCGCGACCAGCACTTTCGATTCAGCTGGAGGGTGAATCTCGCGGGCGAGCATTCCATCCGCTGGAATCCCCCAATGCTCGGGCCGACGGTATTCCTCCAGGAGCTTGATGCGTTTTTTCCGCCAGGTGCCGTATGCCGGAATGCGAATGCGCTTCCGGATTATGCGATCGACTTCCGCCCAAAGGAGGATTTCGTCCATCGCGAACTGCTCGCCGGCGCGCAGAGCGGCAGCGGCTTCATCGCCAATCTTCAGAATGGCGGAGCGAGACACCGACTCTTTGTAATTCTCAATCTCGTTCTCTACGTAAAGCTGGTACTCGTACTTGAGAGAGCGAGGGCTGTGTTGGGTCATGGCGTCGGGCAGAGGACACGTGCTGAGCCAGGTGTTTAAGGTAGATAACCCCACCCAAGCCGCAAGTGTTGATTCGCCGAGCTCAACTGTTGGACGGAAGTGATCCTCGAGTCATCCCGTCAATTCGTGTCGCTCTAATCCGTTGATATCAGTCCGACGCGGAGTGCGTAGCGAACGAGGCTGACGACATCGTGCATCTCCAGGCGCTTCATCACTTCACCGCGATGACTCTCCACGGTCTTGACGCTAAGCTTCAACCTGGTGGCGATCTCGCGCGTCCTGTGTCCGTCAGCGACCATGCGTAGCACCTCGATCTGCCGCGGAGTCAGCTTGTGTAGCGGACGGCGGATCGCAACCGCGTGTGAGATCGAGCTCGGGAGGCGACTGAGATTGGCCTTAAGGACGACGTCCTCTACCCCGGCGCGAACGCACGCAACGGTTTTCTCGCCGTTGAGGGAACCGCTGACGACTATGAGCGGTGTCGCCGGCCGGAGCTTGCGCAGAAGGCGGACAGCAGCACGCGCGTCGAATTGCGAGAGGGAATGATCCGAGAGAACTAGTTCAGGACCGAACTCACGAAGCGCGGAAGCGAATGCTTCCTCGGAGTCGACGCGTTTGGTTACCGGCTCCAGACCCGCCCGGCTCAACTCGTGCTTGATCAGCTCGGCGTCGGTCTCGCTGTTTTCCAGCATCAGTACACGCAATGACTTTTCCATAGTGGGGAAGACTTAGCACAGCACTCACAAATCCACCGGTCCTTCGTGTACCGGAACGGGATTACTGCGCATCCACACGGCCCCGTTCATTCTGGAAACGACCGTGATAAACCTTGTCTTTACTATACTTTGTTGTACTTTGCTGTGCAACGGCCAAACCAATCCTGACAGTAGAGGCTCAGCCGTTTGGACCGTCGGGCAGAGACATTATCACGTCTGGAGCGGGGTGCCAATTGGGTAAACCCCTGAGGCCTCAGGAGATAGCTGACCCGAACGAGCTGCTCGACATCGGCCAGGCAGCTGCGTTTCTGAACGTCAGCGAGGGTTCCCTGAGGCGATGGACCAACTCCGGACGCCTCGCCTGTCTCCGCGTAGGACGGCGACGAGAGCGAAGGTTCCGGCGCGAGGACCTTCTCGGGTTCCTCGAGGGCCAGACATCGGAGATGGCAACGCGCTTCGCGCAAGTCGTCGGTGCCAGCCTGGACCCCGTCGGGGAGTCTGGCGCGGGCAAAATCGCCGATCTGTCAGGGGGACCGGTGACGGTTACTCATGGCGGTCATCTCTGTGGGATATACGACACCGATCTGGGCAGGCTTACGCTCGCGATTCCCTTTCTCCTCGGCGGCCTCGATGAGGGGAGCGTCTGCTTTCTGGTGGGACCTGTCCGCTCGCGCACCGAGATTCTCAAGCAGCTGAAGAAAAAGCGCCCATCTCTTCAGGCCGACATCGATGCCGGACGTCTGATTCACTCGGAGTATCATCTCGGTCCGCGGGCGCAGACCAAATACTTTCGCACGCTCCTCGACGAAAAAGTTGCAGAGGGCGCCCAGTCCTTTCGTATAATCGGTGATCTGTGGGGGATGCGCTCGAAGGCGAGCGCGGAATCGTTGGTCGAGTACGAAGCCGACTACGACCGCCTCATCGCTCGAAACTATCCCGTTGTGACGATCTGTATTTATGACGCACGGAGATTCTCCGGAGTCGAGTTGCTAAATGCTCTGAAGGGACACCGCGACACTTTTCGCTATCCTCTCGAGAGAGCACTCGCGTAAATCGTCAACGCGAGCCGCAGGTGGCGCGGCTCTCGCATTATCAGGCACAGCCTTGCCTCCTGGTGGCCTTGATTGGGTGACACCGCCGAGCTACTTGATATCAGCGAAGCCGCTCAGCTTCTGAACGTGAGCGAGACATCGCTCCGCCGGTGGACGAATGCCGGCGTGCTGCCTTGCCTTCGCATCGGCCTGCGCCGCGAGCGCCGATTTCGTCGCGCAGACCTGTTGGCATTTATGGAACAGCCCGCTGCTGCGCAACTCCCTACGAACGGGAAGGGAGGTTCAATGAAAGTGCTAGACTGGAGAGACGAACCGGTCTCTGCTATCCAGGGCAATCACCTGTGCGGCATCTACGGAACTGATGCCGGCCGCGTCGATCTCGTCGTTCCGTTTCTGCTCGAAGGCCTGCGCAAGAGAAGTGTCTGCTTCCTCGTGGCTCCGGCACGCGTGCAAGGAGTCGTCCTGAAGGCGATGAAGCGAAGGCGCTCTTCATTGGACACAGATATCAAGGCTGGCCGCCTCATCGTGAGCGAGCACCAGAAAACTCCAGCGGCCCAGTGCCGCTTCTTCGAGACGGCGATGAAAAAGGCGGAGGATGAGGGTGTCCAGTCGTTCCGTGTCGTTGGCGACATGTGGGGCCTTCGCCTGAACGTTTCAGCGAAGCAAATGATCAAATTGGAGGTCGGCTTCGAGCGGCTCATCGTACCCCGTTTTCCGGTGGTGGCGCTCTGCACGTATGATGCGCGAAAGTTCACCGGGGTAGAGCTGCTGGATGCACTCAAGGACCACGATGACACATTCAGGATCCCCATCGGAAGGATGCTTGCGTAAGTATGGCGACCGCGGATTGAATGCCGGAACTTCCTGAGGTTGAGAAGGCAGCACAGCAGCTCACGCGCGCGGCTCTTGGAAAAACGATCGCGTCAGTGAGGGCGATCCATCCGGCACTCAAGCGCAAGTTGTCGCCGGCGAAATCCCGCACTGCGAAAGGGAAGCGGATCGAGAGCATCGAGCGACGGGGGAAGCACCAACTGCTCCATCTGGATAGCGGCGACACTCTCGTCGTGCATTTCCGGATGAACGGCGATTGGGAAGTCGGCACAACCGCTGACCCGCTGGACCGCTTCGCGCGCGCCGTCATCGAGCTCGTCGACGAGACTCGCATCTCGCTGGTTGATCGTCGCGCACTCTCCTCGATCACACTCGACAAGAATGGCACGTCATCCCTGCCCAAACTCGGTCGGGAGGCCAGCGACCCCTCGCTCGATGCGGATTATTTGCAAGCTGCGCTCAAGCGAAAGAAGATCGCCATCAAGCCCGCCCTTATGGATCAATCAGTAGTCGCCGGGCTGGGCAACATCTACGCGGCTGAAGCGTTGTGGGAGGCCGAGCTGAATCCGCGTAAATCGGCGTCCAAAGTGAGTCGAAAAAAACTGGAGACGCTCGTCGATGCAATCCGCCTGGTCCTGAGCCCGGAGAAGCGGCTGCCGGGCCGATACACCGACCAACGGGAGGCGGACCGGTTCGCGGTCTACGACCGTGAGGGAAAGATATGCCGGCGCTGCGGCGGAACGGTCAAGCGAATCGTTCAGGGCGGACGCTCTACCTATTTCTGTCGCTCGTGCCAGCGCGGGTGATCATCGGTTGCAGGCAGAAATGCCACTGAAGAAACGCGCACA
>DASWBG010000028.1:0-13007 GCA_036390715.1 Gemmatimonadaceae bacterium
CATCAAACCGTTGCGAGCCGGCCGTGGCGATGATCGTTTCGAGCAAAGTCTCGTTGAGCAGCGCCACGTCCTCGGCGGACCCGTGAAGGCGCTCGGCGCGCAGTTTCACCTGGAGCGCGGATTCTTCGCCTGAGACGTAGAGCGTCGAGTGGCCCAGCTCCTGAAGCCGGCCCGCGACCTGAAGGAGCAATGTCGATTTTCCGATGCCGGGCTCACCGCCAACGAGAACCATCGAGCCCGGCACCATCCCACCGCCAAGCACGAAATCGAATTCCTTGATTCCGGTGTTGAGACGGCGTCCAGCAGAACTTTTTATATCGCGAAGCCGAGGAGTCGGTGCCACGCTTCCGCCTTCTCCCATCGACTTTTGACCCCCGGCGCGCCGGCTCGACGCGGTGGCGCTGGAAGTCCTGGTCGCCATCTCTTCCACCAAGGAATTCCATTCGCCGCACACGTCGCAGCGTCCGGCCCATTTGGGATGGTCGGCGCCGCAGTTCGTGCAGCGATATACGGTTTTTGCTTTTGGGCTCACTGCGGGGACAAGCGGGGCGACAGATTCTCGAAGCGGGTGTAGGTCTTGTTGAAGTAGAGATTCACGAAGCCGGTGGGTCCGTTGCGCTGCTTACCGATGATGATCTCGGCGCGTCCTTCGAGAGAATTGCCGTCCTTGTCGGTTGGCCCGTCGTACATCTCCTGGCGGAAGATGAACATGACAAGATCGGCGTCCTGCTCGATCGCTCCCGATTCGCGGAGGTCAGACAGCTGTGGGCGTTTGTTCTCAGCCGTACGCTGCTCTGGAGCGCGAGACAACTGCGAAAGCGCCACGACAGGAATTCTGAGCTCGCGCGCCAGCGCCTTGAGCGAGCGGGAGATGTAGCTGATCTCCTGCTGCCGGCTCTCGGTGTTGGTCGGGCCCTGCATCAGCTGGAGATAATCGACTACGACCATACCGATATTGTGCTCCATTTTTAGACGGCGAGCCTTGGACCGCATCTCCAGCAGGGTCATGGCGGGCGTGTCGTCGATCCAGATGGGAGCGTGGCTAAGAATTCCGGCCGCGCGTCCGAGTCGCACGAATTCCTCGTCGTGCAGCTTCCCCTTGCGCAATCTTTGAGCGTCGACGCGACCTTCCGACGTGAGGAGGCGCTGCACCAGCTGTTCCTTGCTCATTTCGAGCGAGAAAAACGCTACGGGCACGTTGTTGTCGAGCGCTGCGTTCTGCGCGATGTTGAGTACAAAAGCAGTCTTTCCCATTGAGGGTCGAGCGGCGACGATGACGAGATCGGAGGGCTGGAAACCTGCCGTCAGCTCGTCGAGATCCTTGAACCCGCTCGCGACTCCCGTAATCGAACCGCCGCCGCGCTGGATCTCCTCGATCCGTTCCATCGTCGGCCAGAGCAGCTCCTTGATGCGCATGAAGCCTTCGGAGCCACGACTCTGATTTACCTCGAAGATCTTGTGCTCGGCTTCGTCGAGCAGCTCTGTTGCTGGAGACCCCGACTCGAACGCTTCGGCGACGATGGCGGTCGAGACCTCGATCAGCCGGCGACGGAGCGCCTTCTCGCGGACGATCTTGGCGTGATACTCGACATTGGCCGCGGTGGGGACCGCGTCGACGAGAAACCCGATGTAATCCTTGCCACCGCTCGATTCGAGAGAGCCGGACCTTCCCAGCTCCTCGGAGAGCGTGAGCGGATCTACTACATCGCCGCGCTCGGAAAGGGCGACCATCGCGCGGAAAATCCGCCGGTGACCCTCGCGATAGAACATTGAGTCGTCGAGGAACTCAGTCGCGCGCAGAATTGCGTCCGGATCCATGAGCATCGCCGACAGCACCGCCTGCTCCGCGTCTTCGGAGTAGGGCGGCCGGCGATCCTTGTACGGGTCACGAACGGGGGCTGCTATCGAGTATTCTACGGGCGAGCTTGACATCTTCCCAAGTCGGGCGTTTCCAGGCCGGGTTGCGCAGCAGCGCCGCCGGGTGATAGGTGACGACGAGCGGTATCCCGTGGTACTGGTGAACGAGCCCACGGAGCTGACCGAGCGGAGTCTTTGTGTTTAGGAGAGTTTGGGCTGCGAAGGTTCCAAAAGCAACTATCACTTTTGGCTTGATCAGCTCGAGCTGTCTGATCAGGTATGGACTGCAGGCTTCGACCTCTTCTGGAAGTGGATTTCGGTTTCCCGGTGGCCGATGCTTCAGCACGTTGCAGATGAAGACCTGTTCCCGTGTCAGATCGATGGCAGCGAGAATCTTCGTGAGCAGTTGACCCGCCTGACCGATGAATGGCCGGCCCGTTTCGTCCTCCTTTGCTCCGGGTGCCTCTCCTACGCATACCAGCTCTGCTCGTGGATTTCCTTCTCCTGGAACGGGATTGGTTGCGGTCTCGTACAAGGAGCATCGCGTGCACTTCTTGACCTTCTTCGCGATGTCCGCCAGGGAACCGAGCGCCTCGATCGCATCGGGGATCAATTCGGCTTCGCTCGGCGGAATGACGATTCCTTTGTTGAACGCCATCTCGCTGGTGCTTGATGCCATCTCCTCGGTGGTCTCCCGGGGAATTGCCGATATGAGAGGTCTGTGGTCAGGTATCACGGCGTCAACATTCACGCCAGCTTCCTGAAGCGCGGTGCGCCAATCATCCGATGGCTCCCCCGCGAGCTCGCGAACGCTGCGCTGCGGCGCGACGGGTGACTCCGATCGTCCGGTCGCCCCCAGCAGCCGCAGGACGTCCTCGACCTTCAAGGCGTCGAGCACCAACTCGGATTCGCCCAACTCGCGCCGCTGCTCGAGGTAGCGACGCAGCAGAACTCTAGCGTCCACTGAGCTCCCGTTCGACGCGATCGAGAAGGATTTCCGCAAGATCTGTTTTCGACATTAGGTCGAGCTCTTCTTCTTTTCCATTTCGTGATATCACGGTAACGCGATTGGTATCGACGCCGAACCCGGCCCCCGTCTCATTCGCGTCGTTCAGGATAACGAGGTCGAGATCCTTGGCCTTTAGCTTCTCTCTCGCGTTTTTCACGCCGTCGGATGTCTCGAGCGCGAATCCAACGATGACGCTCTTCTTTTTTCGTTTCGGAATGGTCGATTGGAGAATGTCCTCGGTCGGCTCGAGGACGATCGTGGGCACCGCACGTTTGCCACCTTTCTTGATCTTCTCCGGTGCTTCTGATGTTGGCCGGAAGTCGGCAGGCGCCGCGGCCATGATCAGCACATCCGCGGCCGGAAGATTCTGAGCCACCGAGCGCGACATCTCTTGCACCGTTTCGACATTCAGAGTTGGTATCTCCGCCGGAAGTGGAATGTCGACGTGGCCTGCGATCAACGTGACCTCGGCGCCCCGTCTCCAGGCCGCGCGCGCAAGCGCGACACCCATTTTGCCGCTACTGTGATTGGATATGAATCTCACCGGGTCGATCGGCTCGCGGGTCGCGCCGGCGGTGACGATGACTTTTTTCCCCTTGAGCGTGGATTGTCCCTCGAGCAGACGTCCGACATGGCTCATGATTTCGTCGGGCTCGGGCATGCGTCCCGGCCCGCTTCCCTCCCCGACGGCCAGCGGACCTTCGGCCGGCTCCAGAATCTCGTAGCCCAGCGATTGTGCGTGCGCGACGTTGCGCTTCGTTTGTGCGTGTGACCACATCCGATCGTTCATCGCCGGAACCAATAGAACTTTCGATTGTGCCGCGAGCAGGCAGGCTGTGAGCAAGTCGTCAGCGAGCCCATGTGCAGCGCGAGCGACGAAGTCCGCGGTCGCGGGCGCGACCACGATCACGTTCGCCTGGCGAGCCAGGCGGATGTGATCGAGCGCGTGGCCGGGACCGAAGATCTCCGTGTAGACCGGGCGGCCGGTGACCGCCTCGAACGTGATGGGCCCGACAAACTCGCGGGCGCCGCGAGTCATAACGACGTCGACCTCAGCCCCCGCTTGTGTAAGCAAACGCGCCAGCCACACTGACTTGTAGCTGGCGATGCCCCCGGTTACACCGAGGAGGATGCGGCTGCCCGCGAAAGGACGCGCGGTAATTACTCCGTGCGGCGGCGCGGAACTACGCGGTACTCGACCTCGCCGTCCGTAAGCTCCTCGAGCGCCCGCGTTGTCAGCTTCTTCTCGCCCGGCGCCGAGCGATCGCGCGGGAATTCGTTGAGAACGCGCGCGTACTTGGCCGCGACCAGAACTCCCAGATACTTGTTCGTCGCATGCTTTGCGACTTCGTTCGGGATGAATACCTGCATTTACTTCCTCGGTGAGTATTGATCGATGGCGTGTTGAATACCGTCCATCAGGTCCTTTACCCGCGCATC
The DNA here is from genome assembly GCA_036390715.1 of Gemmatimonadaceae bacterium. Taxonomy (GTDB): domain Bacteria; phylum Gemmatimonadota; class Gemmatimonadetes; order Gemmatimonadales; family Gemmatimonadaceae; genus UBA4720. The sequence goes on from DASWBG010000028.1 coordinate 4,307, forward strand.
GACTGTCTCGTTGCGGGAGCGTTTCAACTCCTCTGCGTCAATGATTTTCGACACCGCCGCGACAGCGGAATCGATCTCGGCATTGACGATTACATACTGGTACAAATCTATCGCCTTCAGCTCGGCTTTGGCACTCTTGAATCGACGAATGAGCGATTTGGTATCCTCGGTGCCACGGGCTTTGAGCCGATCCACCAGGATTTGGGCCGATGGCGGGAGTATGAAGATGAGGACCGAGTCCGGGAACGCCCGCGCAAACTGCTTGGTTCCCTGAACGTCGATGTCCATGATTACATGCTTTCCGGAGGACAGCACGCGCTCGACTTCGGCGCGCAACGTACCGTACAAATGACCGTGAACTTCGGCCGACTCCGCGAATTCCCGGGCTTTCTGCCCGCGCTTGAATTGTTCGAGGGAAAGAAAATGGTAGTCTCGGCCGTCCGCTTCCCCGTTCCTGGGAGGCCTGGTCGTGCACGACACCGAGTACCCGACATCCGGCCTCATCGCGAGGAGCATATGGGCAATTGTAGTCTTTCCGCCTCCGGAGGGAGACGAGAGGATGATCGGGAATGGCTTCACTCGAGGTTCTCCACCTGCTCGCGGATCCGCTCGAGCTCTTCCTTCGTCGCGATGACGTCCTCCTGGATCTGAGCGTCGCTAGCCTTGCTGCCGACGGTATTGGCTTCGCGCAGCATCTCCTGAAGAATGAAACCCAATCGCTTCCCCACTGGTTCAGCCGTCCTTGATTGCGCGGTTTCGCGGAACGCCGCCAGGTGCGAGCGGAATCGATCCAGCTCCTCCGCGACGTCCATCTTGTCGGCGAGAATCGCGATCTCCTGGGCGATCCGCTGCGGATCAGCTCCGGCTCCGCCGATCAATTCCGAGACGGTCCGCTTGATTCTCTCATGATGTTCCTTGAGACGGATTGGAGCCCTTTGTTCGATTCTCGCCAGCCTCGACTCCACTGCAGCGACCCGTTCAACGAGGAATGCAGCCAGCTGTGCGCCCTCGGCGCGTCGCATCAAGATCAGGTTGTCGACGGCCTTGTTGACTATTGCCGCGAGCGCATCACCGGCGCCTGAATCAACTTCCTCGCTCTGGGCACCCACGACATCAGGGAGTCGAAGTATTGTGGCGAGGTCTACTTCGCCTCCCAGCCCGTGCTTCTCCTTTAGTTCCTTCAGTGCTGCGGCGTACTGTGCGAGGCGAACCTCGTCGATGACCGGACCGGTGCCGACCGCGCGGTCGAAGCGCGCGGTGAGTGTGACGTGACCACGCGCAATCTTCTGCCGGAGAATCTCGCGGATCTCGCCTTCCCATCGCGAGAAAGCAGCGGGTAGTTTGAGGTTCGGGCTGAAGAACCGGTGATTGACGGTCCTGATCTCGACGCTCGCCCGCGCGTCCCCGATCGTGCCATCCGCAGCGCCGAAGCCCGTCATGCTGGATATCATGTGAAGCGGCCTATCTTACGGTCTGACAATGGGTTTGTCAATTCCAGAAATCCCACCTGACACCGTAGATGGCCAGCACCCGCGGCATGTCGAACCCGGGGACCACCTGGTATGGGTAGCCGAGGATGTTGCGCTGCTGGTAGCTGAGCACGGCGCGCATGATCCTGATTTCGAGAAGGCCTGACACAGTCTCGGCGACAGAAGTCTCAATATCGCCCGCGCTCAGCGGAAAGTTCGTGTGTCCCCGGAATTCGAAGATTCCCGCAGCGCGAATCTCGAAGTCCCCCTTTGGAAAGCGTTTGGCGAAATTGTTCGAGTAGTTCAACTCGGACCGACTCTGGTATTGTGGCCGATATGGCCCGTTCGGGTCCCACTTCGTTACCCAGGCGTCGATCCCGATGCCACCAAAGATCGGACCACGGATTGATGCCGTCCTGGCCGAGATTCGTCCGGGGCCGGTGGGCAGCAAGAGGGTGTCGTAGACGATCGGAGCCAATCCGGGCGTTCTATCAGTTGTGATGAATCCTGCGGAGAGCCACGGTCCGAACAGCTTGAGTCCGACTTCCCCGCGCGCCGAGGTCGTACTGACTTGCGTAGATCCCGCGGATGTGATGGGAACCGCTCGTGAGATCGATCCGGAAAGTGCGATGAATGGCAGCGGCTGGGCACGAATGCCGGCGTCGGCATTTGTAACCTTGCGAAACCCATCGTGCTCGACGAATCCGCTCACGACGCCAATCGGCGTCACGAGATCGAGTCGCCCACTTGCACCGTTGTACGACGTTCCTTGGAGAGCTCGTAACCGGTCTTCGACCTCGATGCGCGCGGGGCCGAAGGTGTAGCCGGCACTCACGTTGTATTGGCTCTCTGAGACCTTTCTCTCGAGCGTATCGGAGAACGGTGTCGCCGTAACGCCTCGGTCCGGGCCCGTGGTTCCCTTGAATGCAATCGAGGCGACTGTGAGCTGGGCCCATGGTCCGCTTCCGACTCGCCCCACGGCAGTGCGGATGTACGCATCGGTGTTGGTTGCGTCCAGCGATAGAACGGGCGGACGGCCGTTCGCCGCCCGCTCAGTGTCCCGCGTGAGATGGTGGCGGAGCACAAAGGCGTCGAGACTCCATCCTTTCTTCGCGATACCTACTCTGGTCAGCAGCGACAGTGCATCTCCGCTGCCCGAGAAGCGTGGGCTCGCAACTCCGAACTGCTGACCGGCAAACTGAAGCACACCGCCGTTGTCGAAGCGCCTGCCATAAAAGCCGCGGTAAAGATTGGTGTCCTCGTTTCCGGTGGCGATATCAACGCGCGTGTATGGGTCGGTATTGTCGACGCGCCAGCTGCGCATGTAGATCCTCAGCTCGCTGGCACTTCGCTCTATGCTGAGATGCTCGAGCGACCACAGCTGGACGGTCGAGAGATCGAGAACCCCACCTGTTCGACTGTCGAGGTTGTCGATCTCGATCCCGTCGTAGAACACCCTGACGCGCTGGAAATCAGCATTGTAGGTGGCCGTCTGTGGCGTCGCCAGCCAGCCAGACCTGAACGTAGTCACACCGGGAATACGATCCAGCAAATCGATCACCGTGAGAGCTCCCGTCGCGAAGAGCTGCTCGCGGTTCCATTCGTACTGCGGTCCGATCTCGTAGAGTGCCGGGTCGGCAAAGCGGCCGAACGGTCGCTTGATCGAATCGGCCTTGACCTTGATCGAATCGGTTTTGACGCGGACGCTGTCGGGACCGGAGTCGGTTTTTGGCTTCGCCGGGATCGGGACCACGCTAATGGGGGGTGTAGGCACCTGTGCCCGGGCAGGAATGGCAGCCGCGTACAAAAGCGCCCCGGCCACGAGGCCGAGGCGGGCTGGGGTGCGCAAGGGCCCGGAAGCTCTCTTCAGCGAACTCTCCCGCGAATGAACTCGATGAAAGTACCCGTCGGCACTCCCGTCGGTCCTTTGGGAATGGTGACGAGATCGGTCTCTGAATAAGCGGTACCTGCAATGTCGAGATGCGCCCACGGATATCCTTCGGCAAATTCCTTGAGAAACATCGCTGCGGTAACGGCACCTGCAGGTCGACCGCCGGAGTTCTTCACGTCGGCGACGTCCGACTTGATAAGCTCCTTGTACTCGTCCCACATCGGCAGCGGCCAACCTGGCTCACCCGCACGCTTTCCAGCCGCGAGAATCTCCGCGATCAGCGCGTCGTCGCTCGAGAACACGCCGCTCGCGGTATGACCAAGCGCGATCACACACGCTCCGGTGAGCGTTGCCGCATCGATCACTACGTCCGGATCAAAGCGCTTTGCGTACGAGAGACAGTCCGCTAGAACGAGACGTCCTTCCGCGTCGGTGTTGATGATCTCGATGGACTTCCCATTCTGCGCTTTCACGACATCGCCGGGGTTCATGGCTGTTCCGGATGGCATGTTGGTCGTCGCGCCGACGATGCCCACCACATTGACAAGTGGGTTCATCTGTCCCAGCGCCTCGAATGCTCCGAGCACCCCGGCGCCACCGCACATGTCGAACTTCATGAATTCCATCCCTTGCGCCGGCTTGATGGAGATTCCGCCACTGTCGAAGCAAAGACCCTTTCCGACGAGGACTACCGGCTTCGTGTTCGGCTTGCCGCCCTTGTACTCGAGCACGATGAGCTTGGGGTCCTGCGGCGTTCCCTGCGCGACCGCGAGGAAAGAGCCCATCTTCTCGACTTCCATTTCTTTGCGTCCCAGCACGGTGATACCCATGCTGTAGCGCTTCGCGATATCGGCCGCTGTCTGCGCGAGATACTCGGGCGTGCAGAGGTTTCCCGGCATCATCGCGAGGCGTCGCGCGAGACTCTGACCGGAGCCAATTGCCTGCCCGTTCGCCAGCCCGCCGCGGCTGTCGTCGGTATTGCTGGTTAGAATCACTGCTTTCTCGAGCGGCCTTTTTCGTTCGGGCTCCGGCAACGGGGATTTGAGATCCGCGTACTCCCACGCGCCCGCAATCAGGCCGATAGTGATCGACTCGGTTTCTTCGGGGGTGATCTGTCCGGAGTACCACACCATCTCGCCGACTCCGAGGCGGTGCGCGTTGCGGGCGGCGAGAGTAGCGGCGCGACGGAAAGAGGCTCGCCGATCGGTCACCGCTCCCATGCCGATTAGAAGGATTCGCCGCGGACCCTTCTGGATGCCGGTAAGATGAAGCATCTCATCGCGAGAACCGCGGAAGTCCTTCATCTCTATGGAGCGGGTAAGCGCGCCCTGGGTGGCCGAATCGAGTCCGGCAATCCCCGCAATGGTAGGGTTTTCCGGAAGCGCGACTACGAGGAGAGCGGTTCCTACTTCGGCCGGACTCGCCGAGTTGATGCTGACGGCGAGCATCAGCTAGCTCTTCATTCCGGTAATTACCTGATCGCCAAAAGCCGAAGTCGAGATTTCGGTTGCGCCGGGCATCTGCCGCGCGAGGTCGTACGTGACTCGCTTCGACTTGATGGCTTTCTCCACTCCCTTGATGATCAGAGTCGCCGCCTCGTTCCAGCCCATGTACTCGAGCATCATCACTCCCGACAGAATGACGCTCCCCGGATTGATCTTGTCGAGATTCGCGTACTTGGGAGCGGTACCGTGGGTTGCTTCAAACACGGCGACGCCGTCGCCAACGTTGCCTCCGGGAGCGATGCCAAGGCCTCCCACCTGCGCAGCGGCGGCGTCTGACAGATAGTCACCATTGAGATTGGGCGTCGCGATCACCGAATACTCCGAGGGTCGCAGCAGCATTTGCTGGAACATTGAGTCAGCAATGCGGTCACGGATCACAACCGCGTCCGCCCGCGCAGTCGGGCCACCCTTTGCCAGCTCCGCTTCCGTCGTAGTGTCCTCTGGAAACTTCTCGCGTGCAACTTCATAGCCCCAGTCGCGGAACGCGCCTTCGGTGAACTTCATGATGTTGCCCTTGTGGACGAGGGTAACCGACTCTTTGCATTTCGTGATGGCATAGGTGATAGCCATCTCTACGAGGCGCTTCGATCCAAACTCGGACATTGGCTTGATGCCGATTGCCGACTTTTCGCGAATCTCGCTCTTGAACTCCTTCCGCAGGAACGCCGCGACCTTTTCCGCCTCTGGAGACCCCGCCTTCCACTCGATTCCTGCGTACACATCTTCAGTGTTCTCGCGGAAGATGACCACATTCACTTTTTCGGGCTCCTTCACGGGAGCTCCAACTCCCTCGAAGTAGCGCACCGGTCGAATGCAGGCGTAGAGGTCCAGCACCTGACGCAGCGTCACGTTGAGAGAGCGTATCCCCCCACCGACCGGCGTCGTGAGTGGGCCCTTGATGGAGACCCTATACTCCTGCATCGCATCGATCGTCTCCTGGGGGAGCCAGTCCTGAAACTGCTTGAAGGATTTCTCGCCCGCGAAGACCTCCATCCAGGCAATCTTTCGCTTGCCGTCGTACGCTCGCTCGACGGCAGCATCGAACACACGAACGGATGCGCGCCAGATGTCGGGGCCGGTGCCGTCACCTTCAACGAATGGGATGATCGGGTTATCCGGCACGCTGAGCGTACCCTTCTTGTAAACAATCCCTTCGCCGCGCGGCGGAACTTTGGCGAACTTATACTTCGTCATTGGCTCCTGGTGTTGTTACGAACCGCCAAATGTAGTGCAAGCGGGCGTCACATAAAACCTTTCTATAGATCAGCAGAACCGGTGTGGGCAGCGTAATGGGAATAATGTCGCATACTACCAGACATCTCCAAGGCATTTTCTTGCTAATGGTTTCTTTCCTCGCGGGCTGCGGAAATCCGCCCCGGGTAAACGGAGCTGCAGGCGCATCACCATCCCCCAGCGTTCCCTGGACTCCGCCGGCGGGCGCCGTCAAATCGGAGTCTTTGCTGACGCCTATCGTCGCGATCGCTGTTCCTGCCGACTTGCAACAGCGGATACGCCAGCTCACGCTGATCGATGTGGTCGATCTCGCGTTGCTCAACAATCCCGCAACGCGCGCGTCGTGGGCACAGGCGCGCGCTACCGCCTACCTGTTCGGCTCCGCGCAAGGACAGTACTATCCGACGATAAACGGCACGGGGACGGTCTCACGCATTAAATCGCCCGCAACGCTGGCGCGGCCGGCTGGGCAGCGGACGGAATACGGACCGTCCCTATCACTCAATTATCTGCTGCTCGACTTCGGTGGCCGCTCCGGCTCGATCGAGAAAGCCCGTCAGAGTCTCTTCGCCGCTAACCTCACGCACAACGCAACGATTCAGAACACGGTGCTTCAGGCGGAGGTTGCCTACTTCACATACATGGCGACATCGGCACTGCTTGCCGCTGAGCGGTCAGCGATCGCGGAGGCGACGGCAAATCTCAATGCGGCCACGCAACGAAACAGGGTCGGACTCGCTACGATCGCGGACGTGCTGCAGGCGCGCACCGCCCTTTCGCAGGAGCAGCTGAACCTCGAGACGACGCAGGGGAATCTACAGGCCGCGCGTGGCTCGCTCGCGTCGGCTCTCGGACTACCAGCCAATCTGCCCTTTGAGCTCGAGCCGGCTTCGGGCGCGATACCTGTAAAGGCGCTCGGGCAGAGCGTGGACAGCGTAATCAACGAAGCTCTGCGCAACCGTCCGGACCTAGCAGCTGCCCGCGCGCAAGCAGCAGCCGCTGCCTCGCAAGTTCGCGTAGCGCGAGCCGCGGAGCTTCCATCGCTCTCGCTTGGAGGAAACGCGGGCCGCACGTGGTCCAGCCCCTCCAACTTCGCGGGTCCCTCTTATACGATTTCGCTCGGATTGGCAATCCCGATGTTCAATGGCTTCTCCCATCAGTACGACGTGTCGGCGGCCCGAGCTCAGGCCGATGCGGTTTCGGCGCTCGCCGAACAGACGCGGCAGCAGGTCGTCACCCAAGTTTTCGTTTCGTATTACGCGCTGCAAACAGCGGAGCAGCGCGTCGCCACCGCGGATGATCTTCTCGTGAGCGCTCAACAGTCGGTTCAGGTCGCCGCCGGACGGTATAGGGAGGGTGTCGGTAGCATCATCGATCTGCTGACGGCACAGACTGCTCTCGCCAACGCAAGAGCGCAGCAAGTCCAGTCGCGCTGGCAGTGGTATACTTCCCTCGCTCAACTCGCCCGCGACGCCGGCGTACTCGGAGTCCACGGCGATGCACCGTTTGCGTTCTCCGCAGATTCAACGGTGTCGCGTCCACTTCCTAACCCAGCCAATCGATGAGCGCGCGCGCTTTGTCCGCGTACATTGCCGCCGTCGCGCTATCAGCGATTGCCGCCTGTTCCAAGAACGATCCTCCGCGGCAGCCACCAGTTCCCGTCAGCGTGACGACGGTGAAGCGCGCCTCGATCCCTTATGTCGTCAACGCCAACGGAGTTGCCGAGCCGATGCAGACGGTCGCGGTCGAAGCTCAAGTCAATGGAATACTGAACCGCGTCACTTTCGCTGAGGGACAGCCAGTTCAGGAGACACAGGTGCTCTTCCAGATCGATGCCCGCCCTTACGTCGCGGTTCTGGATCAGGCGCGCGCCCAACTCTCGCGGGATGAAGTGATGGCGGCCAACGCACTGCGTGATGCTGCCCGCTATGCCGCTCTGGTGAAGGAGGGATATGTAACCAGCTCGCAGGCCGATCAGGCCACGGCGACCGCTGCGTCGGCGGCCGCTACCGTAGCCGCGGATCGTGCCAACGTTCAGAAAGCCGCGCTCGATGTTGCCAACTGTACCATTCGTGCGCCGATCTCCGGGCGAACCGGAAGCCTCCTCGTTCGACAGGGGAATCTCGTCAAGGCGAACAGCAACCCCCCGCTTGTGGTGATCAATCAGATTCAGCCGATACTGGTCAGGTTCGCGGTCGCTCAGAGCCAACTTCCCGATATTCAGAGGTACTATCGTGGCGGGAATGCGCTACTCGTGCGCGCGACTCCTTCGGAGGGATCCGGGGTACCGCTACAGGGAACCCTCGCCTTCGTGGACAATAACGTCGATTCGACGACTGGAACGGTTCTGCTGAAGGCGAGGTTCAGTAATCCCGAAGGCACCATGTGGCCGGGACAATACATGAGCGTCGCGTTACAGCTATACGTCGATGCAAATGCTTTGATTTTGCCCGCTCCCGCCGTACTGACCGGGCAACAAGGCACTTACGTGTATACCATCGATTCGGCGGGTACCGCGCGGCAGCGGCCCGTTCAGGTCGCACGCACCGTCGATTCTGTGTCCGTCATAGCGAGTGGGCTGAAGGATGGCGAGCGAGTGATTG
>DASWBG010000029.1:0-51851 GCA_036390715.1 Gemmatimonadaceae bacterium
AAACCATGCTCAGGTGGGCAACCACGGTTCGGGTGAGAGGAGGCCAGCGCCTACTTGCTGCGAACCCCTTGGCCGGCGTGCGCGGCCAGCGAGAGACTGATCCGAATAGGCCGGTCGCATCATGGGAGCGGTTTTTGGCGATCCGAAGTGCAATGCGTGACCTAGCCGAGAAGACGGGTAGCCAGCGGTGGGTGCAGATCGAGTTCGCACTCGTCCTCGCTGAAGCGACTGGTCGGCGAATCGGATCTATTCGTCAGCTCGCGTGGTCAGACTTCGATTTTGAACGGGCCACGATCCGCTGGCGGGCTGAGACGGACAAGAAGCGTAGAGAGTGGGTCGTGCCGATTCCGCCGGCACTATTGGAAGAGGTAAAGCGTTTCCGCATGGCCCTGGGCGGTGCGTTTGGGGGATTGCTCTTCCCCGCACCGACAGATCCAGCTAAACCGCTGGGCCGCGAAGTATTCCAGCACGCGCTGGCGGATGCGGTTCGCCATGCGAAGCTGCCCGCTCACGGTGGGTGGCATTCTTTCAGGCGGAAATGGGCCTCCGAGCGAAAACATCATCCGCAGGCTGATGTTCTCGCGGCGGGCGGATGGAGTCCCAATAGTTCGAGCGTTCTGACGGAGTGCTATCAGTTCGCGGATGATGAGACAATGCTCGCAGTAATGTCCGAGCCGAGGAAGGTTTCGGAGCGAGCAACGGGTACGTGATTTCGGGACAAACGGGTAACGCAACGGGTAACGGTTGTTGCTGGATGCAAAACGACCCGAGCACCTAAGTAGATGTCGGGCCGCTATTTGAATCGAGTCGGGGCGCCCGGATTTGAACCGGGGACCTCCTGCTCCCAAAGCAGGCGCGATACCGGGCTACGCTACGCCCCGAAGTGAGCGCAAGTTACTATATCCTGCCTTGAGCGCGCAACGCGCTCAACAACGCGCGGAACGCGCGGCTGCGGTGACTTCCTGCCGCCGTGTTCTTGATCGACGATTCCGCGAATGTGCCTCCCAATTCGGGTGCCTCGAAATACGGATCGTAGCCAAATCCACCGGTGCCACGCGGACTCGTGAGCACTCTGCCCTCGATTTCCCCGCGCCGCGTCAGCTCGCCAGCTTCGTCCTTGAATGCAGCGATGGAGATGTAGCGCGCGGCGTCGGTAAACCGATCTCCCTGCGTCGCTCTCGCGTCACGCATGCGAGTCGCGAGCTTCGCGTTGTTTGCGTCGTCGAGCGCTTCGCGGTCGAGATCCTCGCGTCCCGACCAGCGCTTGCTGTACACGCCTGGTTCACCGCCGAGCGCATCGACGCACATTCCTGAGTCGTCGCCGAAAGTGGGGATTCCGCCCGACACCTGGAAGAAGTAGCGCGCCTTGGCGAGCGCGTTTTCCTCGAATGTCTCAAACTTCTCGAGCTCGTCTTCGGCCGCGCTCGTCGGAATCCCGAGTGTCACAAGGTCCGCAACCTGGAGTCCGAAATCCGAGAAGATCTCCCGCAGCTCGCGCAACTTTCCCTCGCTGCGGGTCGCCAGAAGGAAACGCTTGCCGCTCACTCCGATAGCGCTTTCATCTGAGCGGCGTCGAGAGAATGGATCCCGGAAATCGCCAGCTCGAGAAGCTGGTCCAGCTGTGCACGATCGAACGTACCGTGCTCGCCCGTCCCCTGCACTTCCACGAATTTTCCAGCGCTGCTCATCACGACGTTCATGTCTACCTCGGCCCTCACATCCTCCTCGTAATCGAGATCGAGCCGCACTTCTCCATCGACGACGCCCACGCTCACCGCGGCGACGCGTCGCTTGACCGGCGTTGCGGCGAGCTTCCCTGTCTCCACCATCCAGTCGAACGCATCTACGATTGCAACCGATGCGCCGGTGATCGCCGCGGTGCGAGTTCCACCGTCGGCAACCAGGACGTCGCAATCGAGCTTCACCGTGAACTCACCGAACTTGAAATCGTCGAGCATGGCGCGGACGCTTCGCCCGATCAGACGTTGAATTTCCTGAGTGCGTCCGCCAAGCTGCGCCCGCTCACGAGACGTGCGCGTCCGAGTCGCCCGTGGAAGCATCGCGTACTCGGCGGTGAGCCACCCCTCGCCACTTCCCCGCTTCCAGCCGGGAACCCCGTCCTCGACCGACGCGGTGCACAGCACGCGCGTCGCACCAAACGTTATGAGGCACGAGCCCTCGGCGTACGGTGCGACGCCACGCTCGAACGTGATCGGCCTGAGATCCGACAGACTGCGTCCAACGCGCTTCGATTTACCTGGTTTCACTGAGCTTCCGAATAATGGCAGTGGTAGAATGTCCGGGAGTCAGCGGCACTACCAGCACACGCCCGCCCCAGCTTTTCACTTCTGTCGCGCCAACGATCGTGTCTTCCGAATAATCGCCGCCTTTGACGATCACGTCGGGCTTGAGATGCCTGACGAGATTGAGCGGAGTGTCCTCGGGGAAAATTACGACGAGGTCGACGCACTCGAGCGCCGCCAGCACGTACGCGCGCTCCGCGTCGCTGCGCACCGGGCGCGTCGGACCCTTGAGGCGGCGTACAGACTCATCGCTGTTGACACCGACGATGAGCGCGTCGGCGCTGTCGCGCGCGGCGGTGAGGATGTCGACGTGCCCGGCGTGCAGCAGGTCGAATACGCCGTTAGTGAACGCCACCCGACCCTTTCTTTCAGCTTTCCAACGCCCGGCTTCCGCCCATGTCGCAATCTTCGTCGCGGGATCTCGAGCCTTCAGGGTGTGCTCACCACGGAGGGATGAAAATGGATGACTTTCTCTTTATTCAACGGAAGCCGGAACACTTCGTCGTAATCGCTCGATATGCTGATCTGGGCCGGAGTGCGCTCGATGGTGATCAACTCTGCACCAGGGGGAAGTTGCAGAGTGTCCGCCAGCGCCGAGAGTCGAGTCGTGATCTGAGCGTCGGTCTTGTCGACTGCGAACCTCGCCTCCTGACCCATTGCATCCTTGAACTCATAGAAATGAAAATAGGCTTCGCCAAAATCCACGGCGAAGTAGGCTGCCACGGCGAGAATCAGCAGAGGAAGCAGGCATCCCATCCTGCTCACCCCGCGCCGATTTACCACTGTGATTGCGCCCCTTCGATGACTGTGTTCACAATCCGGTCGATCGCCTGCTTTCTACCCGTGGGCTCACCGCGTTCCTCGTACTGCCCCTCTGCGAGCAGGCCTTTTCGCTGCCACAGGGTCTTGCCGGTGACCTGATCGATCATCTCAATGTCGACGACGAGCTGCAGCATGCGCGACGCCGTCGTCGCCTGTTTGTTGTTGGCGCTGAAACCGATGGGAATGTCGGTTTCGTACCGTTGGATCGTGCCGCGCACGATCGCATTCGCCTTTGCCTCAGACGCGTCGTGCAACCCGAGCCGGTCGTGAAGCTGGGTGCGGAGTGCGTCGGTGAGCTGGCGTGGAAGCTCTGCTGTCGGCGTCTGGTTCTCGAAAGGAACGATTGCCACTGTCCTTATGTGAGAGGGCAGCCCGCCTCCCGTAAATCCGTACGGGATGCAGGAAGTCAGCGCAACCAGGACAACACTATAAGCTCCAAATCGATGCATCGAAAGATCCAGGTTCATCTCGCAGAATCGTCAGGTCCAAACGACGCCTTGCTCCAGGTGCGCGGTAGGTGAGCACTCCGTCGGCTCCGCGAGCAATGCTTTCAGTGATTTTTCCGTCCGAGATGTGTTCGAGCGCCACGAGCGTGTCACCACGAATGGTAACTCTCCACCGCACCGGACGCCCGACATCGGCGCGGAGCAGGTCTCCGTCGATGCGAACCACTGTGTCCGGAAGCGGTGGAATCGCAAGGCGGCCGAGTGCAGCCCACATCATCGGCGACGGAGGAATGTAGCGACGCGCGAGCTCGGCGTGCGCCGAACGCAACGAGTCACGGATGAGAACCGCGGCTCCCGCACCAAGTCCTCCGCCGAGAAAAAAGTCGAGCCGCGCGCTGTCGGGCGCGGCGGTACGTACAGAGCCATCACCCCGGGCGGCGATATCGCCTTCCTGATAATCCCATTTGAAAACCAGGTGACGGTGGCCGGATGGAAGCGAAAGAGCAGGAAGCGAGCGATCCGGCGCGAGAACACCTTTGAGCGGCGCTGCCGATGGTACGCAACCAAGAGCCGCGGCGAGAATGAGGACGGCGAACCGTTTCATTTTGGATCGACGCGCGTAATCAGATCGCCCTGAACGAGCTTGTCCAATACGTCGTAGCCGCGAATTACTCGGCCGAAGACGGTGTAGTGACCGTCGAGGTGCGGCTGCGGAGAGTGAGTTATGAAATACTGGCTGCCGCCGGTATCCGGTCCCGAGAGCGCCATCCCGACGGCTCCACGCTCGTAGCGATGGCGATTCATCTCGTCGCGTATCGCGTAACCAGGGCCGCCGTTTCCATCATCGCGTGGATCGCCATCCTGAGCAACAAAGTTTGGAACGACTCGGTGAAAGCGCGTATTCCGATAGTATCCAGACCGCGCGAGGCTGAGAAAGTTCCACACAGTGATCGGAGCGTCGGTGCCGAAGAGCTCGAGACGAATGGGTCCGCGCACCGTATTGATGGTCGCGTTCACCGTCTTTCCGACGTACGCCGGCATCACGACAGTCCGCACCACCTCCTCGTACCATCCAATCGGCCTCTGTTTGGGCGCTACACGCCCCCAACTGGACCAGACAGGTATCGCCTTTCCCGCAGCCCGTTCGAGCGGATCGGCCGGCATCGGCGTACGAGCGAGCTGAGCTTGCCACGTCGCGTTGAGAGAGCTGCTGTCCCTTTTCCAGAGACTAACCACATACTGAATCGCCGCGAGCCTGGCGTCATTCGCCGAATCACGGCCGGCCAAACCGTAACTGGCGAGAACGGCGGCGAGATCTGCTGTGGACGGCCGATCCGCCAGCGCACCGATTACCGTCGCACGCACGTAGAAATCAGGATCCCTTAGACCGTTCACGAGAATACCATGCACGCTGTCCTCGAGAGCCATCCCCGGCGGCGGGGCAATTGCGGCGTACGCCGCCTCGCGCACCCTCGGATCGGGATCTCGCGTCAGCGGAACGGACCGTGAGATGGCAAATGCACGATCGAGGGTGTCTCCGGCGGCTGACGCCACGGCCGCCCTCAGTCGCCAGTCCGAACTGGATGTCCACTGCCTCAGCTCTGGTGGCCTCAGACCGGCTCGTCCTGCAGAGGCCAACAGCGACGAGCGATACACGATCGAGGTGTCGGCCGACCATAGCGCCGGAAAGTCGGTAGCGCCCTTTGAAAGGACTGTCCCGAAGCTCTGTGCCGCCGCGATCCTCACATTGGGATCGTAGTCGCGTGTCGCGTAGACAAGCGACGCCTTCGCTTGCGGACCATACGTGCCGAGAGATCGAACGGCATTAATGCGGACATGTGGATCGACATCACCAACGAGCCGCGCGAGGACGGCGAAAGCTTTCGGTCCAAGAGAGTCGCCCGCCGCGGATCTGGCGAGCCCACGCGCGATCTCCGCGCGTGTACGTTGATTTCCGCTGAGGTCGTCCGCGTACGGCGCAGGCATGTCTGCCGACCGATTTGGATTCTGCCTCGCGCGCAGGGATGGTGACGCCTCGAGGTCGATCAGCTCCCGTACGCCGCCGGCCGCTCGCGAGCGCGCGATTGCGTAGGCTGCGGCCCACACCACCGAGGGGTGACCCTCTTGCAAGTAGCGCTTGACGTCCGTGAGGGGAATGGGACGCAGCTTTGCCGCTGCGAGCAAGAGCTGGATCGCTGTGTCGTGATCATGGTCATGCTTCAGTCCGTTCACGATTGCGGTGCGCGCTGGAGCGCCCATCTCGCCCAAGGCCCACGCCGCTTCGCGCGCGACTTCATGATTGAGCGCGAGCGCCGCGCCGAGATCGGTGATCGACGCTGTATCGCGAAGCAGTCCCAGCGCATAGGCAGCGTTGGCCGCGACGGCAAGGTCACGATCCCTGAGCAGCACGCGAAGCCGGGACGCGCCCGCCATCCCGGATTCGGTTCCGACCTGTCCAATAGCGAGGGTTGCCGCCGCGCGCATCGGACGCCATTTGCTCGCCAGAGCTCGATCGACAATCGCCATGTCGAGCTGCCGCGTGTCCGTCATCGCCAGCAGGCGGGCGAAGAGATTTACTTCACTTGCACTGATCGCCGGCGGCAGCTCCTGCCCACGAGCAGTTGCAGCAACTCCAACAAGTGCGGCATAGACAAGAAGATGCTTACGAAGCTGCATTCTTTAGTACCTTGCTAAGTGAGTCAGGCAAAGTGGTAAGGCGAGAATCACGCGTGAGCGAAGCCAGTTTGGTGGAAGCCGTTACGAAGCGCTCTCCGGTTTCCGCGTTGCTGATGACGTACTCGAATGTGATCGTCCGCGACCTTACATCACTTATGGTGGTGGTCACGCGAATCAGATTGTCGTAACGGGCGGCGGAGTGGAAGCGAAGGCTCGCTTCGACTACGGCCAGCGTGACATTCTGTTTTTCCAGCTCGGCGTACGGCGTTCCGAGCGCGCGAATGAATTCGGTGCGTCCAATCTCGCACCAGATCAGATAGTTGGAATGATACACCACCTGCATCTGGTCGGTCTCGGCGTAACGGACCCGGAACTCGACGGTGTGAGCCGTCCCACGGTTGGAATGGGATGTCATGTGAAAGGGCGAGGCGAAAATGTCCCGCTCGTGATGCTTTGTAAAGCCTGCGTCGCCGCGCTAACTTGAGCCGTGCTCAACGCCCCCTGCTACATCGTGTCGGACGCGCACCTCGGAGTCGCAAGTCCCGAGATCGAGCGATCCTTCGTCTCGTTTCTCCGCGGATTGGCCGGAGACGCAAGCTCGCTGATAATCAACGGCGATCTTTTCGACTTCTGGTTCGAGTGGAAAACGGTGATTCCTCGCCGCAGCTTTCGCGCGCTGGCAGCACTCGCCGAGCTCAAGGACGCTGGTGTAGACATCCTCTGGGTCGCCGGCAACCACGACTGCTGGGGCGGCGAGATACTTCGCGAAGACGTCGGAGTCAGCTATGTCGTCGGCCCATGGGAAGGAACTGTCGCGGGATGGAGAGTAAGGATCGAGCACGGAGACGGACTGCGCGATCGCGAGGATCGCGGCTACCGCATGATCCGTCCCATTATGCGCCACCCTCTCGCCATCAAGGCGTTTCGAATGTTGCACCCCGATCTGGCGAGCAAGCTCGCGCAGGGAAGCTCCAACGCGAGCAGAACCTATCGCGCCAGAGACGAGGGTCGAGGGCTTCGGGCCTACGCGAAGCAACAGCTGGCGGACGCGAAAGATCTCGACCTGCTCGTATACGGTCACTCGCACGTCGCAGCACTCGAGAAAATGGACAGCGGCGGAGTTTTCGGAAACGCGGGCTCGTGGCTCGACGCACCGACCTTCCTTAAACTGAGTGAGGTAGCCGTCGAGCTGCGTGAATGGGACGGATCAGCCCAGGGTAACCTTCTCAACTCGATCGATCGGTGACCCGAGGAAGCGTTCACCAAGACCCAGAAAAGTATCGGGCGCGTCGGATGCGATGAAGCGGTAGCGCGCACCATCGGGCGTTTCATTCTCGAGCCCGTGCTCCCGCAGGATTTCTCCCGCCTGGCGCGCCGTTTCCTGCGCACTGTCGATCAATCTCACCTCGCGACCAACCACATTCCCGATCACCGTTTTCATGAGCGGATAGTGGGTGCAGCCCAGCACCAGGGTATCGACCTCCGCCGACACGATCGATGCGAGATAGTTGCGAGCGACCGCATGGGTCACCTCGCTGTCGAGCCAGCCTTCCTCGACCAGCGGCACGAAGAGCGCGCATGCTTGCGCCGTGACTTCGACATCAGGGAGGAGTTTTCTTATCTCCTTCTCGTACGCGCGCGACTTGATCGTTCCCGCCGTTCCGATCACACCCACGCGTTTTGTTTTTGTCGCTGTTGCGGCCGCGCGGGCTCCGGGCTCGATCACGCCGACGATCGGCATGTCAAACTCCCGACGAAGCGCAGGTAGAGCGTGCGCTGTCGCGGTGTTACACGCGACCACGAGGGCCTTCACTCCTTCCCCCCTGAGATAAGACGTGATTTCCCGACTGTATCTCAGGACGGTATCCGGACTCTTGGGCCCGTACGGGACTCGGGCGGTATCACCGAAGTAGATGATGCTTTCGTTGGGCAGCTGGAGCATCAACTCACGGACAACCGTAAGGCCACCCATTCCGGAGTCGAAAACGCCAATGGCAGCCTCGTTGCTCATCTCAGTCTCACGGAAGCATAAACGCCCGCAGAATGCGGGGCGGCCACGACGCCGATATTCGCCTTGAAGTCCCAGAGGTTGGCGGCGACGTAGGCGTCGGCGCCGGAGAAGAGATGGTTGAACACGATCGCCGCTATCCAGTCCTCGTAGTGGGTGCGTCGCGCTTTGACTCGATCGGGAGTGAATCGACTCGCGATGTAGGTGTCGGGAATCGGCAATCCCGTTTTCGGATTGATTATCGCCAGGCCGGTGTTGGGATCCGTCTGATACGTCGCGACGATGCTGTCCTTGGCGAGCGCCTTCGCCTCGGCGAGGTCCAGCGCAGATTTGCGGGCCATTCCGATCGAACCGACTTCGATCACGGCGAACAGCATCGCGGCGTGGTCGCGACCGAAGACCGTTTGCGCGTAGCCGGGAACGAGAAGTGAACTGAGGAAAGCGCGACGCGGCGTCATCGGTGGCTTCGGCGTATCTGTCGCGGCGGGCTGTGGCGCCGGCGTTTTTTTGGGGGCGGCAACTCCTGTCCGCGCGCTATCCCGTTGCTGCGCTACGGAGGCGCCGGGGAAAAAAAGCGCGAGGCAGAAGAAGAACGCCGCGGCACTGAGTGTGGCGGGAGAGTGTGGGAATCGAACCCACCCGACCCTACGAAGTAGGGTCACAGTGATTTTGAAGATCACGGAAGCCACCAGGCCCCATCCACCCCCACGCATCTCAATGAACTTCGATCGCAACTTCTCCCCGTTCGATGACCTCGCCCACGACTGTCGATCCCTCGACGCGTGAAAGATAGTTAGCGACGCGGCTGGGACTGACGCATACGACGAGTCCGCCCGATGTCTGAGGATCGTGTAGAATCGCGCGATCCTCCTCGGTTCCCTTCTCCCAGCGGACCAAATCGCGGAGGTACTCCGCGTTTCGCTTCGCGCCATCGGTGACGAATCGGGCTCGCACAGCCTCACGGACTCCGGCGAAAACAGGAATGGCATCGAGGTCGACGCGCAGCGTGACTTTGCTCGCACGCGCGATGTGCGACATGTGGCCCAGCAACCCGAAGCCCGTCACGTCGGTGGCACAGCGCGATCCCACGGCGAGCGCGGCACGACTCGCAACGCCGTTGAGCATTTTCATCGCCTCGAGCATCGCACGCTGGGCCTCTGCCGGGAGCTGGCCCCGTTTGCCCGCGGTGGCGAGAATCCCGTTGCCAATCGGCTTCGTGAGAACGAGCTGGTCGCCCGGTCGCGCTCCCGCGTTCGTGAGCAGAAAATCGGGGTGCGCACGACCCGTCACCGCCAGACCGTACTTGAGCTCGGTATCCACCACAGTGTGTCCCCCGACGATGAACGCACCGGCCTCGTGAACCTTGTCCTGGCCTCCCGCCAGGATTCCGGTGAGGATGTCGAGGGGCAGCTCATTCGTCGGAAATGCGACAATGTTGAGCGCAGTGAGCGGTTGGCCGCCCATTGCGTACACGTCCGAAAGGGCGTTCACGGCCGCGATCTGTCCGAAGTCGAATGGGTCATCGACAATGGGCGCAAAAAAATCCACCGTCTGGACGAGCGCGAGATCATCGGAAAGGCGGAACACCCCGGCGTCGTCGAAGGTCTCTCTTCCGACTAGCAGCCGTGGATCTGAAATCACAGGGAGCGCGGCCAGCGCGCGGGATAGGTCACCCGGACCCATTTTTGACGCTCAACCGGCGCACCGCGCGAATTCCGTCAGCCTGAAGATCTCTTCGCGCGTTTTCGAGGTACTCATTGGTGCAGCATGGAGGTTACCTGGGGGCGACCGCGGCTATGGCGTCGATCTCGACCAGCGCGCCCCGGGGAAGTGCTGAAACCTGAACGGTGGACCGGGCGGGGCGGGCGTCGCCGAGTGACTTGCCGTAGACCTCGTTGACGGTGGGAAAGTGCGCGAGATCCTGCAGGTATACCGTCGTCTTCACCACATCGCCCCACGTTGCTCCGGCCGCCCGAAGGACTTCCTGGAGATTCCGCATGACCTGTTCGGTCTGCTCGACGATTCCGCCGTCGACGATCTTGCCTGCCGCGGGATCGAGCGGAATCTGTCCCGCCGTGAAGAGAAAACCATTGACGACGATTCCCTGTGAATAGGGACCGATCGCGGAGGGCGCTTTGTCGGTGCTGATCTTCTTGAGTGGCATTCAATTCTCCGTCGGGTGCCTTGAAACGGAAGAGTCAGAGTGAAGCGCGAATGTTACACACTATGCGGCTGCGAGGGCCAGACCGAAGAGACGTTCCGCGTTCGCGGCCGTGATCCGTCCTAGCTCGAGAGAATTCACGCCGCGAGCCGCCGCGACTTTGGAGAGCGTATGTGCGACCCACGCTGGTTCGTTGCGTTTCCCCCTGAACGGAACGGGTGCGAGATACGGAGAATCCGACTCTACGAGCAGCCGATCCTGCGGAACCAGGCGAATCAAGTCGTCGTCCGTCCATTTCTTGAAAGTGACGATGCCGCTGAACGAAACGTACCATCCCGCGTCCAGGGCGAACTCTGCCAGTGAATGCGAGCCCGTGTAGCAGTGCAGGACTCCGAGGACGCGCGCGAGTCGGGCATCGCGGATGATAGATCGGGTGTCGGCTTCCGCATCTCTCGTGTGGACGACGACAGGCTTGCCCACCTCGGCAGCCAGCGCAATCTGAGCGGAGAACGCGGCGCGCTGGACTTCGCGTGGCGAATTGTCGTAATGGTAATCGAGTCCGCACTCGCCGACCGCCACAGCCGAACCACTAAGCAGCTCGCGCAATTTCGGAACATCGCGCGACGCGTCGAATGTGGCCGCGTCGTGGGGATGGATTCCGGCAGTGGCAAACACGAACCGCGGGTTGTCCGCCGCATACTGGGCAGCGATCGCCGCCGTGGCGAGCGATTCCCCGATGCAGACGATCGCCCGCGCGCCCGCATCCCGGGCGCGCGAGATTACCGCGTCGCGGTCGCCGGTGAACGCCGCGTCCGCGAGGTGGGCGTGGCTGTCGATGAAGATTGACGTGCGCCCGTCGCGCGAGGCCATTTGCGTTCGATCCAGAGGAGCACCGGAGCTGCTACATAAATCGAGCTGAAAGTTCCCGTGATGACGCCGAATGCCATCACCCAGGCGAACGGCCGAATCACCTCTCCCGCGAAAAAGAGCAGAGAGAGCGTCGCGGCAAGAACAGTGGCGTGTGTCAGCACTGATCTCGGCAGCGTCTCGTTGATGGAGCGATTGAGAGTCTCGTAGAGAGTCTCCTTCCTTCCCTTCCGCAGGTTCTCGCGCACGCGGTCGAAGATGATGATCGTATCGTTGAGGGAATAACCGAGAACGGTCAGGATTCCCGCAACGACGGTCAGAGAGATCTCCAGGTGCATCAGCTTGAGGAATGCGATCGTGGTGAAGACGTCGTGACTCGTCGCGATGACGGCGGCGGCGGCAAAGCGCCACTCGAAGCGGATCGAGAGATACACCAGCGTAATGAGGAACGACAAAAGGATCGCTATGATCGCTCCGCGCCGAAGCTCCTGTCCAACGCGGGGGCCGACGCCTTCGGTGCGGACCACCTTCAGTGCGTTCTCGCCGAACTTCTGCTTCAGCACCCTCCCAATGGTAACGGCAATGCTCTCGGCGCCCTTCGACTGCGCAGCCACCTCACGCGGATCCTGCGCTCGAACGGTGAACTCGCGGTTGGTGCCGAACTGCTGGATCTCGGCGCCATGAATCCCCGCCTGGTCGAGTGTCGAGCGGATCACGCCGACATCCGGCGGCTGCGCGAACTCCAGCTGCAGGAGCGTTCCGCCGGTAAACTCGATGCTGTAATTGGGGGGCTTGATGGCGAGCGACCCAAGACCGAGCACGATGAAAGCGATCGTGATCGCGGCCATCACCTTCCACCAGCGGATGAAGTCGTAGTTCGTGTCGTGAAGAATTCGAAGCATCAGATGCTCAGGCTAGTCTGGACATCGCGCGAGCGATTCAGCCAGATCATATAAAAAGTGCGGACCACGAAGATCGACGTGATCATCGAGGCGGCGATACCCGCGAGAAGGGTAACCGCGAAGCCGCGAACCGGGCCCGTGCCGTATTGATAGAGAACCGCTGCCGTCAGAGCGGTCGAGACGTTGGAGTCAACGATCGCGCTCATGGCATGACGGAATCCTTCATCGATGGCCGTGCGAACCGTCTTGCCGTGAGCAAGCTCCTCGCGTATTCGCTCGAAGATCAGGACGTTCGCGTCGACAGCTATTCCGATCGAGAGCACGAAGCCCGCGAGTCCCGGCAGGGTGAGGACCGCCTGGAATCCGGCGAGCGCCGCCAGTGTGTAGAGGATATAGAGAACGAGCGCAGCTACGGCGAGTGCGCCGGAGAAGCGATAGTAGAACAGCATGATGAAGACAACGAGAGCGACCGCGATGGCGCCGGCGGTTATGCTCTTGTGAATCGAGTCCTGGCCGAGACTCGCGCCGATCTGCCTCCAGTCGACGACCTTGAGCGGCACCGGCAGTGAGCCTGCCCTCAAGACGAGCGCGAGATCCTGTGCCGCCTGCAGATCCTTGCCACCCATGGTTATCTGCCCGTTCGCACCGATGGCGCTTTGAATGACCGGAGGACGGCCCATCACACGCTGGTCGAGGACGATCGCCATGTAGTCCTTGATGTGCCGCGAAGTCTCGGTCCTGAACCGGCGTGCGCCCTCGTTGTTCATCGTGAACTGCACGATGTTCCCTTCGGTCGGCGAGGTGTTTGGCTTGGCGTCAGTAAGGAACTCGCCGGTGATGATCGGTTTGGCGTCTAGAACGTAGAGAGGCCTGTAAACGCGGTTGCCGAGGGACACGGTGTCGCTGCTCCAGCGAATCACCTTTGCCGGCGGAAGGGCGGCCTGTACCTGCGGCATTGCGAGGTACTGCGTAAGCAGGCCGACATCGCTCTGGGCGACGTAATACTCGCCCGGCATCTGGCCCTGCTGAATGAGCTTCGAAAAAGCACCGGGGCCTCCTGCTGTTCCAGCGGCGGCCGCGGCACTGTCGGTCTTGGCGCTGTCGGTCTTCTTGGATGTGTCGGCGGTGAAAAGAGACTGGAGGCCGGCGCTGGTCGTGTCCTTCTTCGCGCCGGGTACGGCTGCCGCCACCGTCACTTTCGCATCCTTGAGCACCGCGTCGAGCCTGGGGAGCGCTTTTTCGAGTGCCTGAGTCTTGTCCGTTATCTGGAACTCCAGGAAGGCAGCTTTCTGCACCACATCCTGGGCGCGCTGGGGATCATCGATGCCCGGCAGCTCCACGATGATGCGGTCACTGCCCGCCTTCTGGACGACCGGTTCTGAGACACCAAACTCGTCGATGCGGTTCCGTACGACTTTGAGCGCGTTGTCGATCGCTTTGCTCTTGTCGGGAACGAGTCCCTTGGACTCGTCGACCTCGAGCGCGAGGTGCATACCGCCCTGAAGATCCAGGCCACGCTTCAGCGGAACGCGCCGAACAGTATCGTAGACAACCTGGCCGTTTCGCGTGACACGCTCGACCACCGTGCGCGGAAACAGCGTCCAGATGGACGCTGCGATGAGGCCCAGAATGATGGCAATCCGATACTTCAGATTCATGCTGCTGAATGGGTGAAAGGTGCGCTTCCAGACTAGCCGATAAGGTTACCGGGAACGTTAAGGAGAGTCAACGCGTTCCTCGCTTCGCGCTCGTCGTGCGCGAGCTGCTTCGACAGCAGCTCCGCCGAGGCAAACTTTCGTGTTTCGCGAAGCCTCGCCACGAAATCGATTCGTACGTACGTGCCATAGAAATCGCTGCTCGTGTCGAACAGATGCGCCTCCAGTGACGTCGCTGAATCTCCAAATGTCGGTCGCGGTCCGAGATTCATCATTCCGCCTACAGGCCCGACCGGAGTTTGAACCCGCACTGCATATACACCTTCAGGCGGAAGAAGCTTCCTCGAAGGCGGAGGTCCAAGGTTCAGGGTGGGGAATCCGATCCTGCGGCCGCGCTGTTCTCCTCCGATGACCCGGCCGCTCACGGAGTAGAGGCGTCCCAGCGCTTCAGCGGCGCGGTGCAGATCACCGCCCGCCACAGCTCGCCGGATCGATGTTGAGGAGACGGAGAGTCCTTCCGCCGTCGAGACCGGATCGACGACCTCCACTCGGAACCCGTCGCGTTCTCCGAGGGTGCGCAATACGTTGACATTGCCCGCCCGCTGTCGGCCGAAGCCGTGATCGTAGCCGATCAGCAAATCGCGCATCCGGAAGCAACGCCTGAGGATGAGCTCGACGAAATCCTCGGCGGAATAAGCGGCGAGCTGCGCGGTAAACGGAAGCACAGCGAGATAATCGATACCCGTCTCGGCCAGCACCTCCTGCTTTTCATCATGGGTCGTGAGCAGTAACGGAGCCGCCGCCGGGTTCACGATCTCGAGCGGGTGCGGCTCGAATGTCACCAGGACGCTCGGAATCTTGAGATGTCGTGAGCGTGCGACCAACCGCTCGACGACATCGCGGTGGCCACGATGAACCCCGTCGAACGTCCCGACGGTGAGCACGGTGCCCGTCACGTACGGTGGCAGCCCCGACTCGTCCGAAGCGTCGATTTGCCTAGGCATCCGGTACGACGCGAAGCGCTCGGACTCGCGCTGGATTGTCGGCGAGGCTGTCCAGCGTCGCGGCATCGCGCACATCGAACGTGCCAGCGCGGATGCGGCGGAGCGATTCGAGGTGCGCCGCGGAAGAGGTCAGGCGTCCGAGGTCACGGGCAAGAGCCCGAATGTAAGTCCCGCCGCTGCAAGTGATGACAGCTGACAGTGAATCGCCCGTCAGTTTTCCCAGCTCCCAAGCGTGAACGGTGACATTCACGGCAGCGAGCTCGAGCGGCTCTCCGCGCCGCGCCGCATCGTAGGCCCGGGTGCCATCGACGCTCTTCGCCGAGTAAGCGGGGGGAACCTGCGAGATCGTGCCGGTGAGAGATTTCACCGCCGATCTGACATCGGCCTCGCGCGGAACGGTGGCGGTACGGATGACCGTCCCGGTCGCATCATCGGTGTCAGTCTCTTCCCCGAATTTGATCGTCGCTTCGTAAACCTTGGGTTCGGCCTCGATAAAGGTCGCAAGCCGCGTTGCACGACCGAGAAGAAGGACGAGTAGCCCGGTGGCGAAAGGATCGAGTGTGCCGAGGTGGCCAATGCTGCGCTCACCATAAACCCGTCGCACGTGCTGTACGACATCGTGCGACGTCATTCCCGCGGGCTTGTCGACTAGCAGCAGACCCTGAGGCGCCGAGATCTCGTTGGCGCGGTCAGTCTCTTTTGGCGTGGAGAACTCCGACCCGCGGTCAGTCTTCTTCGCGACCACGGCCCGCTGCGGCATCCTGCTTCTTCACGTCAGCGAGTAGCGATTCGATACGGGCAGCCCGAGCGATTGTGTCGTCTTCCTTGAACTGAATATCGGGAGCGACGCGTAGCTGGAGCTCGCGTGCCACGCGTGAGCGAAGGTGCGAGGCAACGCTCTCGAGCCCGTCGAAGGTTGCCTTCTTCTCGGTATCGCTCCCGAGCACGCTCACGTAGACGCGGGCATGCCGCAGGTCCGGGCTGACCTCAGCCCCCGTGACGGTGACGAAGCCGACGATCCGCGGATCCTTTACCGATTCGGTGAGGAATGTCGCCACCTCGACGCGGACCGCTTCGGCGACGCGGTCCGCTCGACGTGTGTTACGCAGAAGCGCCCGCCACCGAGGTCAGTGTCCGCGCAACCTGCTCTTTCTTGTAGCATTCGAGCACGTCGCCCACCTTGATGTCGTTGAAGTTCTCGACTCCAATTCCGCACTCGAACCCTTCGCGCACTTCCTTGACATCGTCCTTGAACCGCCGCAACGAGGAGATGGCTCCGTCGTAGACCTCGACCCCGTCGCGGATTACCCGAACGCGGCCCTGGCGGTTGATGACGCCGCTGCGAACCGAGCAGCCGGCAATGACGCCCATTTTCGGAACCTTGAACAGCTCGCGAACCTGTGCTTCGCCGAGCACGACTTCCTTCTCCTCGGGTCGAAGCATGCCCTCGAGCGCGGCCCGAACGTCTTCGACCGCCTCGTATATGACCTTGTAAAGCTTGATCTCCACGCCCTCACGCTCGGCCGCTGCGCGCGCGTTATTGTCGGGCCGCACATGAAACCCGACGATGATCGCGCCTGATGCGCGAGCGAGCAGGATGTCGCTTTCGGTGATAGCACCCACACCGCGGTGGATGACGTCGACCGAGACTTCCTCGTTTGACAGCTGACCAAGCGCGTCCGCGAGCGCTTCCGCGGGACCGCCCTGGTCGGCCTTAATGACGATACGGAGCGTCCGCTTCTGGCCGGGCGCCGTCTGTGACATGAAGTCCTCGAGCGAGACCACACCCTTGGCCGTGCGGCGGCTTTTGGCCTCGCGGTCGAGACGCTGGCGGCGCTGCGCGATTTCGCGTGACTCCATCGCGTCCTCCACCACCACGAACTGATCACCGGCCGTTGGAATGCCGCCGATGCCGAGGACCTGAGCAGGTATCGCCGGACCCGCGTCCTTGATGCCGCGGCCACGCTCATCGAGCAGCGCTCTCACGCGACCCGAATACATGCCACAGATGAAATCATCGCCGACGTGGAGCGTGCCATTGCTGACGAGAATCGTCGCCACCGCACCCTTACCCGGATCGAGCTGTGCTTCGATCACCGCACCCGTGGCGCTCCGGTTCGGATTCGCCTTGAGGTCGAGGATTTCAGCTTGCAGGAGAATCTGGTCGAGCAGTTTGTCGATGTTCGTTCCCTTTTTCGCCGAGACCTCGGTCGAGAGAACGGTACCGCCGAACTCCTCGAGCACGACGCCGTGCTGGAGCAGGTCCTGCTTCACCTTCATCGGGTTTGCACCCGGAACGTCAATCTTGTTGATCGCAACGATCATCGGGACGCCGGCATTCTTGGCGTGCGAGATCGCTTCGATCGTCTGCGGCATCACCTGATCGTCCGAAGCTACGACGAGGACGACGATGTCCGTGACCTGGGCGCCGCGCGCGCGCATAGCCGTGAACGCTTCGTGGCCAGGCGTGTCGAGGAACGTGATGTGCTTGCCGCCCGGCAGCGAAACGTGATATGCACCGATGTGCTGCGTGATACCACCTGACTCGCCGGCAACGACGTTCGATTTGCGGATGTA
Source organism: Gemmatimonadaceae bacterium (assembly GCA_036390715.1). GTDB lineage: Bacteria > Gemmatimonadota > Gemmatimonadetes > Gemmatimonadales > Gemmatimonadaceae > UBA4720. The sequence goes on from DASWBG010000029.1 coordinate 17,422, forward strand.
GTCGAGCAATGATGTTTTGCCGTGGTCGACGTGACCCATGATAGTGACGACCGGCGGGCGCGGCTCGAGCTGTTCCGCCGTGTCATCGGCCGTTGGCGTGGTCTTGAGATCGGCCGCGTATTCTTCCTCCTTCACTGCCTGGAAGCCGAATTCGCCGGCGATCAATTCGATCTGGTCGAAGTCGAGCCGCTGATTGATGGTGACCATCAGCCCGAGGTTCTTGAACGCGAACCCGACGATCTGGACTGCCGGGGTTTTCAGGATTTGCGCGAGCTCGCTGACGGTGATGAACTCATTGACACGAACCGTCTTCTTCTCGCGCTCCACCTCGGCCGCCTGCTGAGCGGCAAGCTCCTCACGATAGGTGCCATCCTCGGCGCGGCGCGCTCCGCCGCGACGAATTGGCCCGCGCATCGACGCCATCGTCTTTCCGATGTTCGCCGACACCGCTTCCTGATCGACTCCGCGCTTTCCCTTCTTCCCGCGACGCCCACCACGATCTTCACCGCGACCGGTGCCGCGATCGTCGCGTCGCGGCGGTGCCGTGCCTGCACCCGGCGCCGCTGATGCGACCGGGCGAGGCGGCGCGTACGGCGCCCCCGTCGCTACGGGACGCGGACGCGGAGCGCCCGGAACTACCGGCTGCGGACGCTGACGCTCGCGGCCCTCGTTACCCGCGTGCGCTGTCTGAGCCTGCGGCGGTGGCGCGACCGGACGAGCAGGCGCACTCGGTGTCCTTGGCCGTTCGATCGGAGCATCCGCCGGGATCGGAGCCGTGATGGGCGCTGGCGGCGGAGCTGTAGGAGTAGCTGAAACCGCGGATTTTACCTCCGCGACAGCTGGTACCTCGACCGGTACTTCTGCTACTGGCTCCGTGGCCGCGCGACGACGACGTTTCGCAGCGCCTTCGGCGGGTGCTGGCTCCGGCTTCACTTCGGCAGAAGGAGCGGCCGTCGCGGCTCCGCGCCGCCGACGAGCTGCTGCCGGCGGCGCGGCAACACGTGCGCGCTTCTCACGCTCCCAGCGGGCGCGGATGCGAGCAACCTGATCGTCACTTAGCGGACTCAGATGGCTGCGGACAGGTACGTCCATTTGACGAAGGAGATTGATCACCTCGTCGCTTGGAACCCCGAACTCGCCCGCCAAATCATGTACTCGAAGCTTGCTCAACCCTACTCCTCCCCTTCCGTACGCCCGCCCGACATCGGCATCGAGCTTAGTGCCCGAATCCCCTTTGCCAGACCCCTATCGACAATCCCCACGACTGCGGTGGTTTCGCGGCCCACCGCCGAACCCATCTCCGCCGCTGGCGGTCCAACAATGACCGCAACACCGCGAGCCTGAAGCAGCGGCAGCACTTTCTCCAAACTGTTACTCGACGCGTCGGGCGCCGCAATAGCCAAGAACAACTTGCCGCGCTTCGCCGCATCCCGTACACGCTGCACACCAACGATCGCCCCGCGGCCGCGAACGCCCAGACCGATGAGGCCGAGGAGTTTGCGTTGCTGAACGGCGTCCACTTCGTTACTCCGTCTCCTTCCCTTCGGTCTCCGCGGTCACCTCGGGAGCAGCGGCGTTTCCACCTTCGGACGCCATTTCTGCACTCGCCTCGACGTCAGCCTCGGTCGTGGCAACCGCTTCGTCGCCCGTTTCTGGCGCTTCGTCGGTCGTCAGCTCGTTGATGATTGCCATCAGACGGTCCGCTTCTTCGGGCGCGATGCCCGGCAGACGCAGAAAGTCCTCGCGCTCGAGATCGATGATGTCGTCGAGCGTCTTGTAACCAGCCTCCTCGAGAACCGCTACCGTCGCCGGCTGCATCCCCTCGATGTCGACAAGGCGTGGGTTCACGCCGGACACGGGTTCATCGGTCGGAAGCGGAGCAAAGATCGGTTGATCGGTGCCGCGCTCCATCCACTCACGACTCGAGTAAAGCTCGATCTTCCATTCGGTGAGCTCGGACGCGAGGCGTACGTTCTGGCCGTTGCGGCCGATCGCGAGCGACAGCTGATCTTCGTCGACGATCGCCTGGATCGTCTTCGTCGCCGGATCGCTGAACACGCGAGCAACGCGCGCCGGCGCCAGCGCCAGCTTGGCGAAACGCTCGGGATCGGCCGACCACGGGACGATATCGATTCGCTCTCCGCCCAGCTCGTTAACGACAGCCTGAACCCGCGAGCCCTTGAGACCGACGCATGCGCCCACCGGATCGACCGAATCGTCACGGGAGAACACCGCGATCTTGGTCCGGCTTCCGACTTCGCGGGCGCTGGCCCGGATCTCCACCAGATTCTGCTGGATCTCAGGGACCTCGAGCTTGAACAGCGCCTTCACGAACAAGGCATCCGCTCTGCTGAGAACAAGACGCGGCCCTTTCGGAGTTTCCTCGACTCGCTTGAGGACAGCGCGGATCGGATCGCCCTGATGGAAGTGCTCCCGGTGGTTCTGCTCGCGGTAGGGAATGATCGCCTCCGCCTCGCGGAACTTGTTGAGCATGATCACGAGCTTGCCGCGCTCGATCTGCTGGACCTCTCCTGAGAGAAGGTCTCCGACTCTGCTGGAGAACTCGTCGCGGATTTTCGATCTCTCGCCTTCCCTGACGCGCTGAATGATGCGCTGCTTGGCCGCCTGTACAGCCGTGCGCCCGAACTCGGCGAAATCGACCGGAATCTCCATCTGGTCGCCGACCTGGAACTCTTCGTCCTCGAACCGTGCTTCCTCGAGTGAGATCTGGCTGGCCGGATCGGTGACCTCGTCGACGACGGTCTTGAGTAGAACGATGCGAATCGATCCCTTGTTCTCGTCGATGTCGACTTCAGCCTGCACCGTAGGCCCGTGCTTCTTGGCGAGGGCGGCGTTGATACCGTCCTCCAGAAGCCCGTGCAATTCGGCGCGATCGATCTGCTTAGAGTTGGTCAACTCGCGGATCGCCGTCAGAATTTCTACTGAAGCCGCCATGTCCTCTGCCTCTACCTTTTCCAGTGAAACGCCAGCCGGGCTTTCTCTACCGCGGCAAGCGGAAAGCGCCGCTCATCGCCGCGCTCGTCATGCACTATCACAACTTCCTGTCCGACATCCCCTTCGACACCGGCGATCTCGACTTCGTCTGTCCGTCGGCCGGCCGGGTCGCCCACAACGTTCGTGGTGACTACCGCGTTCGAGCCGACAAACCTTCTCCAATCCTTCGCGTTCCGTAGCGGTCTTTCGATCCCCGGAGAGGAGACTTCCAGCACGTATCTCTTCCCTCCAAAATCTTCCGCATCAAGCCTCATCTCAATCACGCGCGATGCAGCCGCGCAATCGTCGACCGACACTTTTTCTCCATCCTCGCGCTCAACGCGGACGTCGAGAACTGGACGAACCTTGCTGCCCCCGATCTTGAACTCGAAAAGCTCTAGCCCAAGTGGCTTAATTTCCGATGCCACAAGAGATTCCAGCGTTTCGTTCATCCAGGTTCGAGGTTTCTTCCAGAGACAAAAAAATGTGGGGGTATCCCCACATTCCGGTTGGCCGCCGAGTTGAACGCCCTATACAATGTAGAAAGGTGGCTGAGGCGAGTCAAGCTGAGCACCCCAGCTAAGCTTTGGCGGCGATCACTCCAATCTGTCGGCCCTTGTCCCCCGCGCGGTGCGAGAAAAAGCGATCGTTATCGTGGCGTGTGCACGATGAGCTGACGGTGATCTTCTGCACCCCTGTCTCGGTGGCGTGCTCGGCGATCAGTGACCTCAAGTCAACGTGTCCCGGCCGAGTCGCGGGCTGTCCAGTGAGCTGCTCCCTGACCTCGGCGCTCACCTCATAACAGCGCCCGCAAATCGCCGGGCCCAGATGGATCGCCAACTCGTCCGGAGGCAATCCATATCTGGCGAGCGCGGCAATCGCCTCGGTCGTGATGTGGGCGGCGGTTCCTCGCCAGCCGGAGTGCAGAAGAGCGACGATGCCCGAGGGGTGGGCAATGAATACCGGGACGCAGTCTGCCACGCCCACCGCCAACGCGATTCCCTTCTCCGACGCGATATGTCCGTCCGCCTCATCGCCCCGGAGCCAGCCTTCCCATCCGCCGGTGTGCACGAGCACACGAGTGCCGTGGACCTGCCGGATCGATGCAAGTCGTCGAGCGGTTTCGGAGAGCTCGCGCTGCACTGCGGTCCAACGGCCCATGACCTCATTGACAGGGTCGGTGCCAGAGAGACCAAAGGTTCCGGCGTCGCGGGTCGTCGTGAAGGCGCGAATGCCCCAATTCTCGAAATCGGGGATTACCTCCTTCGGAACCTCACTCACACTACTGGCGGCGATCGTCGACCCGGGTAATTGCGGCCCCGAGCGCGTTCAGACGCTCATCGATGCGCTCGTAGCCGCGCTCGATCTGGCCGACGTTGTTGATGAAGCTCGTTCCCTCGGCGCACAGCGCCGCGAGCAGAAGCGCCATTCCAGCCCGAATATCGGGCGACTCGAGGAACGCGCCACGCAGACGTGAGGGCCCGCTGATCAGCGCTCGGTGCGGATCGCAGAGCACGATCCGCGCTCCCATGGTGGACAGCTTGTCAACGAAGAACATGCGTGACTCGAACATTTTTTCGTGCATGAGAATGAGGCCATCGCATTGCGTGGCGGTCACGATCGCGATGGACATGGTATCGGCCGGGAACGCGGGCCAGGGCTGGTCCTCCAACTTCGGAACGTGCCCGCCCATATCCGCCTGTATCTGCCGGGATTGTTTCGCGGGCACAATCAGGTCCGGGCCGTCCACCTTGCATTCGATACCCAGGCGGGAGAAGCCCATCAGCGTGGAGCGAAGATGCTCGACGCCGGCGTTCTCGATTCTCAGCTCCGACTTCGTGACCGCGGCGAGGCCGATGAAGGAGCCGACCTCAATGTGATCGGGACCGATGGTGTGCGTGACCGATGTGGTGCCGAGCGCGCGGCCACCCTGAATGGTCATGGTGTTCGTGCCGACGCCCTCGATCTCCGCTCCCAGCGCGATGAGAAAGCGGGCGAGATCCTGGACATGCGGCTCGCTGGCCGCGTTGCGAAGAACAGTCGTGCCAGTCGCGGCTGACGCCGCCACCAGGGCGTTCTCGGTCGCGGTGACACTAGGCTCGTCGAGAAACACGTCGGCGCCGCGGAAGCCGTTGACGTGCATCTCGATCATCTTGCCGTGGGTGAACTGAGCCCCGAGCTGCTCGAGCGCGAGGAAATGCGTGTCGAGTCTCCGGCGCCCGATCACGTCCCCGCCGGGCGGCGGAAGCGTCACTTGCCCGCACCGTGCCAGAAGGGGGGCGGCGAGAAGGATCGACGCCCGGATCTTGGCGCACAGTGTCGGATTGAGATCGGCTGGACGCAGGTCCTTGGCGTGGACATCGAGCGAGTTCCGGCCGACCCACTCCATGGAGGCGCCGACCGAGCGAATGAGCTCGACGAGTGTCTCGATGTCACGGATGCGGGGAACGTTCTCGAGATGAACCTTGTTTTCAGAAATCAGCGCTGCCGCAACAATCGGAAGGGCAGCGTTCTTGTTTCCGGAAGGTCGAATGGAGCCGCTGAGGGGTCTGCCTCCCTCGACGACGAACTGTACTGCTGGCATGTTGAATACGGTCAGTGGTGAAGAGTGTTGCGCAAATATATCGCTCTGAGCACTCTTTGTACCGCGGCGCAAACCCTCTCGGTAAATGGCCTCTCCCTTGCACACTTCACGCATATGACGGGATGGATCGGTAGCGGCACCGAAATGCTGTTGCAGGCTGCCCGTGCTTTTCCGGACACGGTCTACATGAAACAGATCGTGACCCAGCAGGGGTTGTGGGAAAAGGTCACGGGCGCGGCGAGCGGGATCATGACCATCACCGTGATCATTCTGACGGTGGCGCTCGTGCCAGCGGCGTGGAATTTCAGAAAGAGCTACAAGAAAATCAGCGACATGTTGGACAAGATTTACGGGGACATCAACCCTTTGATGCGGCACGCAAGCGCGATAGCGGACAACGTCGATTACATCTCGACGGCGATCCGCGTAGACATACAGCAGGTGAGCCAGACGGTGGCCGCCGTGAATCAGCGTTTGCAGCAGGCCGCGAGTGCGGCGGAAGACCGGATCAATCAGCTGAATGCGCTGCTGGAAGTTGTTCAGGAGGAGGCGGAGTCGGCGTTCGTGACGACTGCGTCTACGATCCGCGGCGTGCAGACCGGAATCAATCAGGCATTTGACGAGGAGGACTGGAACGATGGGGACTACAACGAAGACAGAGCCGACAGTGGGGAGAAACCGCGCCCGCGCGTCCGACCCAGAGATGGAGCTGGACGAGGAGCGTGAGCAGCAATACGACCTTCTGACCGCGGCGATCATCGGAGCAGCGGTCGGCGCCGGAATCACGCTGCTCCTCCGGAGAGGGCCGTCGGGCCGTCGTCCGGTCGGGCCACTGGTTCGCTACGCGGGACGCGGCGCAGCGCTCGCGGGATTGGCCGGAGTTGAAGGTGCGAGGTGGGCCGGGAACCGTGGCATCGAAGGCGCCAGGTGGGCCGGCGAACGCGCCATGGAAGGGGCCAGGTGGGCTGCTCCGCGGGCCCAGCGCGGATTCCGGACGGCCGTGGATCGTGGCGAAGATCTGGTGGACCGGATTCCCGTCGACGAAGTGGTTGAACAGGTGCGCGATTACGTCGATACCGCGAGGGGCGCGATCAACGACGTCGTGAAGGACGAGCTGAACGATCTCCGCAAAGCGGTCCGGCGGCAGCGTAAGCGCATCGGCATATAGGCCGCACGGAATGAGATCGTCCGGACGCATCGCGCTGGCTGTTCTGCTGGCGCTGATGCTCACACCGGCGATCGCGCATGCCTGGACTCCCGGGACTCACATCTTTCTGGGAGAAGCGGTAATGCGCTCGCTCGCGCTTCTTCCCTCCAGCATCGCAGAGCTGCTTTCCACGTACCCGTATGATTTTCTCTACGGCTCGATCGCGGCGGACACGAGCATCGCGAAGAAATACGCCGCCGCGGGTCGACATTGCCACTCGTGGAACGTCGGCTTCGAGATCCACGATAAAGCGGAATCAGAGGCACTTCGGGCGTTCGCGCTCGGCTACCTGGCACATCTCGCGGCCGATTCGGTCGCTCACAATTACTTCGTGCCCCACCAGCTCACCATCACCTCGTCCACAGCGGCGCTCGGACACAGCTACTGGGAGAGCCGCTTCGACATGCATATAGGCGAACGATTCAGTCGGACGGCGAAGCAGCTGATCCTTCGGGACCACACGCATTCCGACGAGCATCTCGACCGAATCTTGAGCCCGACCATATTCAGCACGCCGACCAACCGTAGAATCTTTCGCGGAATGGTTTACGTGGCCGACTCGGAATCATGGCAGCGAATTTTCCATCTGGTCGAGGAAAAGAGCCGCTGGGATCTCACCGAGCAGGAAGTCGGCACGTACATGGTGCGCGCGTTCGACTACATAGTCGATCTGCTAACGCGACTGGATCGCGCCGAGCCTTTCCATCTGGACCCGGCTGGTACTGTTCCGCTGCGCGAAGCCAAAAAGGTTCGCCGCGCAGCGCTACGGCGCGGCGGCGAGGAGCACGTGCTCGAGCAGGCCCAGCAGCACTTCGGGCTACCGCGGTCGGTGTTGCGTTACGCGATTGGGTTGCCCGAACCTCTTTACCCGCCTCGCGTCGACAATAATTGATTCACGCGCTTTGGGTCTGCGCGGCCTTTCGATTTTTTCATCACGAAGCCCACCAATACTCCCTGAAGTTTTTTCTCCCCGGCGAGATAGCGCCTGGCCTCTTCGGGATGCTCGCTCAAGACTTCGTCCACCCAGGTGGCGATCGCGCTTTCATCTCCGACCTGTAAGAGTCCCTCGTCGGCCGCTACCTGAGCCGCCTGCTTGCCGCTTTCCACCATCTGCGCGAACACGCGCTTTCCAGCGGTGTGACTGATCGTGCCATCGCGCACGAGATTCAGCAGTTCGGCGAGATCAGCCGGACGAACCCGGAAGTGTGCGATGTCTCCGCCGGAGGGACGAAGCGCGGCCAGCACTTCGCCCATCACCCAGTTGTAGGCGGCCTTTCCATCTCCCGACGCCCGAGCGACGGCCTCGAAGTAGTCGGAAAGTGCCGGCGTTGCCGTTAGCTGCTCCACCTCACTGGGTGAGATGCCGAACTCCTGCGCCAGACGCTGCTTTCGCGCCTCGGGAAGCTCCGGGAGATGCGTCCGCGTATCGGATATCCACGTCTCATCCACGATCAGCGGGCGGAGATCGGGTTCGGGAAAGTAGCGGTAATCGTGACTCCCTTCCTTCGTTCTGCTCGGTCGAACCGTTTCGCGCGCTCCATCCCAGAGCAGCGTCTGCTGCTCGACCTTGCCGCCGGAATCCAAGAGGGCGCACTGTCTTTCGAATTCGGCTTCCAGCGCCCGCTCGACCGCAGAGAACGAGTTCATGTTCTTGACCTCGGTCTTGGTTCCGAGCTTCGACTGTCCGGGCGGTCGCACGCTGATGTTCGCATCGACACGAAGACTTCCCTCTTCCATGCTCACGTCGCTGACATCCAGATACTGTAGGATCTGTTTCAGTGTCCGGAGGTAAGCGCCTGCTCCGGCGGAAGTCCGGATATCAGGCTCGCTCACGATCTCAATGAGTGGAACGCCAGCTCGATTGAGGTCAATGGCGGTCGCGCCGGGATAACGGTCGTGAATCGATTTGCCAGCGTCCTCTTCCATGTGCAGGCGAGTTATTCCGATCTGGACGTCGCTTCCCTTTTCGTTCTTGCCGATGACGACTGACCCCCCGGTCGCGAGCGGCTGATCGAACTGGGAGATCTGGTAGCCCTTCGGCAGGTCCGGATAGAAATAATTCTTGCGCGCGAATATGGAGACCGGATTGATTCTGCATCCAAGCCCGAGCGCTGCTCTCGTCGCCAGCTCGACAGCCCTCTCGTTCAAAACCGGCAATGCCCCTGGCAGTGCAAGGCAGACGGGACACGTGTTGACGTTAGGGGCGGCGCCGAAATCGGTCGAGCAGCCGCAGAACGCCTTCGTCCGCGTCTTGAGCTGCACGTGCACCTCGAGTCCGACGACCATCTCGTAACGTTCGCGGCTCATTGATGCGCCTCAGCGCCGAGCCGCGCTTCCAGAGCGTAGGCAACGCGGAACATCGTGTATTCGTCGAAGTGTGCGGTGATGATCTGGCCGCCCACCGGAAGATGCCGCACCCTACCGATCGGAACAGAGATCGCCGGCACGCCCGCGAGATTGGCGGTCACCGTGAAGATGTCGTTCAGGTACATCTCATACGGATCGCTAATTGCCCCTACCGGAAACGCCGGAGTCGGTGTGGTCGGAGTAAAGATCGCATGCACACCGCTCGCGAATACCGAGCGGAAGTCATCGGCGATGAGGGTTCGCACCGCTTGCGCCTTTTTGTAGTACGCGTCGTAGTAGCCGGCAGAGAGAACGTAAGTCCCGAGAAGCACGCGCCGAGTGACTTCCCTCCCGAATCCCTGCGACCTCGTGGCTTCGTACATCGCCTTCAGGCCTTTGCCGGGATCGACACGCAGTCCGTAACGCACGCCGTCGAACCGGGCAAGATTGGACGATGCTTCCGCCGGCGCGAGGATGTAGTAGACGGGAATCGCGAGCGGTGAACGCGGCAGCGAGATGTTCCGAATCGTCGCGCCCATCGAGCGGAAACGGTCGAGCGCGCGCTCGCACAAGCTTCTCGTGCTCGCGTCCAGTGAATCCGGGAAATATTCCTTCGGCTTTCCGATGATCACTCCGCGGAGCGTCGTAGCGCCGGGAGGAGGGGGCGATGGCACTGGACTGCGGCCGAGGCGAATCGCTTCGTTGTCGGGACTCTGGGGATCCGGCGCCGTTCCCCCAAGGGCGGACAAGCGGTAGATCGGAACCATCGCGTCGGAGCTCGTCGAATCCAACCTGTCGAATCCAGCGATTGTCTCGAGAGCCAGCGCCGCGTCATCAACCGTCCGGCCCAGAACGCCAATCTGGTCGAGCGACGACGCAAAGGCCACCAGGCCGTAACGACTCACCCTACCGTAAGTCGGCTTCACACCAACAACTCCGCAAAACGCAGCTGGCTGCCGGACGGATCCGCCCGTCTCCGAACCCAATGCTATAGGCGTAATGCCAGCGGCGACCGCGGCAGCGGACCCACCCGACGATCCGCCGGGAACGCAGCGCACGTCGTGCGGATTTCGCGTCGGGCCATATGCGCTGTTCTCGGTCGACGATCCCATCGCGAATTCGTCCATGTTCGTCTTGGCGACGATCAGCGCGCCATTCGCGCGGAGTCTCGTGACGGCAGTCGCTTCGAACGGGCTCACGTATCCAGCAAGGATTCTCGAGCCACACGTGGTCGGAAGGCCGAGCGATGCAATGTTGTCCTTGATCGCGACGGGAACTCCGGCCAGTATGCCGGCATCCGTCGCGCGCTCGAGGCGCTCTCGCACTCGGTCGGCTTCCTCCAGGCTTGCGCCTTCATCCGAGTGGAGAAAGATATTGAGCGCCTCGGGTCCAGCGCCGATTTCCCGCGCGCGCAGGAACGACGCCCGAATCATGTCGGACGGCAATGCGTTTCCTGCGTGTACGCTCGAAGCGATCGCTGCCGCGCCGAGATTCTTGAAGTTCTCGACGATCAAGCGCCGCTCTCGGCGGAATCCTCGTGTGTCGCCAGCCGCGGAACTATGAAGAAGCCATCGCGCATGACTGGAGCGAACGATTCGAGCGTCCTCTCCATCAGCGGCGACTCGCCAACATCCGGTCGCAGCGGTGTGCCTTCCGTCCCGACTTCAGCAGTTGCTGGCACACTCGTAGTATCGATCTGCGACAGAACTTCCATGTGGGCGAGGATCGCGCTGAGCTCCTTCGTCAGCTCGTCGGCGCGGGCGCCGTCAACGCCAAGGCGAGCCAGTTCGGCGATGTGCAGCACGTCCTGACGTGTGACTGCCATTATTCCTGCCCGCGCTCGAGAGTTGTGTAAGCGAGCTTGATCGTCTTCCGCCCGACTGTTTCGTCGTCAAAATCGATGACGGCTTTCACCTCGCGACCGACGCCCGAAAGCTCGGCGATCGAACCATCGCCAAAAAGCTTGTGTTTGACGCGCTCTCCCTTCACGTAGCGAGGCTCGTCCTGTGACACTTCGGCTTCGGCGATGGGCGTGGCGCGGCGCCAGGATGGAACCTCGTGCGTGCGGCGCGATGCGTAGGCACCGCTGAATCCCATTTCGCGTCCGGGCGCTCCGCGTCCCATGGTACTCACGCGAAGAGTCTTCTTCTCATCCAGATTGGCGCCGGCGATCTCGCGGAGGAATCTCGATTTTATCGAGGGCAGAAGTTCTCCATTGCGTCTGCGCATCTCCGTGTGGGAGAGGTAGAGCTTTTCTTCCGCGCGTGTAATCCCAACATAGAACAACCGTCGCTCTTCCTCGAGCTTGGGAGGATCATCGAAGGATTGCGAGAGGGGAAACAGCCCGTCCTCCAAGCCGGTAAGGAATACGACCGGGTACTCGAGTCCCTTGGCGTTGTGTAGCGTCATCAGCGTGACGGCATCCGCCGAAGGGTCGATAGCGTCGGCGCCAGCGACGAGCATAGCGCGCTGCAGGAAATGATCGAGCGGAGTCAAGCCGACCTCGCCTCCATCGTCGATGACCGTCTCTGCCGCACCGTTGACGAGCGCGCTGACATTCTCTATGCGGTCACGGGCTGACTCGGGTCCTTCGGCCTGGAGATACTCGACGTATCGGATCTCGCCGATCAGTTCCTGAATCAGAACATCGACGCTCGTGTCCTTGGCCCGCTCGCGAAGTCCGTTGATCATGCGGGTAAAATCCGCGAGGGCTTTTCGGGCCGCCGGGCGCAGCGATTCCTGGAGATCTTCACGAGCCGCCACTTCCGAGAGCGGCACGTGCGCCTCGCGCGCCCGCGCGGAAAGTGTATCCACACTGCTCTCCCCGATGCCACGCTTGGGGACGGTTATCGCCCGGCGAAAGGCTTCTTCGTCGGAAGGATTCGCGATCAGCTTCAGGTACGCCATCAGATCCCGAATCTCGCGCCGATCGTAAAAGCGAACAGATCCGACGAGACGGTATGGAATTGCATCGCGGCGCAGCGCGTCTTCCAACGCGCGGCTTTGTGCGTTGGTCCGATAAAGGACCGCGAACTCATTGAGCCCACGATTCTCACGATTCTGGCGCGCCTTGATCTCTTCCAGGATGAAGTCCGCTTCGTCCCGCTCGTCGAGTGCCGCAACCAGCGTCACCGCTTCACCGGCCTCGCGCGTCGCGCGAAGGGTTTTCCCCTTTCTCCCGATGTTCGGGGTGATCGCGGCGTTGGCGACGTGGAGGATGTCCGGCGTCGACCGGTAGTTGTCCTCAAGACGCACCAGCCTCGCGGTGGCGAATTCCTTCTCGAAGTCGAGAATGTTGCGAATGTCGGCGCCGCGCCAGCCATAGATCGATTGATCGTCGTCACCCACGACGACGACATTCCCGTGCCCGCTTCCGAGCAGCTTTATGAACTGGAACTGCGCGCGGTTTGTGTCCTGGTACTCGTCGACGAGAATAAACTGGAAACGATCTCGATAACTGGCGAGCGTCTTCTCATCCTTGCGAAATATCTCGACCGGGAGCACGAGGAGATCATCGAAGCTCACCGCATTGGCGGCCCGCAACGTCGGCTCCATCAGTCTGTAAACCTTCGCGGCGGTCCGCGAAACCGGATCCATCGCGAGCTTGTCGTATTCGGTGGGAGAAACGAGAGCGTTCTTCGCATCAGAGATGAGTGAAGCGATGACCTTCGGACTCCACTGCTTCTGTGGCACTCCTTCGCGCTCCATGATGCGCTTGACGACGCCCAGAGTGTCGTCCTCATCGTAGATCGTGTAGCTCGCTGTCCGCCCCACGTGGTGGGCTGCTTTGCGGAGGATGCGGGCCCCAATCGCGTGAAACGTTCCGCTCCACATTCCCCTGGGTTCTTCTCCCAGGAGTCGCGCGATACGCTCGCGCATTTCTCCAGCGGCTTTGTTGGTGAACGTGAGAGCAAGAATCCGCGATGGATCGACACCATGATGCTCGATCAGCCGCGCAATGCGCGCAGTGAGCACGCGCGTCTTCCCGGAACCTGCCCCGGCAAGTACGAGCATCGGCCCCTCGAAGTGGAGCACGGCCTCGCGCTGGGCCGGATTGAGGCCGGCGAGGGGTTCGCTCCTCTCCACCGTGACGGAATTCGTTGACTCAGACATCATCTGAAGATAATGCGATCAGCCGAGCACCATGTCGAAGGTTGCGCCCCGCTCGGTAGGAACAAGCACCAGCTCTCCACCGTGGCTGTCGCGCACTATGCGGCGCGCGAGCGAGAGGCCGATTCCCCACCCTTTCTCCTTCGTCGAGAACCCCGGGTCGAAGATCTGGTGACGGATCTCTCGCGGAATACCCGGTCCGTTGTCCGACACGCGGACTCGCACGCGGCCTTCGGGCAGTGGCTCCGCCGAGATCTCGACCTTACCATCTCTTCCCGCCAATGCATCGATCGCATTCTTCGCCAGCGATTCGAGCGCCCATTCGAGCAGCACAGCATCACCCTGGATGACGAGATCGCCCTGATGCGAGGATGAAACGGTCACCCTCTGGGCAAGGGTGGGAACGCGCGCCCTGAAATATGCCGCCACGCGGTCGACGAGTGCGCCGAGGTCTACCGCCTCCTGCCGGGGAGGCCGGCCGATGCGCTCGAATCTGTGGGCGACGCGCTTCAGGCGCTCCAGATCAGCCTCCATGTGATCGATCGCCGCTAGCGTTGTCGCCTCCGGCTCGGTCTCGCGCAGAAGCTCGATCCAGCCGCTGATGCTGGATAGAGGTGTTCCGAGCTGGTGCGCCGATTCGCGCGCCATCCCAGCCCAAATTTGTTCGCGATCCGCGCGGCCACGCGTGCGCAGCGCGTACGCGCCCGCAAGCAGCACCACTCCAATCAGGATTGACTGGAGCAGAGGAATGAGAATCAAGCCTCGAACGAGCGCTGTGTTTCCGAAATGAACAGTTCCCACGCCGCGCTCGACCATCGGCACGTTCTGGCGGTCGAGCTCCGTCATGTAGTCGCGCAGCTCCTTCGAGGCGAGGGGCGCCGTGAACGGAATGTTGGCCGTATCCGTGGGATTGCCTTGCTCGTCGGTGAGAATCATCGGAACTCCGGATTCCCGAATGTGGCGGGAGAGATCGAGAAGCGCCGCGGTTGCAGCATCAGGGTTGGGGTCGCTGAGCCCGTTGTAGACGCGCGCGTACATGAGTCCGACGCGAGATGCTTCCTGCCTAAGTTCTCTCACGACGCCGCGCGTGTAGATGACGTACCACACGAGCAGAGCAAGAACGCCAACAGTAACCAGCGTTACCGGAGCGAGCCGGCGCATCGCTCAGACCAGGCGCTCGGCGCCGAGATAGGGGCTGAGCGCAGCGGGGACGCGCACGCTGCCATCCTCCTGCTGATGGTGCTCCAGAATTGATGCGATGACGCGAGGGAATGCGAGCCCGGAGCCGTTGAGCGTGTGAACGAATCGGGGCTTGCCGCCATCAGACGGCTTGTAGCGAATGTTGGCGCGCCGCGCCTGGAAGTCGGTGAAGTTGCTGCACGACGACACCTCGAGCCACTTCCCAACTCCGGGCGCAAATGTCTCGAGGTCGTAGGTGTGCGCGCTGGCAAATCCGGTGTCCCCTGACGCGAGACGCACGACGCGATACGGGAGCTCTAGCAGCTTCAGAATCTTTTCGGCGTGGCCCGTGAGTAGCTCGAGCTGCTCGGCGGAGCTTTCGGGCGTGACGTAGCGTACGAGCTCCACCTTGTCGAACTCGTGCACGCGTAGGAGGCCGCGAGTGTCCTTTCCCGCCGCTCCTGCTTCGCGTCTGAAGCAGGGCGAGTAGGCCGTGAAGGATTTTGGCAGCTCCGACTCCGGCAGAATCTCGTCGCGGTAAAGATTCGTCAGCGGCACTTCGGCGGTGGGAATCAGAAACGCGTCCTCGCCCTTCAGCGCGTACATGTCTTCCTCGAACTTGGGAAGCTGCGCGGTGCCGATCATACTCGCGCGATTGACGACGACCGGAACCCACGCCTCCTCGTAACCGTGCTCCCTGGTGTGCACGTCGAGCATCAGATTCATGAGTGAGCGCACGAGACGTGCACCCATCCCGCGAAACACTATGAAGCCGGAGCCGCTGATCTTGGCCCCTCGCTCGAAGTCGATGACCCTGAGCCTGGTTCCGATTTCCCAGTGCGGCTGAACGCGCGCCCCTTCCCGCGGCGTGCCCCAACTCCTGATGTGGGCGTTGTTCTCCTCTCCACCGGGAGGAACCTCATCGAGTGTAATGTTTGGAAGCTCAAGGAGAATCGCCGACAGCTCGCCCTCGGTTTCTGCGAGCTCGCGATCGAGTCGTGCGATCTCGTCTCCCAACGCGCGCGACTGCTGCTGAAGATCGTCCGCCGATTCGCCGCCGCGCTTTCGTTGTCCCACTTGCTGACTGACGGCGTTGCGCGCGGCTTTCCGCTCCTCAACAGCCTGAATGGTGTCGCGCCGCGCTTTGTCGAGAGCGATCGCACGTTCGATGGTCGGCGACAGCGCATCGAGCGCTCCGCGCCGGCGCATGCCAGAGCGAAGTGCGTCGATGTGCTCGCGCACCATCCTGAGGTCGTGCACCAATCAGCTCGTGGGAATTCCAGTTACGAATGAACGGAACCCACAATTGGGATCGAGCCCCAACCGGAGATAGAGAGTTCTGGAGGCGAGGTTGATGCTGTCGACGGCGATCTTCGCGTAAATGTTCGGACTGAGTGTAAACTGGCACAGATCACCCGAGCTGTTGTGGGCCGATTGCACCACGACCACCTCGCCAGGCGCCATGACGAGCGATGAATCCGTTTCGTAGCCGGTCTTCGGAGCAGCCGCCAGCGAGTCGAAAACGGCGGTCAACTTGAGCATGCCAACCGGTCGCGTGCCCCCCGGCGAGCTCACGACCAACTTGACTGGATAGATGACGGCATTGCCGGCAGCGTTGATGTCCAACGCAACATCGAACGCCGCGAAGCCGTCAACACGGACCGGTTGCCGGGCAAGGATAGAGATTCCGCTCGGATACGTTGGAGGCGTACCGGAAAGCGCAAAGACCGATAGCGTGTCGACGGCTGTCGGGAGTGATGCCTTGAGGTTTGTAGGATTGCTACAAGCGCTCAGGCCGACCACGACAAACATCGCCGCGAGTAGTACGAGACGAGCTTTCATTCGGTAGATGAGACAGATGAGAGACTGGAGGGGTTGCTTCACGATAATACCCCGTAACTTATGGCAGTTCAAGCGATTGCCGCGCTTGACTTCACTCTTTCAGCTTCCTAGCTTCGCAACTTCCTCACCCCCCGATGCCCAACATCAGAGATTTTACGAGCGCGCTTCGGCAGCGCCCAGGAGTTGACGCGGTTCTCGTATTGGGAAAAGACGGTCTGTTGATCGAAGGGTTTGCCGCACCCGGGTTGAACAACGAAGACCTCGCCGCGCGCGTTCCGGCGCTCGTGTCTGAAGCGGAGAGTCTCGGTCAGGCGACAATCCAGGGACCTATGAACACGGCGATACTCGAGCACCAGAAGGGATACGCAATCGTCGCGGCCCTTGCTGACAGCACGCTCTTGCTCGTGCTTCTCCGTCAGTCGGCCGATCTGGGCGGTCTTCTGTTCGACGTTCGCCGCTATCGCGGCAACATAGCGTCCCTGATCTGATCGTGGCTGAAACCGCAACGCGTCTCTGTCACATCCTGGTCGCGGATGATGAGCCTCACATCGGTCGCATCATCAAGATGAAGCTCGAGCAAGGTCCGTTCAAAGTCAGTATCGCGTACGACGGTCAGGAGGCGCTCGATTTCATCAATAATGACGAGCACGTCGATCTTGCACTGCTGGACCTTATGATGCCGAAACTGAGCGGCCTCGACGTGCTTCGTCAGATCCGCGAGCAGGAAAGATTCAAAACGCTCCCCTGCATCATCCTTACGGCCGGTGGCGACGCGAAACACGAACGCGATGCGCTGGCGTTGGGAGCGACACAGTTCCTGACAAAACCGTTCAGCCCGAAAAAACTTTACGCGCTCGTCGCGCGTCTCACCGGAACGCCTGACGAAGCGGGAATGAGCGGCGATTGAGCCGCTGGGCTGTCGTCCTCGCCGGCGGAGTCGGCTCGCGATTCTGGCCGCTCAGCACGCCCGAGCGTCCCAAGCAGCTATTGCCTCTGGTAACCGCGAAGCCGCTGCTGGTTGATGCGGTCGACCGCCTCGGCCCGATCGTGGATCCCGCTCACACGCTGGTGCTCACGAATGCGAGCCTCGTGAAACCGATCCGGCGGCTTCTTCCTCCGATACCGCGCGAAAACATCGTCGCCGAGCCACAGCCGGCCGGAACTGCGGCGGCTCTGACGTGGGCGGCTCTCACCATCGAGCGTCGCGGCGGCAAGGAAGCGACGATGATTTCTGTCCACGCGGACTGGTTCATCGGCAATGATGCGAAATTCAGGGAGACCCTTCTCAACGCTGAAGAGATCGCGCGCAAGACGCACACGCTCGTGACGGTTGGTGTTGTCCCGACGCGCGCCGATCAGGGCTTCGGCTACATCCAGGCTGCCAATCCGAACAAACAAGGCGGATCTCCCGTCAAGCGATTCGTCGAGAAGCCCGACCGTGCCCGCGCGGAGAAGATGCGCTCGGAGGGTTATCTCTGGAACTCGGGCATCTTCGTCTGGAATGTCGGAGACTTCCTGGCCCAGGTTAAGCAGCATACACCCGAGCTGGCAAAGGCACTGAGCCTCGGTAAGGACGCCGAGGCATCGGATTTTTTTGCCAGCGTCGGAAAGCCGGTCTCGGTCGATGTCGGTGTTCTGGAGCGCAGTGGAAACGTGACGGTGATTCCCGGCGATTTCGGCTGGGACGACATTGGTACGTGGGCAGCGCTCGGCCGGGTCCGGGACAAGGACGAATTTGGAAACGTCACCACCGGTGACGTCCACATGGTCGATTGCAGCGACAACGTCATCCACACGGATTCCGGCCGGGTGGTGGCCTACGGCGTTGACAACCTGGTGGTAGTCATGCACGATGGACTGACGCTGGTTACCACGCGTGAGAAGGCAGCAGATCTGAAGCGGCTGGTGGAATCGATCCCAGCGAGCGAGCGGGCGAAATCATGAGCGCACTCTACTTTTACGACGATGCGCAGGCGCGGCAGTTCGAGCCGTTTGCTTTGACGCGTCCCGGTTCCGAGCTGCGGGCGGGCACGTCGCTCATTCGCAGACGGTGGGAGCGAGTCACCGGTCTCCAGAGCGCCGGTTTCATCAGCTCTGCCCATCTCGCGCAATTCGAAGAGGGTAACGCGCCTCCTGCTCTCACCCCGAAATCGGAGATTCCAGCGGGCTCGATTGTCGTCAACACGCGATGCGTGATCCCGCTCGATCTCAACCTCGAAAGGTTCGACCTCCTGATGTGCGAAGGTGCCGCATGTGCGCTGAGGCTTGCACGAGCGCTTCCCGTCTCACAGTTCTCCGACGGCTCGGTCGACATCGGATCCATCCAGACGACACTTGGCGGCCAGAGGATCAAGGGACGCTGGATCAATGAGGTGTGGGATTTCATCGCCACCCTGGGTGACCAGCTGATGGAGGACATTCCCCTCCGCGGAAAATCACTCGAGGCGACAGCGAAAATCACGGCGGCGACCTTAGGCGATCACGGGATCTTCGTGGAGGAGGGTGCCTTGATCGGACCGTACGTCGTGCTCGACGCGTCGGCCGGGCCGATACTGGTTCGGCGTGGTGCTGTCGTCGCGCCGTTCACCCACCTCATCGGGCCCATCTCAGTCGGTCGCGATTCGCAGATTCTGGGAGACCGCGTCGTGACTTCGTCGATTGGCGATCATTGCAAGGTTCGGGGCGAAATCAGCACCTCGATCGTTCTCGGACACAGCAACAAGGGACACACTGGATTCGTCGGCCATTCCTATCTCGGACGGTGGGTCAACCTCGGCGCACTGACGACGACCAGCAATATGAAGAACACATACGGGCCGGTGCAGATATGGACGCCATCGGGAGTTCGAAGCACCGGCCAGCAGTTTCTGGGAACACTCTTCGGCGATCACGTGAAGACGGGCATTGGAACAATGTTGGGCACCGGCACGGTGATCGGCACCGGCGCCAATGTCTTCGGCGCCAACGTGCCACCGAGAGCAGTGCCTCCATTCGCCTGGGGCGATGGCGAGCCCTACGATACTTACGATGTCACTAGATTCCTCGTAGTCGCTGAGCGCATGATGTCGCGGCGGCAAGTCGAGCTGGGAGCGAAGGCGCGGAAGCAGCTTGCGGAAGCGCACAAACGGCGTTGGAGCATTTGATGAGGCTGTGGGTTCTGGGCAGTGGAAGCAGTGGGAATGCGGTTCTCGTCGAGACCGCGCGTTCGCGCATACTTGTTGATGCCGGATTTGCTCCCCGCGTCCTCAAGCAGCGTCTGGCCGTGGCAGGTGTGGCTCCGGAATCCATCGAGGCCGTCGTTGTCACCCACGAGCACACGGATCACATCAAGGGCGTTGCTGCGGCCGCTCGAAAATGGGGCTGGACAGTCGTCTGCACAGCCGGAACCAGGATGATGTGCCCGGAATGGGCAAAGCTTCGCACGATTCTTACGCCAAGGAAGAGCACTGTCGTCGTAGGCGACTTTCATTTGGAGACAGTTCCTATCTCGCACGACGCGAATGAGCCGATCGCGGTAATCGTCACGTCGGTCGGCGAAGGCGCGCGCGCAGGAATCGTCTACGATCTGGGCTACGTTACAGAAAGCGTATTGCGCGCCCTCGATAAGCTCGACGTTCTCGTCATCGAAGCGAACCACGATGAGGGAATGCTGCGAGCGGGACCATATCCACCGTCACTCCAGGCGAGGATCCGCGGCAAGTACGGGCACCTGAGCAATCGGGACGCCGCGCACGCGGCGACTCAGAGCGTCCACTCGGGACTCAACAACATTGTGCTCGCTCACCTCAGCGAGAAAAACAACAATCCGCGGACCGCTCTCGGTACCGTCGGTGATTCGCTCCGCCGCGCGAGATTCAGGGGGCGCCTGACCGCGGCGGCACAGGATAGAGTCGTTGGACCGATATGCGTGGATGCGGGCGCCGCGACCTCAAGCACGCCGATCCAGCTCGCGCTCGGGATTTAGCCTACGGTTTGGGGCGCCGGGTGCCGGCGTAGAGCGCGAACAGAACCGCGGCAACCATGAGAATTCCGAAAATCCAGTAGAAGTTCATCGCCGCGACCTATCGTCCTTCGATGTCGCGGTCGCCCGGAATCTTCCTCTCCGCCCTGCCCTCGCCGGGATGCGCCTGCGCTTCGTGGAACCGCTCCCCCTTCAATCGTATCGCGTCAACGAATCTTTCGTACTCGGTATCGGACAGCTCGTCGGCGATGGCCGGCACGAGTCCCTTCACGAGCGTGATCCGTTCCGCGAGAGTCAGCTCGTTGACGGCTGTTACCAGCTTCCGCAGCCTCGGGTGATTCATCCACTCGGTTTCCTTGCTCGTCGTCATTGCGTTCTCCGGTGAGCTGCGCATACTGGGACTCCATAATCTACTTCCGGTCGGGGCGAATCCGCGTCCGCTGAATATCGGACCATTGTGAGAGAAGTGCCGCCAGAGCTTTCTCCAGATCTCCCGCGGCGGCTACTACCTGGCTCGTAGGCTCGGCGTCCGCACCCTCCACCGTGTCGAGAATCCCCGCCAGCTGTTCATTCAGAACAGCCAGGCTGGCGGCGCCTCCACGTTGTGCGCCGGTCTCGATGTTGGCAAGCAACGAATCGAGGGCCACCAGAGAATCCGCTACTTCCTTCGCCTTCGCGCCTTCACGCTGCGCCCTCAAGAGTGCTCGCCGGGCGCGCACTTCGCTGAGAGCGGCGAAATCCCGGCTGATAGCATCGTTCATTCGGACACCAATGTCACGCTGAAGACGAAGGCCGGCATCGGTGATCTGAACTCGCGGATCCATTTTTATCGTCAGCGGCTGCGTTGAGCTCTTTCCGTTCGCGGTCAGACGGACGGTGTACGTGCCCGGCAATACGGCCGGTCCCAGCGGGAATCTGGGTGTGTCGCCGTAGATGGCTGATATCGGATAGTCGTGCCCGAGCACCTTGGGCGGTGGATAGTGAAGATCCCAGACGAAGCGGTGCGTCCCCCGACTCACGGCGACGCGCTGTTGGGGGCGAACCCAATAAGTCGGAACATTGAGATCCTTCTCAACCGGCTCGACTGAGTCGGCGCTGGAAAAGCTGCGGACCGTATTGCCGGCCTGGTCGAGGATATCCAGCACAACCGGTGTCCCCGCATCGGCGCCCAGTCGATAGTTGATGATCGCACCATCCGGGGGATTTTTCCCCGCCGGCTCTTCGGGCGGCAAGGGCGTGTCGGTGTTCTTGTTGCGGCGGAAGCGATAGGTAAGCTTCGGCTTGAAGAGAAAGGTTGCCGCGCTCGCCGCCTTCGCGTCGAGCTGCCGAAGCGGAGTCATGTCGTCGAGGATCCAGAATGAGCGGCCGTGCGTACCGACGACGATATCGTCATCATGGATTACCAGGTCACGAATCGAGGTCGCGGGCATATTGAGCTTGAGCGGCTGCCACTGGTCGCCGTCGTCGAGGGAAAAGTAGACGGCGCGTTCGGTCCCGGCGAACAGCAAGCCGCGCCGCACGGGATCTTCGCGCACCGAGTTCACCACTTCGTCGACCGGAATTCCGTTGATGATCTCCTTCCAGCTTTTTCCACCGTCGTGGGTGCGATAGATGTGCGGATGCAGATCGTCGAGTTTGAATCGGTTGACAGATGCGTACGCGGACTCGTCATCGAAGTGCGACGCCTCCAGCTGCGAGACCTTGCTCCAGGGAGTCAGAGCGGCTGGCGTGACGTTGGTCCACGTCTTTCCGCCATCGCGAGTAAGGTTGATCACCCCGTCGTCGGACCCCGTCCAGAGTGTGTTGACGTTGCGGAACGATGGCCCGACGGCGTAGATGACGCCGCGATTCTTCGCGAGAGAGAGATCTCCGTTGGTATAAATCCCGTAGCTCTGAGGCACCTCGTAATTCTGACGGGTGAGATCCGGACTGATTACTTCCCAGCTGTGGCCGCCGTTCGTGGTCTTGAAGAGAACGTTACCCGCATAGTAGAGCGTGTGTGGGTCCACGGGCGAGAAAATCACGGGCGCAGTGCGAAGAAATCTGTACTTGCCCGAGCGTACGGCCTCGGGGCTTATGTTCTGGACCTCCCGTGAGCGCTGATCGAATCGCGTGATCTTCCCACCGTAGATGATGTTCGGATCGAGCGGGTCGGGAGCCACGTATCCATACTCCTCGACTCCGACAGGATTCCATTCGCGGAATGTGATCGCGCCGTAATCGCCCCGACTCATCGTTCCGATCGAGCCGCTCTCTTGCTGGCCGCCATACACCCAGTAGGGAATTCGATTATCAGTGATCACGTGGTAGAATTGCGCCGTCGGCTGGTTGTACCACGAGCTCCACGTCTTCCCGCCATTCACGGTGAGCGTAGCGCCCTGGTCGGCCGCTATCATCATGATGTCGGGATTATCCGGGTTGATCCAAATCCGGTGATAGTCGTCGCCTCCGGGCGCGCCCTTGATCGCGGTGAACGTAGTCCCGCCGTCGTTCGAGCGGTAAGTCGATGTGTTCGCCGAGTACACCACGTCCGGATTTCGCGGATCGACCTTTACCTCGGCGAAATCCGACGCCCGGCCCCAGACTCGAACCTCGTCGTTGGTTCTTCTCCAGGTCTCGCCGGCATCATCGGAGCGATAGATGCCGCCCTGTGTCGGCGCGTCGACGGTGGCATACATTCGCCGCGGATCGCTGGGTGCGATGGTGAATCCGATTCTGCCAAGTCCCTGCGCCGCGGTGGGAAATCCCTTGCCAATCCGACGCCATGTCGTTCCGCCGTCGACCGACTTGAACAGGCCGCTGAGCGGGCCGTTCCAGGACGAGTTCTCCCACGGTCCCTGCCTTCCCGCCCAGAGCGCCGCATAGACTATTTGCGGATTTGCCGGATCGAACCCCACCTGAATCGCTCCCGTGTTCTCGTCCTTGTAGAGAACGCGCTCGAAGCTCTCTCCACCGTTGGTCGATCGATAAACTCCGCGCTCGGGATTCGGGCCGTACGGATGGCCCAACACGGCGACGAATACCCGGTTTTCGTCGCGCGGGTCAACGATGATTCCACCGATCTGCTGTCCGTCGCGAAGTCCCAAGTGACGCCACGTCTTGCCTGCATCGGTCGATTTGTAGACGCCGTCGCCGGTTGAGAGGTCTGGCCTCTGCACTCCCTCGCCGGTTCCGACGTAGATCACATTTGGATCCGATGGTGCGACGGCAAGGTCGCCGATCGATCCCGTGGGCTGGTCGTCGAAGATCGGCGTCCATACGCGTCCGTAGTCCGTGGTCTTCCAGACGCCGCCGTTGTTCACTCCTATGTAGAACACGTTCGGCTGACCTCGAACTCCCGTGGCGCCGATGGTGCGCCCTCCGCGGAAGGGTCCGATCATGCGCCATTCGAGACTGGAATAGAGGGACGGATCGAGCTTCTGCGCGCACAACTCGACGGATGGGGACGAAGCTGCGAGGAGCGCGAGCAGAACAACCTTATTGTGGGTGCACACGTTTTTTTGTCGGGGGAAGGGCTTCAGCCGGTACGGGCTCACATGAAAATGCAGCGCCGTGGCAGCGGCGGCCAGCGAGGCTAATCTCTCCTGGGGAACCGCGAAAAAGTTCCCCGGTTGACCAACAAAAATGGCCCTGGTTGTGGAACAGCATTTGTAATAATCATGTGAGTTGACAGCACAGCCAAACAAACAGCCTCAGCCGTTAAATGAGCATGTATCGTAAGACTTTAGTAATCAGCATCCTTGCCTCAGCAATCGTGGCGAGCAGCGCCTCCGCTCAGATCGAGCTGCCCCGAACCGCGGCTACTGCGGGTCGTGACACAACCGTCGAGTCGGTCCCGCCTCGCGAGGCACCTCTAACGCTCAAGGCTGATCTGAGAGCGCGGATTCTTATCGTTCGGCGCGGAGACAGCACGCTCAAGACCTATGCGATCGCCGTCGGCCAGGACCAGTATCCAACGCCCGTAGGCACATTCCCCATCAGCAGGATCGTCTGGAATCCCAGCTGGCGTCCGCCGCCCGACGCGGAATGGGCGAAGGGAAAGACAGCGAAGGGTCCGGGCGATCCGGAGAATCCGATGAAGGTGGTGAAGATTTTCTTCCAGGACCCCGACTACTACATCCACGGGACCGGGGATGTCGAGAGCCTCGGCTCGGCCGCGTCACATGGATGCTTGCGAATGGATCCAACGGAAGTGGCCGACCTCGCCAAGCTGATCATGGAGCATGGCGGCGCCCCACACGACGAGAATTGGTTCTGGCGAATACTTCATTCGCGCCGAGAAGAGAAAGTCGTCTATCTCGACAATCCCGTTTCGCTGACGATCGTCGAGTGATTCACTAGCCGACCGTCGGCGCATACTGCTTCGCCGCCAGGAGTCCGGCCAGAGCGCCAGCGCCCAACTTTAGCGCGGAGGCGAGTATATACGCGGAAGGGACGCCCTGATGCCCGGCGATCGATCCAAGGACTGAGAGCGCAATTGCCGCAGCCGCGACGACGATTCCGTGCGCGATGTAGCGCGCTGAAATCCGGGGCATCAGGCGCCGCGCGAAAAGAAAAGTGTAGAGCGTGCCGCCGACTATTCCGACTATTGCCCCAGTGCGTTCATTGAACGCGGCGTAGGCTGACTCCGTCAGTCCCCGTACAAAGACGTGGCGATAGAGCATCGTTATCGCGATGATCGTAACGATCGTCGAGATCTCGGCAAGCAATCCGTAACCTACGGCGCGGAGCCAACGATCTCCCCGCGCCGGGTTTTCGGTCGATGTCAACCTACTTCACCGTGAACGGAATCGAATATTCCCTGTCGTCCCACGCGTAACGAAGTAGGCCTCCGGAGCCTTGAGGAACCACCCCGATCACGAATTGCTCGACCGGTGGCGACATTTGCTTCGATGTGAGGTCGACGCGCGCGAAATCCTTGTCGGCGTGATAATCGGTACCCCACTGCCCCGTCTCGCTGTTGAAAATCAGTTTCGCTCCAGTCGGCGTTGGAAGCGTCCACAGAGTGTATTTCCCGGCGGGCACCACCGTGCCGCCGAAGACGAGATCCTTGTCGGTGGTGAACACCGTCGCGGCGTTCGCGCCGGTGCGCCAGACCTGATTCCAGGGAACGATGTTGCCGAAGATCACGCGGCCGCGTTTCGCGGGGCGACTGTAGGCGACCGCGATGCTTGCGCCAGCCACCGTCGCTCTGACCGTATCAGGCGGTGACACCAATCCTGCCGGACCCTTGGCTTTCTCCGCGACAGCCCAGCCCGACGCCACACGGTCGAAGTCCAGGCCCGGAGCCGTCTCTGCCATCGTTTTGACGGTGGTGGCAGTTGAATTAACGCCCAGAATCCGGCCGCGCGAATCGACGCGAGCGACTTCTATCCAGTTCGGGAACCATGTGCTCCTGAACGCCACGGAGTCTGTTCCTCTCCTGCGGAGAATGATCCACGATAGATCTGCTACAGGTCGCCCGATAAGCGCATATGCGACGCTGTCGCCCTTCAACGCGGAATTCGCAAGGATCTGTTCGTAGATGCCATACGCAGGCGGTGCGTTTGGAAATGCGACCGCCGGCCGCCCATGGAACGCCTGATGGCCGGAGAGAGCGGTGTCACGCGCACCGGCTCGCGTAACCTCCACTACGGCGACCGAATCGCCAAACGTATCCACCACCTCGAGTCGTGGCGGGGCCGATGGCTCGGCGTCCGCTCGACGCGCCGTCAGATGAAAAGTCTTGAGCTGGCCTCTTGCTCCGAGATCGGCGACATAGTGGAACGTCTGCACGCGTGGGTTTCTTACCACGACATCTCCCTCGAGCTTACTTGCAGATCGCGTATAACGCTCGATGGCGACGGTGTCGACTCCGAGGCGCGTGACAATGTATGCCGTGGTGGGAGCTTGGGCGGCGAGTGGACCGGCCGCGAAAATGACCGCTGCTGTTGCGATCCTGACTGACATGGGTTGACCCTGATGCAAGAGCGTGGGGGAGTGGCCGACGGGACCTAGATAGTGCAATCCCGCACGCTCGAGTGCAACGGTCACACAGTGGCGCCGACGTTCGTGCGTTGTGTCTCAGAATAACTATCGGGAGCGAACGCCGCGGCATGGTCCAGCGCGGCCGCGAGGTCCGCTACGAGGTCGTCGGCGTGTTCGATTCCGACCGAGAGTCGCAGCAGCGAATCCTCGATTCCCGCGGTTGCTCGTGCCGCCTCGTCCATCGAGGCGTGCGTCATCGTCGCCGGATGCGCGACCAGACTCTCAACACCCCCCAGCGATTCTGCGAGGGTGAAGCACTGAAGTGCGTTGACGAACCGCTGCACGCCATCGATTCCACCGTTTACTTCGAAGCTCACCATTGCGCCGAAGCCGGCCTGCTGCGAAGCGGCAACGCTGTGCCCGGGATGTGAGCTCAGCCCCGGATAGTAGACTCGCTTCACCGAGGGATGGTCGCACAACAGGTCCACCACGCGTGCGGCGTTCTCACAGTGGACGCGCATCCGCGCATGAAGTGTCCGCACTCCTCTCAGTGTGAGAAAGCTGTCAAAGGGAGCGCCCGTGATTCCGAGGCAGTTCGCCCACCAGGCCAGCTCCTCAACGAGCGCCGAGTCAGCTGCCACGACCGCGCCGCCGACGACGTCGCTGTGTCCGTTTAGGTACTTGGTGGTCGAGTGGACTACGAGGTCAGCGCCGAACTCGATCGGCCGCTGCAACACCGGTGAGAGGAAAGTGTTGTCCACGGTCACAATCGCGCCGACGTCATGCCCGGCCTCGATCACCAGAGCCAGGTTCGTCACCCTCAGTAACGGATTGCTTGGAGTTTCGATCCAGAGCAGTTTCGGCCGGCGCGATTTCACCGTCTCCACGGCGGCTTCACTCGTGAGATCCACGAACGCAACGTCAAATTGCCCGCGCGCGGCGAGGGAGCGGAGAATGCGATGCGTTCCGCCGTAGCAGTCGTGAGCGGCGAGAATGAGATCTCCGGGCCGCACGAGCTGCAGTACCAAGGCTACCGCCGACATTCCGGTGCTCGTCACGACCGCTCCTTCCCCATCCTCCAGCTCGGCCAACGCATTCGCGAGGTACTCGCGCGTGGGATTGCCCGTGCGCGTGTAGTCGTACAGCCTCTTCTTTCCGAATCCTTCAAAGGCGAATGTGGAAGAGAGATGGATTGGGGGCACCACTGCGCCATGGTGTAGATCGGTCGCTATTCCCGCACGCACCGCGCGCGTTGATGGACGCCGCGGAGGACGGGTCGATGGGTGTCTGGTCTCGTTGCTCATGACACTGCCTCCGGTTCGAGCCGAAGCAGCTCGTTGATAAATGGAGCAACACGAGAGAAATCGCCGAGAAACGCATCGTGGCCAAGAGATGAATCGAGCTCGATGAGCTGGCTTGGACCGCCCAGTCTCTGCGCGAGCTCGCGACTTTGCGCGACCGGCACCAGCCGATCACTACTGATGGCAATCACGGTCGCGGGGATCGTGATATCCTCGGGGCGGATCTTGTGGAGGTCGAGAGAGAGCGAGAGCGCGTTGTACCTCTCGGACGTCCACTGGTCGGCGAACTGTTCGCCACGCTTCTTGAGGTAGCCCCCGATACGATCCTCGACCAGGGTCGAATCGTTCCGATCACACCCTTCGAGGCGTTCCTCGAAATACCGGGGCGTAAGGTAGCTCGTCATCGCGATGCCACGCGCGATTGCCAATCCGTCGCGCTCGCGGCCCGCGGCGCTGCCAAGCGCTACGACGCGCCGCTGAAGATGTCTCAGAGCAGTGGCGATTGGGTCGCTCTCATGAGCCGCGCTGATCACGACCAGGCGTCCTGCTCGAGCCGGGAATGCGACGCCGAATGCAAGGGCGACCATCCCTCCATAGGATGCACCCACGAGTGCGTGGAGGCTTCGAACTCCAACTCGATCGAGGGCAACGGCAAGTGCTTCAGCCTGATCGGCGGTTGTAACTGGAGCCGAACTTTTTCCACTCGTGACGTAGTCGATGCCCAGGACCCGAAACTGTCGGGTGTCGATTGCGCGGCCCGGTCCAACGACATCCTCCCACCATCCCGGAGACGGATTCGCGGCAGACGAGGTGACGTGTTTCGACGCGGAGATCCCGCCGAGCACGGCGATGACCGGTGCTCCACGAGGGCCAACGATCTCGCAGTGGACCGCCGCCGCATCGAATTCGCCGAAATTACATGAAGATTCGAGCGGGGACGTGTTGGTGGGATCGCTCGTGGCATCCAGCCCAGAGGGAGAGTCCTGGAGGGCGGGTCCGGGGTCGATCACGAGCTGTTGCTGAGTAGTCATGGGGAGTCGGGTTGATTGACTCCGCGCATAAAGCAGAACGCCCGAGGCTGTGTGGCCGCGGGCGTTCCTCGCTTTTTAGCATTTATTTAACGTGGCTGCAATACGCGGCAAATTACCACAGGGCCTTCAGTTGTAGTTGGGATTATATGTGGACCTGGCTCGCCGGTCAAGAGCAAGCCTCAACTGCAACCGCGACCAACTGAACGGCAACATCGAGAAGAGCTAGGTGGAAGGTGCGAGGTACTGGGTCCGGGGTACGAGGTAGAAGCGCAATGTGGTGCGCGTTACCTCAGGCCTCGAGCCTTGCACCTCGCACCTTCAACCTTGCTCCCCTCGATGTTGTAGTTCAAAACAAAAGCGGGAGTCGCGAACGCGACTCCCGCTTGAGATCCCGCAGTGTTGCCAGTTCCCAGCTAGTACATCCCGCCCATACCACCGGGCGCGCCGCCACCCTGAGCGCCGGCGCCAGCCGGCTCCTTCTTCTCAACGATGATTGCTTCCGTCGTGAGGAGGAGTGATGCGATCGACGCCGCGTTCTGCAACGCCGTGCGTGTGACCTTGGTCGGGTCAATGACGCCCGCCAGGACCAGATCCTCGTACTCATCGGTGAGAGCGTTATAGCCGTAGTTGACTTCCTTCGACTGGCGGATCTTCTCGACCACGATCGAGCCTTCACCACCCGCATTCTGGACGATCATGCGCATCGGCTCTTCGAGCGAGCGACGGATGATGTCAACACCGATCTGCTCGTCCGCTTCGGCGAGCTTCAGGTTCTTGAGCGCCTTCTGGGCGCGCACGAGCGCTACGCCGCCACCGGGGACGATTCCCTCTTCCACGGCCGCGCGTGTCGCATGTAGCGCGTCTTCCACCCGCGCCTTCTTCTCCTTCATCTCGCTCTCGGTTGCGGCACCGACGTTGATGACCGCCACACCGCCGGCGAGCTTGGCGAGACGCTCCTGGAGCTTCTCGCGGTCGTAATCGGAGGTCGTCTTCTCGATCGCCGCTTTGAGCTCCTTGATCCGTCCCTTGATCTTGTCCTCGTCGCCCTGACCATCGATGATCGTGGTGGTCTCTTTGTCGACGACGATACGCTTGGCGCGACCGAGATCGGTCACGACGGCGTTCTCGAGCTTGAATCCGACTTCCTCGGAGATCACCTGGCCGCCCGTGAGGACGGCAATATCCTCGAGCATCGCCTTGCGACGATCACCGAACCCCGGGGCCTTGACCGCGGAAACGCGGAGCGTGCCACGAAGCTTGTTGACGACCAGAGTCGCCAGCGCCTCACCCTCGATGTCCTCGGCGATGATGAGCAACGGCTTGCCCAGCTGCGCGACCTTCTCGAGAATGGGGAGAAGATCCTTCATTGAAGAAATCTTCTTGTCGTGGATGAGAATCAGCGCGTCCTCGAGCGCCGCTTCCATCTTCTCCGGATCGGTGACGAAGTACGGCGAGAGATAACCACGGTCGAACTGCATTCCTTCGACTGTCTCCAGCGTCGTCTCGAGGCCCTTGGCCTCTTCGACTGTGATGACGCCGTCCTTGCCGACCTTCTCCATCGCCTCGGCGATCAGATCGCCGATCTCCTTGTCATTGTTGGCGGAGATCGATCCAACCTGGGCGATTTCCTTCTTGCCCTTGGTCGGGACGCTCATCTTCTTGAGCTCTTCGACGACGGCGGAAACCGCGGCATCAATGCCGCGCTTGAGCGCCATCGGGTTGACGCCGGCGGTGACGTTCTTGAGGCCTTCGCGGAAAATCGCCTGTGCCAATACGGTCGCGGTGGTAGTGCCGTCCCCCGCCAGATCGCTGGTCTTGGTTGCGACTTCTTTCACCATCTGCGCGCCCATGTTCTCGAGCGCATCGGAGAGCTCGATTTCCTTGGCGACGGTTACTCCGTCCTTGGTGACGGTCGGCGCACCGAACTTCTTGTCGATGACGACGTTCCGTCCCTTGGGGCCAAGCGTGACCTTGACCGCCTCCGCGAGCTGATCGACGCCGCGCTTGAGAGCCGCGCGCGCATCGGTGTTGAAGTGTAGTTCTTTGGCTGCCATATGATTTGCTCTGTGGGTGTCTGGTTTAGTTCACAACCGCGAGCACATCGGACTCGCGAAGGATCAGATACTGTTCGGTGTCGATCGTGACTTCGGTGCCGCTGTACTTGCCGTACAGAACCTTGTCTCCAACCTTAACTTCCATCGGAACGCGGACGTTCTTCTCGTAACGCCCGGGGCCGACGGCGATGATCTCGCCCTGCTGCGGCTTTTCCTTGGCGGTGTCGGGAATAAAGAGTCCGCCGCGCATTTGCTCCGTGTCCTCCAGCGCCTTAACGACGACGCGATCTGCGAGGGGAGCGACCTTCGTGCTGGTTTGCGTTTTTGTTGCCATAGTTAGCTGCCCTTCTGCTGGAAAAAAGTGGCTTGTTGTGGGTGGCTCTGCTGTTAGCACTCTACCGTGGTGAGTGCTAAGCCTTCAACTTAACGGGTCCGGGAGGGGTCAGTCAACCCGGAACCGCTTTACCCAGGGCGGGTGTTACCCGACTGCTACGTTAGCAGCTCGTAGCCCAGGCGGATGCCCTTTAGCGTCAGGAAAGGGTCAACGAGCTCGAGCTCGGTCGAATGGGGCTTGATCGCCTCTGCCATGCCCCCCGTCGCGATTACCAGCGGTGGGGTCCTTCCCGGCCATTCCTTCTTGATGCGCCGGACGATGCCGTCGATCGAGTCCACCGCGCCGTAAAGGACCCCGGCCCGGATGCACTCGTCGGTCCGCCTCGCGATGACCCTCTTTGGTGGGACGATGTCGGTAGCCGGGAGCTGCGCAGTGCGCCGGAACAGGGTGTCGGCCGAGATCATGATCCCGGGTTGAATCACACCACCGAGGAAGGTCCCATCGGCAGTAATGCAGTCGTAGGTCGTGGCGGTGCCCAGGTCGACGACGATCGCATCCCTTTTGTGGATTCGGCTGGCGGCGAGGGTATTGGCAATTCGATCGGCGCCGACAGTAAAGGGCTCCTCCACATCGAGCTTGATCGGGAGTTTCGCGCGGGCGTCGATCATGATCGGCTTGTCGCCAAAGCACATCTCACAGGCTTCCGCGAGCATCGGAGTGATCGCTGGTACCACGGAACAGATTGCCGACCCGTCCGCCCCTTCTGGCGATGCTATCCCCGGCCCTACGATCGATCGAATCAGGAGGGTCAGCTCGTCCGCCGTCCTCGGCGCCGCTGTCGTCAGCCTCCAATGGGACACGAGCTCTTCCCCATCAAAGATTCCGATGGTGATCTCGGAGTTGCCGACATCGAAGACGACGATCATTGGGGATCCTCGAGCACGAGGGAGCCGGAGCGAAATGGAGTCAGGGAGTCTGCCAACGCCACGAGGAGCTCGCCAGTCGCGCTAATTCCCGCGACCCGACCGACGGCGGGCTCAATGCACTTTCGCCCACGGGCGAGATCGCGGGCGTCGAACTCCTCCATTTCATCGGCCTTGAGCGGACCGGTTGCCCGTGAAGCCGCGAGAACGCCTGGAACGAGCTCACCCAGGACGTCGAGTCGGTCGGTTCCCGCCTCGAGTCCGGCCGCAGACGGCACGTTTCGAGGAACTTTCACATTCACGCCCAGGCCAATCGCCACGTACTCGACCGCCTGTTCGCGCCACCGCGCCTCTACGAGAATGCCGCCTAGCTTTTTTTCATCGACGTAAAGGTCGTTGGGCCACTTGAGACGGATGGGCTCCGAGGCAAACCGGTCGAGTGCTTCGGCAGCCACTAGCCCGACGCGCAGGGAGAGAACTCCGAGGCCTGAGGTATCCGCCGGACGCTCGATCAGAGTAAGCCAGAGACCATCACCCGGCGACGACTGCCAGCTCTTCCCACCCCTCCCGCGACCCGCGGTCTGTTCATTGGCGATCACGAGCGTTCCCGCTGGCGCGCCCCGGGCCGCGATGCGGTGCGCGACGTCGAGCGTGGACGTGGTCGACTCGAGGAGCTCCACGCGCGGAAGCCCGAG
Organism: Gemmatimonadaceae bacterium; assembly: GCA_036390715.1. GTDB lineage: Bacteria > Gemmatimonadota > Gemmatimonadetes > Gemmatimonadales > Gemmatimonadaceae > UBA4720. The sequence goes on from DASWBG010000029.1 coordinate 49,950, forward strand.
CATTCGTTCGATCGCTTCGTGCGTAGCTCCATCGAAGCGGACCTCGCTATCCGCGCGCGTGAATCACCGCCAGGACTGCAATACCGAGTAAGACGCGATACCAGGCGAAAATTCCGTAGCTGTGCCTGCTCACGTACCGCATGAGAATCGAGATGGCGAGCCAGCCGCTGATCGCCGATGCAACAACGCCCGACATCAGCTCGTTCGTCACTACGCCTTCATGCAACGCCTTGGGACCTTCGAGCACGACTGCGGCCGCGATGATCGGCATACTCATCAGAAAGCTGAATTCCGCCGCGCTTTCGCGATCGAAGCGCAGGCCCCGCGCAGAAGTGATTGTGGAACCCGAGCGCGAGACGCCGGGAATCAATGCGATCACCTGCGCCAATCCGATCAGGAGCGCATCCACCCAGCGCATTTCGCCGAGCACGCGGCGCTGGTCGACGGCCTTGTCGACCGCCCACAGGATAAGTCCCATCACGATCAGCGCGATCGCAATTAACTCTGGACTCCGAAACGCCGTCTCCGCTCTCGATTGAAGTAGGTACCCGCCGATGGCGCCCGGGATCGTGGCCACGATGAGGGCAATCACCTTTCGTTTTTCGGGAGTCTCAATGCGTCGTGTGGTAACGATTCCGAACGCGGCCTTGATAAGCGTCAGCCACTCCATTCGGAAATACCAGAGCACCGCCAGTAGTGTCCCGAAATGGAGACCGACATCGAACGCAAGCCCCGGATCCTCCCAACCGAAAAACCAGGGAGCGAGAATGAGGTGCGCCGAGCTGCTAATGGGAAGAAACTCGGAGAGCCCCTGAATGATTCCGAGCGCGATCGCCTGAAGGGGTGTCATGTTTTTTGGGAGGGGAGTGATTTCCGATAGAGTGTTTCGTATTTGGTTACGATAGCGTCGCGAGAAAATCGTTCGCGAGCATCCGCAGCCCCCAGCTTGCTCATTTCCGACCACCGGTTGCGATCATGGAGAATCTCGAGCGCGGCCGCGGCCATGCCCGGGGTGTCACCGACGCCGCACAGGACGCCAGTCTCGCCATCCCGTACCACTTCCGGAAGGCCACCGGCTTTGGTCCCAATCACAGGTACACCCGATGCGAGTGCTTCGAGCGCGCTCAATCCGAACGACTCGCTCTGACTCGGCAGGAGGAACAGATCCGCGGCCGCGAGTAGAGGGGCGATCTGATCGAGCTTCCCCAGGAATGACACGGAATTCTCGACGCCGAGCATGCGCGCCTCTTCCTCGGCTGCGGGTCGGTCGGGACCATCTCCGATCATCACGAGCACACTGGGAATCTCGCGATTTACTTCGGCGTAAACGCGGATAACGTCACGAACTCGCTTGACGGTTCGGAAGTTCGAGACGTGCATCAGGATAGGCTTCGATGATCCGAACTGCTTCCTCAGCAATGACGGATACTTTCCGCGATCGTAGACGTCCGGGTCGATGAAGTTGTGGATCACATCGATAGCGGGCCCATCGCACCCAAATGCGCGACACGTCTCCTCCTTCAGGTACTGCGAGACCGCTGTGATGCGATCCGACTTCTCGATCGAGAATTTCGTTATCGGATAGAACGAAGGGTCCTGACCGACGATGGTGATGTCCGTTCCGTGAAGCGTGGTAATCACCTCGATGTCTTCGCCCGTCTCGTGCAGCATCTCGCGCGCGATCCAGGCGCTCGTGGCGTGCGGGATCGCGTAATGGCAGTGCAGCAGCTCGAGGTGGTGGCTCTTGACCACTTCGTGCATCCGCACAGCCAGAGCGAGGTCGTAGGGCGGAAACTCGAATAGGGGGTAGCGGCCGACATCGACCTCGTGAAAAAAAATGCGCGGTAGAAACGACGGAAGGCGGAATGGTTGCCGATAGGTGATGAAGTGGACTTCGTGCCC